>NZ_CP047945.1:1603261-1923913 GCF_014279795.1 Synechococcus sp. PROS-7-1
GCTCAAAGCCGAGATCGCCCTGTGGAGCCATGGCACGCATCTGGCGATCGCAGACGAAGCCCACCATCTCGGGGTGGAGCCGGAAGAACCTGAAGGGCCGGTTTGGGGTCGCACGTTTCTGGAGCTGAGCCAGAGCGCCAGGCTGCGGCTGGGGCTGACCGGAACCCCCTTCCGGGCCGACAACCTTGCGTTCTGTGCCGCTCGGAGAGTGGAAGTGGAGGAGGCCGGTGAGCGGATGGAGCAGATCCAACCCGATCTCAGTGTGGAGCCGCGGGAACTGATCGCGGCTGGGGATGTGAGACCGCTGGAATTTCGCTTCCAAGACGGATGGGTGGAACACAGCCAGGAGGGTCAGCCCGACCGGGAGGTGTCGCCGTTGTCGTCTGAGCAGAGGGAGAGCTGGCGAGCGCGCAACCTGCGCAGAGCCATCCGCCTTGCGGACAGCAGCAGCATCGCCCTGCAGCTGCTGCTGCGGGCCCGAACCCAACTGGAACGTGTTCGCCAGCACCACCCGCGTGCGGCAGGTCTGGTGATCGCTCGGGACATCGACCACGCCCGAACCATCTCCTCCCTTCTCGAAGAGCAGGGCGACCGGGTGGACCTTGTTCACTCCCAAGACCCAGGCGCCTCGGATCGACTGAACCGCTTTGAACGCGGGGATGCCGACTGGCTTGTGAGCATCGACATGTGCGCCGAAGGATTTGATGCCCCCCGACTGCGGGTGGTGGCCTATCTCACGACAGTGGCGACCCGAAGCCGTTTCATCCAGGGCATCACCCGGGCCGTCCGTCTCTGCGGGGATCGGGCCAGCAAGGAGGCGATTCCCCGCGATCCCTCCTTTGTGTTCGCGCCGGCCGACCCCCTGTTGATGCAGTACGCACGCAACTGGTCGCTGTCTGAGCCATATCGCATTGCGGCTCCTGCCAAATCAGACACGCCTGAGGAGTGCGCGCAAGGAGGCTCATGGCGAGGGCCGAGCCTGCCCCTGGAAGCCGTCGGCGACGGTGCTGGTGCGGTGATCCGTATGCGAACCCCGGAATTACCTCAATTTTTGCAGCGCTGAAAACATCTTCTCGTAAGAAAAAATGCGACGGTCTGCAAAATCAGGCCTGATGGAGCGCCATCAGCATTCAGCCTGGGCACCATCTGGGAGACAGTCATGGACGCAGCTCTAGAACGTCGCGTCAGCGTTGCCACCTGCTGGGCAACAACCCGGATTGCAGTGCTCGACAGCGCTGAGCGCTACGAAGACAGCTATGCGGTAACCCAAGAATTCCGGGAATGGATTCTCTGTATCGGGGAGCATCCGGAGATGCTGGAGGATTCCGTGATGAGCCTGAAGCAATCCAATGG
The DNA here is from genome assembly GCF_014279795.1 of Synechococcus sp. PROS-7-1. Lineage (NCBI taxonomy): Bacteria > Bacillati > Cyanobacteriota > Cyanophyceae > Synechococcales > Synechococcaceae > Synechococcus > Synechococcus sp. PROS-7-1. The sequence continues at coordinate 1,604,615 of NZ_CP047945.1, forward strand.
GAAGCGTCGCCCCCTGCATGCAGACCACGCCTCAGAAGATTCACTTGAAATCTAAATAAATTCTTAAATAGCCAATTTTCTGATCATTCCGATCAGAAAAAACGCGACCAAATTGCCAACAAAAAAAGCCCATCAGCCGGCCCCGACCACCTACACTTAACTCATAGTCACTCCGCATTAGCCATGGCGGTCGAAAACCTGGTGATCGTGGGGTCTGGCCCTGCTGGGTACACCGCAGCCATCTACGCCGCCCGCGCCAACCTCAACCCGCTTCTGATCACGGGATTCCAACGGGGTGGAATTCCAGGTGGGCAATTGATGACCACCACCCATGTGGAAAATTTCCCTGGGTTTCCCGATGGCGTCCTAGGTCCTGACCTGATGGACCTGATGAAGGCCCAAGCGCAACGTTGGGGAACACGCTTGCTTGAGGCCGATGCAGACCGCATCGACTTGAGCCAGAGGCCCTACAGAATCGAAGCCGATGGCGACACGATCGAGACCCAGGCTCTGATCATCGCCACCGGTGCGAGCGCCAATCGCCTGAGCCTCCCCAATGAAGAACGCTTCTGGAGCCAGGGAATCAGCGCCTGCGCCATCTGCGATGGCGCGACGCCCCAGTTCCGCAACGAGGAATTGGCCGTGGTGGGAGGCGGTGACTCCGCCTGCGAAGAGGCTGTGTATCTAACGAAATACGGAAGCCATGTGCACCTGCTGGTGCGCTCCGACCGCCTGCGTGCCAGCGCCGCCATGGCCGACCGGGTGCAGGCCAACCCCCAGATCACCGTGCACTGGAACACCCAAGTGGCCGACGCCGAAGGCGGTGAATGGCTTAGTGGGCTGCGGCTCCAGCGCCGAGACAGCGGCCTGGAGGAGCACCTTCCAGTGAGGGGAATGTTCTATGCCATCGGCCACACACCGAACACCGAATTGGTGCGTGACCAGCTCCATTGCGATGGCACCGGTTATCTGATCACCCAGCCCGGGCGCCCGGAAACCTCCAAAGAGGGGGTGTTCGCGGCCGGAGATGTTGCGGATGCGGAGTGGCGCCAAGGAATCACCGCTGCAGGGAGTGGCTGCCAGGCAGCCCTGGCCGCCGAGCGATGGCTCAGCCACAACGACCTGGCCCAATTGGTGAAGCGCGATCAGGCCGAGCCCGCCAAGGCGGACACACCCAAAGCCACAGCGGAAACAACGGAATCCACCTACGACCCTGATGCGCTCTGGCAGAAGGGAAGCTACGCCCTCAGGAAGCTGTACCACGACAGCCAGAGGCCGCTCCTGGTTGTTTACACATCCCCGAGCTGCGGCCCCTGCCACGTGCTGAAGCCTCAGCTCAAGCGTGTGCTCGATGAACTGGGAGGGCGCGCTCAGGGGATCGAAATCGATGTCGAGGCCGACCAGGCCATCGCTGAACAAGCTGGCGTGAATGGCACGCCCACCGTGCAGCTCTTTTACGACAAAGAGCTCAAACAGCAATGGCGAGGAGTGAAGCAGCGCAGCGAGTTCATGGCCTCGATTCGCTCACTGCTGCCTGAGAGCTGAGCCTCAACGGCGGCGCGGTCCCCCGGGGCGGTTGCCACCGGGACGACCACCTGGTGCCCCAGCATTGCGTTCCCGGTACGTGATGCGACCTCGGGTGAGGTCATAAGGACTGATCTCCACCAGCACCTTGTCACCCGCGAGCAGTTTGATCCTGAATTTGGTGAGCTTGCCGGCCGCACGGCAGAGGCATTGATGACCTGCGGGCTGCTCGAGGGTGACCAGGTAGAACCCGTTGCCCTGCTCTTTTTCAATCACACCCGAGGTTTCAATCATGCGCCGGAATAGACCTGAATCAAGAATCACTGAATTTTAGAAGGCCATCGGCGCTGCGCTCAGTCGCAGCAGCGGAACCCCGTCCCTAGGGTCAGCCTTCTCGCATCAAGGTTCATGATCCTGCCCCCGCTGTCGATGGACCTAGGCCTGCTGATGATTTCTATCGGGGCTGTGAATCTGTGGCGGTCACGGCAGAAATCCACTTAATCTTCGAGAAAAGCGCCCAAATCCGTGTCCGAGTCAGCCCTCGTTGCCTTTGCATCCCTGGTGCAGTCTGATTCTCAGGTGAGAGAGCAGGTCAGACAAGCCGAAAGCCCCCAGCATGTGGTGGATCTCGCCAAGGAGCAGGGTCATGAGTTCACCCAGGCAACGATGATGAAAATGCAGGCCGAAAAGATGAAGCACCTGCATGACGACCACCTGAACAAGGCCTCCAGCTGGGGAGAGGCTCTGCTTCTCTGCTTCGGAGGCCATTCCTGACCCTGCTGCTTCACAAGCCATTTGGGGTTCTCAGTCAATTCACCCGAGAGCCCGGCAGTCGCTGGGGTTGCCTGGCCGACTGGGTTGACGTGCCGAATGTGTACGCAGCCGGCCGGCTGGACGCGGACAGTGAAGGATTGCTGCTCCTCACCGAAAACGGACGCCTGCAGCAACGGCTCACCGACCCCCGATTCGGCCACTGGCGAACCTATTGGGTGCAGGTGGAAGGTCTGGCGGACGATGCCCAACTGGCTTCCCTTGAACAAGGGGTGGTGATCAAAGGGCAGCGCACCCGTCCGGCCCGGGCGTCATCCCTCGCCCCAAGCATCTGGCGTGAACTGCCGGAGCGAACACCTCCCATCCGCGAGCGTCGCTCGATCCCCACCTCCTGGCTCAGCATCAGCCTGCGCGAAGGCCGCAACCGCCAAATCAGGCGGATGACCGCGGCCGTGGGCCTGCCGACCCTGCGCTTGATTCGCAGCAGCATCGATTTGATGGACGGCAACCCTCCTCTCAGCCTTGAGGGCCTGGCTCCCGGTCAATGGAGACCGGTCAAGCCGGAAGAACAGGAGCGACTCAAAGCCTTGCTCAGGCCCCAGGGAGCACGCCGGTGAGGGTGACCGCCCGGAACTCAATCCCCTCCACCACTCTCCAGGGCGTGTCGGAACGGTCGGCATAGGCAACCTGCTCAAAACCAAGGGCACGGAAGTCGTCCAGAAAGGCATCCTCAAGCCAGGCGCCGCTGATGCAACCGCTCCAGAGTTCAGGATCCTGCTGAAGACTCAGCGGCACAGGTCGATCGCACACGATGTCGCTGATGGCGACACGCCCACCCGGACGCAACACCCGGCGGATGTTGGCCAAAAGTGCAGCACGGGCCGAAGGGTTCACCAGATTGAGCACACAGTTGCTCAACACCACATCCACGCTGGCGGATTCAATCAAGGTGGAGCCTGATGCCGTTGCAGCATCCAGGGCTTCAATCGCACCCTTCACAAAGCGCACGTTGGCGAATCCAATGCGGTTGGCCACCACCGGAGCTGCCGCGCAGGACAGGGCCAGCATGTCGTCGTTGCGATCCACACCGATGACCGACCCGCGTTCACCAACCACCTGAGAGCAAATAAAGGCATTTTTTCCGCTGCCGCTTCCGAGATCGAGCACATCGTCGCCAACCTGCACCCATCGGGTGGGATCACCGCATCCGTAGTCGCGCTCCACCACTTCAGCAGGAATCACCTGCAACAGTGACGCGTCAAAGGCGACAGGGGTGCACAGGCAAGCTTCCTGTTGATGGGCCGCTGCTCCATACCGTGATTCAACGGCCTCGGTCTGGTCCAAAGACGGTCCACAACATTGTTCAGCCATCACCCCAGGGCCTCCTGCAGCTCTCGTGCGGTCATCCATTGACCGTAGTAATAATTGGCGCTGGCCCGGCGATCGCTGTCCTCAAGGCCGTCGAAGGCATCGAATCCCAAGGTGCGCCAGAGCTCATGCCCGCACGTGCGCGTGAGCTCGGTTTCCGCCTCACGGCAGAGGTTGTCGAGCCGTCGCTGCAGATTCTTGACTTGAGCAACCGACATAAAACAAAGCGGGCGGGCCCCGACTTTAACGAAAACCAGTACAAATCAACCACTCGCCAGTGGAGGGCTTCAGAACGGCAGCTTTTTCTTGGCGTCCCTGTCGAGATCCGCCTCCATGGCACGCAAGCGCTTGAGAATCGTGTCGTAGTACTCCCGGATGTACTCCTCCAGGCCGGTGACCTCCGAAGCATCGATGCCGAAATGGCTGTAGCTGGACTCCATCGGTGCATCGAGGGCACCGCCGCCACCGGTGACTTCGGCAAAAGCCAAACGCTCCGCCACATTCACCGCAGGCTCGAAGAAGGAGCAGGCACCTTCCATCAATCGCATCAGCACGGGGGGCACGCGGAACACCCGAGCTGACTTCCCGGAGGCCAGCTCACAGAGCTGAACCACCTCGCCTGTATTCCAGGCTTTCGGACCGACCACCGGGAAACTGCCGCGCACCGTTTCCGGATGATCCAGAGCAGCCACCGCAAAGCGGGCCATGTCTTGGGTGTTCATGTAGGCAATCGGCGTGGGACTGCCGCTCACCCAGACGGTCTGGCTCTCCAGCACCGGAATCGCGAACTGACTGATCACCCCCTGCATGAAGGCAGCACCCTGGAGGATGGTGTAGTCGAGGTCTGACTCCTGGAGCAGCTTCTCGGTGCAGTACTTGATGTCCATCAATGGAACATCGCGGTGCTTCTCTGCGCCCAGCAGGGAGAGAAACACAAACCGCTTCACCCCGGCGCGTTCACAGGCTCTGAGCAGATTGAGTTTGCCGTCCCAGTCGGTGACATAAACACTCTGGGGATCGTTGGGGCGGCTGGTGGCCGCATCGATCACAGCGTCCACCCCATCGAGGGCGTAATCGAGGCTGGCCGGCTCGAGCAGATCACCGCGGGTGAGCTCACACCCCCACTCCTGCAGAAAGGGGGCTTTGCGCGGAGAACGCACCATGCAGCGCACATCGTGACCCTGATCCAAGGCACGACGGGCAATCTGCCTGCCCAGGGTTCCCGTACCACCAACCACCAGAACCTGCATGGGGCTCGCTCTTCCAAGGCAGGAGCCTAAGGGGCGTCCAACCTTGTTTGAGGGTCAGTCCTTCTGAAGCTTCAGGAGCAGGGCACCACCGGCCAGACCCACAGGAATCAGCACCCAGAACACCGCTGCAATGCCGAAAATCTCTGAAGCCATGGGGATGTGTTCACGATCAGCACCTATTAAAGGCTGCTCTCAGGCCAGATCGGCACACCGTTGTAACAACACCTTCCATGGCGCATCCGTGCGTAGCTGCCCGGCCATCACGCCACTGACGCCAGCCCAATAGCCATCCCCCTGCAGCGCCTGCACAAGCCTGTGCAAGGGAGGCGGGCCGGCAAGCCCGAGGCGTTGCGCCAGCTCATCGGTGGACCAGCAACACACCGGTAACCCCGGATCCGCCTGCAAGCGCTCGAGCAGCCGCCGGCTGGGGGGCGCCAGGGAGTGGGGCATGGCTTCACTCAGGGTGAGCAGCTCCTGCAGCAGCGCCGGGGACTGCAATGGACCCAGCCAGAGTGGCCCCGACACCGCCCAGCGCCCCACCTCAGACAAGCAAGAGCAGGCCCGCCAGCCGCTGAGCTTCAGCACAGGCTGAACGGCTTGATCACCGCAGTGTTCGCAGCGGGCGAGGAGGCCCAGGCTGCCTTCCTCATCCGCACCAACACGGCGATGCAGGCGCACAGCCAAGCGGAAGGTTCGCCCATCGCTGAAGCAAGCCAGCGGTTCAAGCCCTCGGCCCAACATCCAGGCCTCCCGCGCTAACGCTGCAAGTTGCAGCCGCAAGGCCAACTCCCAGCTGGATGGATGGGCCCGTGCTGCCGCAGCAAACCGCCGCACAGCGGCCACCCGGTCATGGCCTGTGGGCGAGCGACCATCGGTGCTGGCGAGGATCAACACCCCACCGAAGCGCAGCACCGCCAGTGCCGACTGCAACAGCCCGTTCGGGCAACCAAAGGCATCGAGATCAATCAGATCGAAACGGCGCTGATCGAGATAGGCCTGCCGCAGCAAACGTTCGGCAGGCTGTTGGCTGAGCGCGAGGTCCACGCCGGCGTGGCCAGACAGCGGCTTGAGATTGGCCTGGAGGGAGTCCATGCGCTCGGGATCGGCGTCATTCAGCCAGAGCGCCAGCGGGTGCGGCGACTGGGGCGCGCTTTCCAGCCCCCAGCGCAAGCCACGAATGCCGCAACCGGCCATCAGGTCCAGCCAGTGCTGGGGCCCCTCGGCCCGGGTGGCCTGATGGGCAGCCAGAAGAACAGACAAGTCCCGGGACGGGCGGGACTGCACCCGGAAGAAGCCCGATCCCGTCTGCAAACAGGCCGCGCCTTCGCGATAGTGAGGATCCTGGGAGTCCAGCCGCGTGCCTGCAACCACCCTCCAGCCTGCCTCCACCGGTGCTGACTGGGGCGATGCGGCCACCTGGACATGGCAGGGATTCCAGTGCCACTGGCGCGTTCTCGGCGCCAGAAGCGCCCCTGCAGTCGTTCTGCTGCACGGCTTCGGCGCCAGCAGCAGCCACTGGCGTCACAACGCCGGCCCTCTGGCTGACGCTGGCTACCGCGTGTATGGCTTGGATCTGATCGGCTTCGGCCGCTCTGACCAGCCTGGCCTTCAGCGCCGGATGGCCCTCGACAACCGCTTGTGGGGACGGCAACTGGCCGCCTTTCTCGAACAGGTGGTGCAGTCACCGGCGGTGCTGGTGGGCAACTCCCTGGGCGGTCTGACCGCTCTCACCACCGCCGTGCTGGCCCCCCGACTGGTGGCAGCGGTGGCCGCCGCCCCCCTGCCGGACCCAGCGCTGATCAACCCGGTCGCCTTACGACAAAAGCGAGGGGCGAGGCGACTCAGGCGCGCCATCGTGACGGTGCTGTGCAGGTTGCTGCCGCTGGAGCTGGTGGTGCCGTTCATCAGTCGCACGCCACTGCTCAAGGCAGGACTACAAGGGGCCTACAACCGTCCCATCGGCATGGACCGGGAACTGCAGCGCCTGATCGCTCAGCCAGCGCGACGACGCACGGCACCCAGAGCGCTGCGGGCGATGAGCGTCGGCATGGCCCTGCGCCCAAGAGGCGCCACGGCACCGGCCCTGCTGCAGCAGCTGCGCCAAAGCCCGCAGCCCCCACCCGTGCTGTTGCTCTGGGGACGTGACGATCGCTTCGTGCCGTTGCTCATCGGTGAACGTGTGCAGACCGAACACCCCTGGATTGAGCTCAAGGTGGTGGAGAACAGTGGCCATTGCCCCCATGACGAAACCCCCGAACGGTTTCATCAGGAGCTGCTGCACTGGCTGGACCGTAATTTGGGACACGAACACGCACCCAGGATCGAGCAACAGGCATGAAGCACACCCTGTCGGTTCTGGTGGAAGACGAATCCGGTGCCCTCAGCCGCATTGCCGGTTTGTTCGCCCGGCGAGGCTTCAATATCGACAGCTTGGCCGTGGGCCCTGCGGAGGCGGAGGGACACTCGCGGCTGACGATGGTGGTGGAGGGCGATCAGCAGACCCTCCAGCAGATGACCAAACAGCTGGACAAGCTGGTGAATGTTCTGCAGGTGCTCGATCTGTCCCAGCGCCCCGCAGTGGAACGGGAACTGATGTTGATGAAGGTGTCGGCACCCGCCAGTCAGCGCAGCGCCATTCTCGAGCTGGTGCAGGTTTTCCGGGCCAAGGTGGTGGATGTGGCCGACGACGCCCTCACCCTGGAGGTTGTGGGCGATCCAGGAAAACTGGTGGCGCTTGAACGCTTGATGGCTCCCTATGGCATTCAGGAAATCGCGCGCACAGGGAAGGTCGCCTTGGAACGTGCCTCAGGTGTGAACACGGAACTTCTCAAAGCCTCGATCTCAGGCGGGCGGGTTCCGGCCTGAGATCGAGGCTTTTAGATCAGAGCCCAGGCGTGAGCAGGGTGGCTTTGATGATCTTGTCGTCCTGACGGATGGCATCCACCACGTCCATGCCCTCGGTGACTCGGCCGAAGACGGCGTAGCGACCATCCAGTTCTGGCAGGGGCTTCAAGGCGATGTAGAACTGCGCGCTCGCAGAATCCGGTGACTGGGATCGGGCCATGGCCAGGGCGCCGCGGGCATGACTGAGCTTCAGCTTCAGCAGTTCGCTGGGGTTGCTCACCACGCGCCCGTAGCGGGGTTGATCCTCACCGTCAAACGCCACCTCCAGGGGAATGAAGCGGGCCTGGCCGCTCTCAGGATCGATGAAGCTGCCGTTGCCGTATTGAGCCTTGGGCGTTTGGGGATTGCTCGAGGCAGGATCGCCTCCCTGCACCACAAACGGAACGGGCTCCCTCACAACGCGATGAAACACGGTGCCGTTGTAAGTGCCGCGCTTCACCAGATCCACAAAATTGCCGGCCGTAACCGGAGCCGCATTGCCATCCAGCTCAAGGGTGATCGTTCCGCGGCTGGTCTCCATAGCAACGCTGGCCTTGCCCTGAAGGCAGGGGCTCGAGGCCTGCTCACACCCATCCGGAACAGAGGCGGTGGTGGTGGTGGCACAGCTCACCAACAGAGGAACGCAGAGCGCCAGGGTGATCAGAGCGCGAAATGTACGGTGGAGCATGGTGCGATCAGAGTCCCTCGAGATTCACGCCCAGAAACCGGGCGAGTTCGGCTCCATCCTGCTCCAGCTGGGCGAGGGGGAGAGGTTCTCCCACGCGGGTGAGCGGCATGTCGCGCCGGCCCTGCACGCGCAAGGACACGCGCCTGCGCGTGTTGAAACCATCGCGCACTTCCACCTTCACAGCCTGAACATCCTTCAAAGGAATTTCAACGCTGATCGGCTTGCGGAATCCACGGCGGGAGATCGTGATCACCCCGGCCTGCTTGTCGAAGCGGTTGGAGCCCGATCCCACATCGATGGCGATCACCGCCCAGAGGTATGTGGCCAGAAGGGCTGCAGCAATGCTGTAAAGACCCATCACCAGCCCTTGCGGGACAAACACCAACCCGGCCGGATGTCCTAGGGGCAGCAGGTCCCGACCGAGATAACTGGACAAGGAGGCGAACAGGAAACCCACTCCGCCGATGGTGACCATGGCAGCAACCAGGATGTTGGACAGGCGGCGCGATCCCAGCACCGGCTGTTCGAGCAGTTCAGCGGCCATCGAAGCCTGGAAACAGCGCACATTGTGAACGCTGATGCCGTTGCGCGGACGGCACGTGCAAGACCTGCCACAAAAGGACCCGGAAAAACGAAAGAAAGAGGAAAGAAACGCTCCGATACAACGGATTTCAGCTGTGGGCGATCAGCCCCGCAGACCCCGTTGAGATTGTTAAGGTCGCCAGGTATCCCACAGCCTGCGGGTAACCGCACCGTTCTCCTCTCATGACGATCGCTGTAGGACGCGCGCCACAGCGGGGATGGTTTGACGTCCTCGATGACTGGCTCAAGCGCGACCGCTTCGTATTTGTCGGCTGGTCCGGCATTCTTCTCTTCCCAACGGCCTATCTGGCCATCGGTGGCTGGCTCACTGGCACCACCTTTGTCACCTCCTGGTACACCCACGGCATTGCCTCGTCGTACCTGGAAGGTTGCAACTTCCTCACCGCTGCTGTGTCCACCCCCGCTGATGCGATGGGTCACAGCCTGCTTCTTCTCTGGGGACCTGAGGCCCAGGGCGACTTCGTTCGCTGGTGTCAGCTCGGCGGCCTCTGGGCCTTCGTGGCACTCCACGGCGCCTTCGCTCTGATCGGCTTCATGCTCCGTCAGTTCGAGATTGCTCGTCTGGTGGGCATCCGCCCTTACAACGCCATCGCCTTCTCCGGTCCGATTGCGGTGTTCGTCAGCGTCTTCCTGATGTACCCCCTCGGCCAGAGCAGCTGGTTCTTCGCGCCCTCCTTCGGTGTGGCTGCGATCTTCCGCTTCCTCCTCTTCCTCCAGGGCTTCCACAACTGGACCCTGAACCCCTTCCACATGATGGGCGTGGCCGGCATCCTCGGCGGCGCACTGCTGTGTGCCATTCACGGCGCCACCGTGGAAAACACCCTGTTTGAGGACGGCGAGCAGGCCAACACCTTCAAGGCGTTCGAGCCCACTCAGGAAGAAGAGACCTATTCCATGGTCACCGCCAACCGCTTCTGGAGCCAGATCTTCGGAATTGCGTTCTCCAACAAGCGCTGGCTGCACTTCTTCATGCTGTTCGTGCCTGTGATGGGCCTGTGGACCAGCTCCATCGGCATCATCGGCCTGGCCCTCAACCTGCGCGCCTACGACTTCGTGTCGCAGGAAATCCGCGCTGCAGAAGATCCCGAATTCGAGACCTTCTACACCAAGAACATCCTTCTCAATGAAGGTCTGCGTGCCTGGATGGCACCGGCTGACCAGCCGCACGAAAACTTCGTCTTCCCTGAAGAGGTTCTGCCCCGTGGAAACGCCCTTTAATTCCGGTCTTATCGCCACTGGCGGTAAAGACCTCGACTCCACCGGCTACGCCTGGTGGTCTGGAAATGCCCGCCTGATCAACCTGTCCGGCCGTCTGCTGGGTGCCCACGTGGCCCACGCTGGTCTGATGGTGTTCTGGGCCGGCGCCATGATGCTGTTCGAGGTGAGCCACTTCACCTTCGACAAGCCCATGTACGAGCAGGGCCTGATCCTGTTCCCCCACGTCGCAACCCTCGGTTACGGCGTAGGACCTGGTGGTGAGGTCACCGATCTCTACCCCTTCTTCGTGGTGGGTGTGCTGCACCTGATCAGCTCCGCCGTGCTCGGCCTCGGCGGCCTCTATCACGCCCTGCGTGGTCCTGAAATTCTCGAGAACTACTCCACGTTCTTCTCTCAGGACTGGCGTGACAAGAACCAGATGACCAACATCATTGGTTATCACCTGATCCTTCTGGGCGTCGGCTGCCTGCTGCTGGTCTTCAAGGCCATGTTCTTCGGCGGCGTCTACGACACCTGGGCCCCCGGCGGTGGTGATGTGCGTCTGATCACCAACCCCACCCTGGATCCTGGCGTGATCTTCGGTTATCTGTTCCGCGCCCCCTTCGGCGGCGAGGGCTGGATCATCGGTGTGAACTCCATGGAGGACATCATCGGTGGCCACATCTGGTTGGGTCTGACCCTGATCTTCGGTGGCATCTGGCACGTGATCACCAAGCCTTTCGGCTGGGTGCGTCGCGCCTTCATCTGGAACGGTGAGGCTTACCTGAGCTACAGCCTCGGCGCCCTGAGCTTCATGAGCTTCATCGCCTCGGCTTACATCTGGTTCAACAACACCGCTTATCCCTCGGAGTTCTACGGCCCCACCAACGCCGAAGCCTCCCAGGCCCAGAGCTTCACCTTCCTGGTGCGTGACCAGCGCCTCGGCGCCAACATCGGTTCCGCCATGGGCCCCACCGGCCTGGGCAAGTACCTGATGCGCTCACCCACCGGTGAAATCATCTTCGGTGGCGAAACCATGCGTTTCTGGGACTTCCGTGGTCCCTGGCTGGAGCCCCTGCGTGGCCCCAATGGTCTGAGCCTCGACAAGCTGCAGAACGACATCCAGCCCTGGCAGGTGCGTCGTGCCGCTGAGTACATGACCCACGCACCTAACGCGTCGATCAACTCCGTGGGCGGCATCATCACCGAGCCCAACTCGGTGAACTTCGTGAACATCCGCCAATGGTTGGCTGCCACGCAGTTCATCCTGGCCTTCTTCTTCTTGATCGGTCACCTCTGGCATGCGGGCCGCGCCCGTGCTGCTGCTGCCGGTTTTGAAAAAGGCATCGACCGTCAGGCCGAGCCCACGCTGGCTATGCCCGACCTCGACTGATCCACGGATTCATTCCCAACGATCGTCATTCAGCCCCTGCCGCAAGGCGGGGGTTTTTTATTGGATTGGCTCATTGACTACGGGTGGTGTCACCCGCCGTCGCCGGTTGGGCCGGTTCAAAATTCTGAACGGCATGCCGATAGGCAAAGCTCAGAGAGAAAGCGGCGCCGATCACTACAACAGCACCAACCCCTGCGAGCGCCGCCAAGCGGCCAACGATGGTGCGGAGTCTCATCGAATCAAGGAAGAGCGAAACGTTTGCACAAGCAGAGTTAGCAAAATTTTGCTAACAGTTGAGTCAACGGCTCTGTCCTGATGACCAAAGCTGAAAAGCATGCCTTGGTGAAAAGTGCTCTACTCGCCTTCGGTTGGCCACTGGCCTTGAATCATTTTTACGAGGGCGATTCGGGCACAGGCATTGTTGCCGTGCTTTTAACGTGGATTGCCTGGGCATCGATTGTGGGCATCATCTTCTGGATGATTCCTTTTTTCACAAAGCTCTTCCAATATCTCAAAGAGTTTGAAGGCAATAATGGATTTTGAGCATCAGTGCTGGAGTGCGGAATCGAGATAGCGATCGATTAAAAGACGTCACCGATGATCACTCCAAGACCAAAAAATGACCTGCACTCAAGAGGACAAACAGAATAAGCACGATGATGATGAGCCGGTGGCACCAATGAAATCCATTCGGATGCAAGTTCAGATCCTTCGGGCAGGCCAGTGACTCGCACTGGGAGCACTTAGCCCATTGGCTGAATGGACACCGGCACAAGCCGACAGCACCCAGGCCACCTGTTGGCTCAGCCGGCACGATCACACCATACCGGTGGAGACAGGACCCTTCCGTTTCAGCCAACGCCAGGGGAACGTGGATGTGCGTTTCACCATTGGGCCTTCCATTTCCCGAACACAGAACAGGGAAAGACCTACCAGCGCATAAACACAGCCAGCGGCATTCGCTTCAACAGGGAGGGTGCCTACACACTGCAAGTGCGGTGGGCGTCAAAGGATCAATCAAACACTGTAAAACCTTAGAACTGGGCCACGGACAACATTGAGCTGGGCCGCTAGCGAGCGAACAGTACGGCAGGACGTGCCATCCTTGATGCGCACACAGTGGAACCCGATCGTGTGCAATGGGGACGTGCTTTGAATGGCATCGACGAGAGCGATGAAAGCGTGGTCAGGCTGACGCTGAAGCCGGGCCCCAGCAAATCTGGCGATGTAGTCCTCCAGCTCGCGAAACCGACGGATGGATCGAATGAGATTCAGATGGTGACCTATGACACCAACAGCAACATGAATGGCAATAACCGCGACCTCACATGAGTGCACTAACAAGTGCAAACAAACAAAACTTACTCGCGGAAAGCGTCGCCGAAACCACGACGAATTGGCCCCAATAAATACAGAAACAGGTTTGTACGATCAGTCAAAATGTCAGCCGTGAGGGTCATTCCTGGAACGAGCAGATTCTTGCTTTTGTCTTTACCTGCGAAATCACGATCGAGCCTTGCACGAACCTTGTAATAAGGTTCACCTGTTTTTTCATCCTGAAAGGTTCCAGCTGAAATCGATTTCACATAGCCTGGCACAGTGCCGAATCGGCTGTAGTCGTAGGCCTGAACTTTCATCTCTACTCTTTGGCCGACAGAGACATTGCCGATATCAGCAGGCTTGACACGTAAAAATCCTTCCAGCTCGTCACCCACAGGAACCACCTCAGCAACAACACTCCCAGGTGCAATCACACCACCCAAGGTATTGACTGTGTAGCTCTTAACAATGCCATCAACAGGGGAACGCACCTGCAAGCGCTCGACCTCATCAAGCTGCTGACCAAGCACACTTTGGAGCTCCGCCTTTTCACTGGTTACATCAGCAAGTTGTTCAAAAATGTCGGTTCGCAATTTTGAACGCAACTCAAGACGCTGGGTTTGCGTTTCTTGAATGGTTCCATCCAACTCTGCCAAAAGCGTTTCAGTTGAAGCAATCCGACGTTCGGCTTCCAGCACATCGTTGTGAGCAATCGCACCGGCTTTGTCGAGCGATTCATAGGCCTTCGTTTGCTCTTTGAGCAAAGCAACCTCATCAAGGTATTCTCGGCGCTTGGCCTGCAAAGTGGCAAGCCGTTGATCAGCAATCAAAATCTGGCGTTGAATATCCTTCGCCTTCTGATCAAGAAGATCAGCGAAAGCTTTCTCGACCTCCGCAGACGGTTTAGACGGCGTGCGCTGATCGCCATTCATCGGATCCTGTCCAAGAGCCTTACGTAATTCACGCTGCTCCAAGGTGAGATTGGTAATCCGGGTTGCAGTTTGTTGTTCTTGAGAACCGATTTCACCCTCTGCAAGCTTCAGAAGAATCTCACCTTTACGAACACGCTCTCCTTCCTCAACAAGCTGTGCACGAATAATGCCTCCCTCAAGATGCTGGACTTTTTGAACATCGCCTGCTGGCTCAATCTCACCAGAGGCAATGACGTAGTTCTGAATAGGAATCAGCGCAGAAACCACTATTGAACTTGCGAAAACAACTGTTGAACCCAGAAGCCATCGCAACAAATTTGGAGGAACCTGACCTGCCTCTAGAGACAAAGCCTCAGCCCGTCGTCCATGCCCAAAGGCCTGGTCCGTTTCATCAGCCTGCATTTGCCAAAGAGAGATGTCATTGGCATCGGGAGGATCAGGCTGACCAAGCGAACTTGGATTGGGGGATGAGAGAGACATGATTTGGATGGATGGTGAAAACTAAAAAGGTTGAGGCTTAGACCGCAAAGGAATGACCACCTGATGAAGCCTTTGGAATTGACTGCATCTGAGCCTTTTTCTGAGTTTCGAGAAGATCTTGAGGTGAACCTGAAAAGGCCACACAACCAGCCTTCAATAAAATAATTTGATCAGCAATCTGAAGAAGCTGTGGATCATCAGATGCCACAATTGTGGTCCCAGAGCCACGCCGTTGTCTCAAAAGCTGGCACAATGAAGTTGCTCCCACCGTATCCAAGTTTCTAAAGGGGTCATCCATTAATAATATCGAGGAACGCCTTAAAAACAAACGTGCTATAGAAATTGCCTGAACCTGATAGATCGGCAACGCGTTGGGCCCCTGACTACTCACAAGGCGATCCAAGCCAGAGCCTAGAAGCAAATCTCCGAGACCCACTGCCAAAAGAACCTCTTTAATCGCATCGTCGGTAGCGAAAGGATCAACGATGAGCATGTTTTCTCTGAGACTTGCACTAAAAAGCCCAGGCTTTTCCGGTAAATAGTCAATCGCTTCGCGCAGCTGGGACAATGGAAACTGACGAGAATCAGAGCCATCAAAGAGAATCAACCCACTGCCTGGCTTTAATTGACTATCGAGTAGACGGAGAACTGATGACGTGCCTGCGCCCTCAGGCCCAGACAGTACAACCAACGTGCCAGCATCAACACTAAAACTAGCTTGTATCAATGCTGGATCTTGAAGCGCACTTAATCGCAGTGTTACATTCTTGAGTTCCAAAGCACCACGCGGCAATGGCAGCACCCACCGCTGGCTTGTCGATGTTTTTGTCTCCACATCCGTTGCAGCCATTAAACGATTAAGTTGATCAAAATTAGGCTTAATTTGAGACCAACGGCTTAAGGCTTGATATCCCATCTGAATAGGCCTGAAAACACGCCAGACAAAAAACATTGCCGCAATCATCGTCCCAAGTTGAATGCCACTACCGCCGGCAATCGCTAATCCAGCCCCAGTTGCCAGAACCAGGGCACCTGTTAATTGAGAAAATTCACCAGTAAGAATCGACAGCAACTGCTGAAGTCTCAAAGGAGCGAGACCCTGAATAACAGCTTCACTGGATGCACGCTCAATCTTTGCATGCCAGATTCTCTCCATTCCAGTGCGCTTAATACGCTCATGATGATCAAGCAAATCAAGGAGCAAAGGTTCTAAATTTGAAGGATTACGAGTTAGAGGTTTCTGAACAGCGCGGGCAGCTCTACCAACAATATAAATGCCACCAAAACAGATCAATACCATGGCAAGAGTGAGCACCATCAGGGGGACACTCATCAAGCCAATTGCAATCAAATAAATACCGATGAAAGGGAGATCCAATGTTGCCTGAGCCAGGGGCCCGGTAACATACGCACGAAGTCCCTGAAATCCCCTGAGCCGACTCGCCAAAGAAAGAGGTGTGTACCTCTCAAGTTGAGGAAGCCTTAAACACATCAACTTCTCAAGGACACGAATACAGATCGTGATGTCCAGTTCAGCGCCAAGATCAGCCAGTCGGGCTTGACGACGCTGAGTTAACCACATCTGCAGGATCACAGCCAATGCGGCAAAGGGCAATAAACCAAAGAGATCACTCACCTGTCCACCAGGAATTTCCAAGTTGTAAACAGCCCGTATGTAGAAGGGTAGAACTAGACCAAGCAGAGTGATAAAAAGAGACAATACATAAAGCTCAGCAATACTGCCACGGAAACGAAGAACCTGTGCCTGAAACCACTGCTTTTGCTCTGCAAGATTTTGCGGCTCAAACCTAAAGCTGAAGACGAACAAGCGGCGAAGTCGGGGTAATGCATCGACCAGCTCTTGTTGATTATTAATCAGTAGAAATTCTCTACGATGCTGCCTACAAACCAAAACCGGGAAGTCCAGAGGAGGCAACTGACTGGGCGTCAATACACCACGGAGACGACTGACATCCCAACGAAAACCAAGGTTGGCCATGGTGTTCAAAAGATCAACATCATCCATATGCTGGGGAGTACCACTCAGGGCATTGCGCAGCTGAACAGGCTCTCCTATCCAAGAGAGCCCCTGCAGCAGTTCAGGCAATAACCTCGCTGCTGGAGATTCGCTGGAGGCCAGAAGCTGAAAAAACTCATTTCGACTGATCATGCTTGAACCTCCACGAGTCGATCTCCCTTCCAGCAGACGCGACGGATCGAGGATGGCAATTGAGACGGTGCACTCTGCAAGGCAATCAAACGAGCACAATCAACATCAAGGCCTAACAACCAATTCAGGGATTCAATACCAATTTTCGGGAAGGTGCCATCGAGATACAGAGCAAAAGGTTTATCGAGAAGGGCCTGAATCACACCCATGCGAAAGCGCAAGCCAGCAGACAATGGATAATCCTGCATTTCTCCAATGATGGTGTCATAGCCCATGGGTAGGTTTTTAATATCGCTCGCAACACCATGCAATTCACAAAGTGCAACAGCATCAGATGCACGGCTGTTGACTTCAAAGCCTGTGAGCGACTCCAAGAGTGTTCCCCGAAAAGGCTGAGGGTCTGATTTGAGGCGCACCAAATGACGTCTCAACCAAGTTTTACGAAAGGTCGATAACAATTCACCACCAACGCGAAGCTCGTAAGGAGAATCAGTCGTTGCTGCTTCCATCGCATTCAAAAGTGCGGTGGATTGACCGGCATGACCACCCAGCAAAAGCATTGCCTCACTTGGCCGTAAGTCTTGACCAGCGAAATGCAGTGTTGTATCCACTGGTCGCTCATCACACCCAACGAGAAGATTTTTCTCTTGAGGAAGATCGAGTAACTGCTGTAAATCCAGAGACGACTGCTGATACGCGGCTCTCTGACCGTCAGCAGAAAAAAGCTTGCCCAATGGGGCTGTGACTTGACCACTAAGGAGTGTGCAGGCGGCAAGAGCACCGGTCGTGAGGTCTTGGTTGATCACCAACCAACCTCCAATACTCACAATCAAGAGTTGGTTCAGCTGAGAAAACAATGCCGAAAGATTCTGCAACTTTGCAGTTGATGACTCTTGCCGAAAAGTACTCTGACTTAATCTTTCCTGCAGAGGCTCCAGACGGCGAATCAAAAATCCTTCTAGATTCAGAGTTTTTATCGTAGAAGATAACCCCAACCCGTTGACCACAAGCTGATTACGTCCGACCTCCAGATCGTGATGCAAACGAGTACTTTGAACGATTTCACGTACAGAACTATTTGCCAGTATCACAAAGATCGGGGCTAAAAGCAGTGGCGGCAAAAACAGCCAACCTCCGATGACACCAAGAACAATGAGATAGAGAAGCGAGAACGGCAAGTCGACATAACGCACGATCCATTGCTGCTCTAAGTAATTACGAAGCGATGTTGGACTTCGCAACTGGGCCATCCTGGCCTTGAGGGGCTGCTGACCAACGGCTTGCGAGGAAGCACCCAGTACGGCACGAACAGCCTCCATTCGCAAACGATGCTCCGTCGAAGCGGCTAGCCATGACAACACCCAGGCACGGATCCCCTTCAGCACAACGTCAAGAACAAGGACGCAAGCCAGTACAAGCGTGATCCCTGCAAGACTGTCTCCCGCCTGCTCAGGAACAACTGAGGTGTAAATCCGATTGATATAAAGCGGAATCGCGAGCACGATCAGATTGATGACAATCGTGGCCGCAACCAGCGAAATCAAATCCCTGCCTTGCCAACCAGAGCTCAATGCATGAATCCTGGCTTGGATCGATGGAGCGGCCGAAGCTTGGTGACTCGCACCCACAACTGCGTTGCGTCAATTCCCAAAAGGTAGTGCCATTCAACCAATTTGGCAGGCTTTTCATAACCGAACGGACTAGTGCCAAAGCGCTTGGAAGCAAATAGGTTGAGGGCTAGCGTCGGTTCTTCTGTGGTATGGACCCATTCAATGAAACGCCAAACAGTCAGGCCGCTGGAGCAGGAGCTCCAGGATCTGAGAATGCTGAGGGTGGACCGGGAACAGAGGAGTCCTCCAAGAGCGCAGCCACCCAGGCAACCAACAACGGGACATTGGTAGATCGCATTAAAAGACGACTGGGGCTTGAAAATCTCCATAGCGGGTCCCGGGAAGCTTACGAAGCCGAGAGCAAACCCAGCGATATCAAAGAGAAGGCAACCTCACAAAGCAACGAAACAACCGGCCTACCCCAACACAGCGAAGAATTACCCTCAATTCAATCCAGCGCTTTTGAACGCAGCTCTCTTAATCTCAGCGAAAGTCTTGAGAGCAAAGATATAAGTGGCTCCCGCCAGAACCTTGCTGCAGCAAACTTTGACGCCCCTGCCAAGGGAACTGAGACAAAGTCTTCAGAGCCCAACTCGAATACTGAACAGCCAACAAGCGAACACTCTGCAGCCAATGCTTCCTCAACTATTGGATTTGCAGACAAACGCATCGACAGCAGTGAGACAGACCAAAATAATTCTGAAAATCCAACAACAAGTTCTAAACAAAGTAAGTTCACTAACGAATCAAGGCTTGACCAAGACAAGGAGATAGACGACAAGGACAATCGCTCATCATCGCAAAGCACAATTTTTAGGGAGCAACACTCCTCTGACCTACCACCCCATATCACGGATAATGCAGTAAACAAAAATAATTCAAATGTTGTTAATAATCCCTTGAGAATTCCCCCATGGAGCTCTCACTCTCAGCATGGCTTCTCTGATGCAGATGAATCTGCGTCGTTGAAAGAAGATTCCTCCATCGCTGGAAATCTCCTCACAGGCACCTCTTCACCAGATGGGCCCGTCTCCATCCAAGATTTCTCCATCGATGGTCTGCCTGGACAATTCACTCCAGGACAAACTGCCAATATCCCAGGCGTCGGATCCTTCTCTCTCGACTCCTCAGGCTCCTACTCATTCACTCCGGATCAAAATTGGAATGGACCTGTCCCTTCCATTCACTACACCGTCACCGACGGCTCGTCCACCGATCAATCCACACTCTCCCTCAACGTCACTCCCGTTGATGATCCTTTCAATGATGCAGATGAATCTGCGTCGTTGAAAGAAGATTCCTCCATCGCTGGAAATCTCCTCACAGGCACCTCTTCACCAGATGGGCCCGTCTCCATCCAAGATTTCTCCATCGATGGTCTGCCTGGACAATTCACTCCAGGACAAACTGCCAATATCCCAGGCGTCGGATCCTTCTCTCTCGACTCCTCAGGCTCCTACTCATTCACTCCGGATCAAAATTGGAATGGACCTGTCCCTTCCATTCACTACACCGTCACCGACGGCTCTTCCACCGATCAATCAACACTCTCCCTCAACGTCACTCCCGTTGATGATCCTTTCAATGATGCAGATGAATCTGCGTCGTTGAAAGAAGATTCCTCCATCGCTGGAAATCTCCTCACAGGCACCTCTTCACCAGATGGGCCCGTCTCCATCCAAGATTTCTCCATCGATGGTCTGCCTGGACAATTCACTCCAGGACAAACTGCCAATATCCCAGGCGTCGGATCCTTCTCTCTCGACTCCTCAGGCTCCTACTCATTCACTCCGGATCAAAATTGGAATGGACCTGTCCCTTCCATTCACTACACCGTCACTGACGGCTCTTCCACCGATCAATCAACACTCTCCCTCAACGTCACTCCCGTTGATGATCCTTTCAATGATGCAGATGAATCTGCGTCGTTGAAAGAAGATTCCTCCATCGCTGGAAATCTCCTCACAGGCACCTCTTCACCAGATGGGCCCGTCTCCATCCAAGATTTCTCCATCGATGGTCTGCCTGGACAATTCACTCCAGGACAAACTGCCAATATCCCAGGCGTCGGATCCTTCTCTCTCGACTCCTCAGGCTCCTACTCATTCACTCCGGATCAAAATTGGAATGGACCTGTCCCTTCCATTCACTACACCGTCACCGACGGCTCTTCCACCGATCAATCAACACTCTCCCTCAACGTCACATCGATTAACGACAAGCCAGTATTCAGCTCCACACTGGTCTATCCAGCAATTGAAGGTGGCGCGATTCGCAGTGGTCAACTGACGGTCACTGATCCTGATGATCCTCAAGCATCTCTGATTATTTCAGCCGTATCACCTCATAATCTCCCAGCAGGCTTTGCCATCAATCCCGATGGTTCCTGGTCCTTTGATCCCAAAAACCCCACTTACAACCATCTCCACCAAGGGCAACAGCAACAAATCCTCGTCAACCTCCAGGTCACCGATCCCCACGGCGGCTCCTCTCAGCAGCAGCTCACCATCAATCTCACCGGCACCAATGATGGGCCCACTCTTCAATCCATCACCGATGCCAACGCGAAAGAAGATGGTCCCCAAATCCAAGGACAACTGAACGCCACTGATCCTGATACTGGCGATCAACTCTCCTTCTCTCTCGCCAGCGGGCAATCTCTACCCGATGGCTTTGCCATCGATCCCAAGGGCTCCTGGTCCTTCGATCCAAGCCACTCCGCCTACAACCATCTCCAAGAAGGCCAACAGCAAGACATCCTCGTCAACCTCCAGGTCACTGATTCACAAGGCGCATCCCAACAAAAACTCCTCACCATCCATCTCACTGGCACCAATGATGGGCCCACTCTTCAATCCATCACCGATGCCAACGCGAAAGAAGATGGTCCCCAAATCCAAGGACAACTGAACGCCACTGATCCTGATACTGGCGATCAACTCTCCTTCTCTCTCGCCAGCGGGCAATCTCTACCCGATGGCTTTGCCATCGATCCCAAGGGCTCCTGGTCCTTCGATCCAAGCCACTCCGCCTACAACCATCTCCAAGAAGGCCAACAGCAAGACATCCTCGTCAACCTCCAGGTCACTGATTCACAAGGCGCATCCCAACAAAAACTCCTCACCATCCATCTCACTGGCACCAATGATGGGCCCACTCTTCAATCCATCACCGATGCCAACGCGAAAGAAGATGGTCCCCAAATCCAAGGACAACTGAACGCCACTGATCCTGATACTGGCGATCAACTCTCCTTCTCTCTCGCCAGCGGGCAATCTCTACCCGATGGCTTTGCCATCGATCCCAAGGGCTCCTGGTCCTTCGATCCAAGCCACTCCGCCTACAACCATCTCCAAGAAGGCCAACAGCAAGACATCCTCGTCAACCTCCAGGTCACTGATTCACAAGGCGCATCCCAACAAAAACTCCTCACCATCCATCTCACTGGCACCAATGATGGGCCCACTCTTCAATCCATCACCGATGCCAACGCGAAAGAAGATGGTCCCCAAATCCAAGGACAACTGAACGCCACTGATCCTGATACTGGCGATCAACTCTCCTTCTCTCTCGCCAGCGGGCAATCTCTACCCGATGGCTTTGCCATCGATCCCAAGGGCTCCTGGTCCTTCGATCCAAGCCACTCCGCCTACAACCATCTCCAAGAAGGCCAACAGCAAGACATCCTCGTCAACCTCCAGGTCACTGATTCACAAGGCGCATCCCAACAAAAACTCCTCACCATCCATCTCACTGGCACCAATGATGGGCCCACTCTTCAATCCATCACCGATGCCAACGCGAAAGAAGATGGTCCCCAAATCCAAGGACAACTGAACGCCACTGATCCTGATACTGGCGATCAACTCTCCTTCTCTCTCGCCAGCGGGCAATCTCTACCCGATGGCTTTGCCATCGATCCCAAGGGCTCCTGGTCCTTCGATCCAAGCCACTCCGCCTACAACCATCTCCAAGAAGGCCAACAGCAAGACATCCTCGTCAACCTCCAGGTCACTGATTCACAAGGCGCATCCCAACAAAAACTCCTCACCATCCATCTCACTGGCACCAATGATGGGCCCACTCTTCAATCCATCACCGATGCCAACGCGAAAGAAGATGGTCCCCAAATCCAAGGACAACTGAACGCCACTGATCCTGATACTGGCGATCAACTCTCCTTCTCTCTCGCCAGCGGGCAATCTCTACCCGATGGCTTTGCCATCGATCCCAAGGGCTCCTGGTCCTTCGATCCAAGCCACTCCGCCTACAACCATCTCCAAGAAGGCCAACAGCAAGACATCCTCGTCAACCTCCAGGTCACTGATTCACAAGGCGCATCCCAACAAAAACTCCTCACCATCCATCTCACTGGCACCAATGATGGGCCCACTCTTCAATCCATCACCGATGCCAACGCGAAAGAAGATGGTCCCCAAATCCAAGGACAACTGAACGCCACTGATCCTGATACTGGCGATCAACTCTCCTTCTCTCTCGCCAGCGGGCAATCTCTACCCGATGGCTTTGCCATCGATCCCAAGGGCTCCTGGTCCTTCGATCCAAGCCACTCCGCCTACAACCATCTCCAAGAAGGCCAACAGCAAGACATCCTCGTCAACCTCCAGGTCACTGATTCACAAGGCGCATCCCAACAAAAACTCCTCACCATCCATCTCACTGGCACCAATGATGGGCCCACTCTTCAATCCATCACCGATGCCAACGCGAAAGAAGATGGTCCCCAAATCCAAGGACAACTGAACGCCACAGACCCTGATACTGGCGATCAACTCTCCTTCTCTCTCGCCAGCGGGCAATCTCTACCCGATGGCTTTGCCATCGATCCCAAGGGCTCCTGGTCCTTCGATCCAAGCCACTCCGCCTACAACCATCTCCAAGAAGGCCAACAGCAAGACATCCTCGTCAACCTCCAGGTCACTGATTCACAAAGCGCATCCCAACAAAAACTCCTCACCATCCATCTCACTGGCACCAACGACAAGCCGACGCTGAATGCAATCACAAGAGGGGTGCTCACAGAACTAGAAGGACAAGGGCAGGCGAATCAAGAACAAACAAGCGGCTTAAGTGGCAATCTGAAGAGCCAAGACTTCGACGACAACGAGCAGCAAGCACTCGTCTACGGAATCCGGGGGAGCCAGAGCGGCAGCTTTGACCTCAATGGCACCCACTTTGACCTGATGAAGGCGGGAAGCTACGGGACCGCCTATCTGAACAGCAAGACAGGTGCCTATGAATACATCCCCGATCATGCGAAGGTGGAATCTCTCCATCATGGCGAGCATCAGCAAGAAAACTTCCGGATGACCGTGACTGACGGGCATCAGCAATCTGTAACCAGTCACAATTGGCGCATTATTCTCAATGGCGGTGAAGACAAACCTGTCTTCACCGATGGGCCTCAGCAAACCGCCATTGAGGATCAAACCAGAAGAGTCAGCGGCCAGCTGAATGTTGTCGACGCCGATAAGAACGAAAGTCAGTTCCTCGGTGAAAGAATTCCAGGCAGCCACGGCACTCTGGTCATAAAGCCCGATGGAACCTGGACCTATCAACTGAAGAGTGGTAGTAGTGATCCTCAAGTCGATGCTTTGAACCCTACGGAAAAGCTGACAGAGCAGATCACGGTGCACAGCCAGGATGGAACCAGCCATCAACTCACGATCCTCATTGAGGGAACCAATGATGCACCGACACTCCATATTTCACCTGCGATCCAAACAGTCAGCGAAGACAGCAATAATGGCCTGAGAGGCCAGATCCAAGGTCAGGATGTTGACCATCAAGCTGTGATCCATTACGAGCTGGTTGACCAGAATGGTCATCCCAGCACTGCACCAGCTGGCTTCCACTTCGATAGCCAGACCGGCACCTGGAGCTTTGACCCAACAGATTCCGCCTACCAAAACCTGAACCCCGGCGAGCACAAGGATCTCAACATCTACGTGGTGGCAGTGGATGAGCACCAAGCCACATCGCCCATCCAACATCTGAACTTGCGCGTGACAGGGGAGAACGACATCCCTACGGCCCAGCATAGGGATCTCCAAGCGGTGAATGAGGATCAGAGAGTAACGATTTCAGAAACCGAACTTCTCAAACAGTTGGGAATCACAGACGTCGACCAGCGCACTCACCTCCACATCACGGATCTGACGAGTTCAACGAGTCGATGCCGGATCACCCCACTTGGAAACGGACAATACCAAATTCATCTGCCACGAAACTGGAACAGCGACGAGCATCAAGGAAATGGCATTGCCTTAGCACTCAAGGTGGATGATGGAACCACGACAACAACATTCCAGGCCTCAATGCATGTGAACGCGGTTAACGATAGACCGACAGCCTTGGATATCCACTTCCAGCCAATCGTCGAAGACACCTCACTGAGCTTCACCGAAGAGGATTTACTTCGCGGTAGCAAGGCTCAAGACGTCGACCGAGCAGATAATCAGAATTTGATCATCGAGCCTGGCAGCGTGATGCTGACCGACCCAACACTAGGGAGCCTGAACTTTGATAAGACCGCTAATACCTGGGTCTTCCAACCTGCAGCAAATTGGAACAGTCCAGACCATGCTGGCCAAAAAGTTCAGATTCAATTCAAAGTGCAGGACCCCTCTGGGGCGACTGTGACCAAGACGGCCTCAGTAGAAGTGACGCAACAACAAGATGTGGCGATTATTACGGACCAAGCAAAAGACCACACCGTTACCGAAGTCAATCAAGGACCTGCCAGCAGCTGCAACGGACAACTGCAGGTGTCGGATGTTGACAAAGGCGAAGATCACTTCAGGGGCCAATCAACGATATTGTCGGCACATCAATATGGCACGGCACACATTGATAGCACTGGCCAGTGGGTTTATGAGCTCGATAGTGCAAATCCAGCTGTCAATCAGTTAGCGGCTGGGCAACAACTGACTGACAGCTTCGAGGTGCACTCTGCCGATGGCACCACCCACACAGTGACCATCCAAATCCGAGGAACCAACGATCTTCCTGTCGTTGCTCCCATCGCAGATCTGATCACGAATGAAGATGGGGGCCCCCAATCTGGTCATTTCCTCGCAACTGACGTCGATCTAGGTGAAAACCCAACATTCAGCCTCGATCCGAATAATCATCCGATTCCAGGCCTAACAGTTCAACCTGATGGGAGCTGGAGTTTTGATCCATCGCAATATGGTTACCTTGGAACGGGTGAAATCCTCGACAAGAAAGTTGTCCTACTGGTGAGCGATGGCAATCACAACCCAGTCAAGGTTGAATACCACATCCAGGTAGAGGGGCGTAACGATGCACCCACCGTGCAAACCGTGACCCAACCCTTGGTCATCGGGCAAGAGGATGGAGGTAGTCATAACCCCAACACCTGGATCCACGGCAGTAGCACAGGAAGCGGAAGTCTTCACTTCAGCAATCAAGATTTGCTGACCCACATCCATGCTCAAGATCCAGATACTACAGATCAATCGAACTTGCATGTAATTGGAGCAAAGCTCAACTGGCCTGGCCACACTGCCGCAGATCTTCAACATGCTGGGCATCTAATCCAAGACGGCAATGGCAACTACGAGTTTGTACCCGCACACAATTTCAGTGGAACGATTCAGATCCAATTTTTAGTGACGGATGGCAAAGAGAAGGTGTCCAGCACAGTCAATCTTCAAGTTGACCCCGTCAACGATGCACCGCATGCGATTCATCATTGGCTAGGAAGCACAGGCAAAGGCGGATTTGACTTTACGGCCAAGGATCTGATCGCAGGCAGTAACGATGTGGATAGCCCTAATACCATGATCGCTTTAGCTGCAATTCCCTCGGTGCCCTCGAATCAAGGGACGATCCAAGATCTTGGCAATGGTCATTACCATTTTGAGCCTAATCCAAACTATCAGACTGTTGGTCATATCAATATTCACTATCAATTGACAGACGGACAGGATGCAGGAAATCCTGCCAACGCGTCATTCCACTTTGACCCGAGCTTGCCGAGTGGACTGAAGCCACCAGCACTGATCCGAGATGTTCAGCATCAGGATGCCTATGAAGACCTTGATCCAAGCAAGATCGACCCGACTCTACCGGTTTCAGGAGAGGGAAGTGGTCAACTACAGGCCATAGATCCCGGAACACATCAAATAATCGGATTCAAGAACGGGACGACCACCCTTCCCAACGTGGGTGTCTTCCATGTTGACTCCAATGGTCACTGGACTTTCACGCCTGACTACGCGAAATTGCAACACCTCAATGCAGGGAAAAGCGAGCATCATTGGTTCACGATAGAAACCACTGATGGAACTCGCTATCAGCAGAAAATCACGATCCATGGCCTGGATGATCCAGGACAACTAAACATGGGAAAACTGCTGAGCGTGACAGAGGATGACCCGAACGTTGATCATCGAAAATGCAGCGGCACGGTGACCCTTAAGGACCCTGATGACGGTCAGCATAGCTTCAACGGAGAGAACGGATTGATGGGCCAATATGGCGTACTAAAACTAGAACCCAATGGCACATATCACTATGAATTGTTCACACACAACCAGAAACTTGACGCACTTGACCAAAGTCAAGTTGTGAAGGAATCTTTTGTTTTACACGAACGCGATGGCAGTGAAATCAAACAACATTTGGAGATCCAAGTAATTGGCACCAATGATGCGCCAGTCATCACCGGTGTGAGCTCTGCCACCGTTGATATGAGCCAGAGCCATCCCCTCGCCAATGGCAGCGTGAATGCCTTTGATCCTGACGCACATGATCAACTGAGCTATGCACTAGGAGCCCTGGATCCCAGTCTTTTTCCGCATGGCTTGGCTGGCTTCCAGATTGATCAGAGCGGAAATTGGAGTTTTGATCCCAGTCAATCCCAACTACCGCCGCTGCCACCCGGGCAATCACAAACACTCCATATCCCGATTGTGGTCAGCGACCATCATGGAGCGTCAACATCAGGACACATCGAAATACAACTTACCGGGAACACACAGAATCACCCACCCACAGTCAGCGTCACACAAGTCAATCTCATCCCTCAAAATCTCTTCACAGAAGACAAAGACATCGTACTAAATATAGCTGACTTACTGAGTCAGGCTGGCGCCACAGACCTAGACCACGACAGACTTGGGATTGTAGATCTGCAACTCAGCGATCCCTCCCTGGGGCATTTCACAGACGATGGCAAGAGGCATATTACTTTTCATCCCAATGCGAATGTCAACACGGACGGAAGCACATTCAGTTTCAGTTACCGCGTGACCGATGGCCAAGAAAAATCAGGTGTAGTCACAATCACCGCCAGGCTCGATGCAGTGAATGACAATCCGATTATCGATGCTCAACTGGCCAAGGCTGGCCTTGGACATACCGATGAAGAAGTAGCAAAAACTTTTACCGCTGCGGATCTCCTGATGATGTGCACTGATGTTGATATAGCCACCAATCACGATCAACTTTCCATTGTGGGAACACCCACTGTAGCCCCTGCCGAAGGGAGCATTATGGAGAAACCAACGAACAGCGGAACTTACATCTTTACACCAGCACAGAATTTCAACGGGCAGGCTCATATTCAATTTACAGTACAAGACTCTCAAGGTGCACAGGTATCAGGAAGCACCGAAATTAAGGTTGCTGCTTTACAGGATGCGGCTGTGATTACGCTGGATCGCCCCAGCAATCCACAAGTCACAGAAGATCAAGGTGGATCCGCAGCACCAATCCTGCAGGGTCATCTGAACATTCACGATGATGACGGAGCCAGCGACGAGAAGTTCCGCGCCAGCAATAATATCCAGGGAACCTTCGGCTATCTAACACTCACCCAGGATGGGCAGTGGACCTATGTTCTCCAAGAAAATGGCCAAGATACGGTGCAAGGCCTTGCCAAAAACGAGCACCTCACAGAAACCATTCATTTAGAAAGCAAGGACGGCACCGGCTATGACCTGCAGATTCAAATCCTGGGGTCCAATGATCCAGCCAAGATCATCGGAGCTGCGAGCGCAACACTCGATACCCAAACCGGATTACAAACGAGTGGAACCATTTCCGTTCAAGATCGCGACAAGAGCGAGGCAGGCCATACCCAAACGGAGACTGGATCTTCAGCCAATGGCTATGGCATGTTCAGCGTGGATGGTGACGGAAACTGGAGTTACCAGCTCATCCCAGGTGACTCGCGGATCGCTGCCTTACCAGCCGGCAGGACTGTAACCGACAGCTTCGTGCTTCATTCCGTTGACGGCACTGCTGCCCGCACGATCACGGTGACGATTGTTGGCAAAAACGATGGGCCAGTGATTGACCAAGCACACATCAGCGGCTTCCCAGTGCTGCCGGGCCATGAAGATCAAACTCGCATAATCACATCCCAGGAACTACTGGCTGGGATCACCGATCCTGATGGCGACAGCCTCTCCATCACCTCCATCAGTGTTGACCCTTCCCAGGCTGGATCCATAAGCGCCGATCCACAGCACCCTGGGCAGTATCTCTTCAAGCCAGCTGCAGATTTCAATGGCTCAGTTCAGTTCCAATACAACGTGACGGATGGAAATGGCGGCAGTGTGAAACAAACCGCCTCAATGCTCGTCACTCCCGAGAATGATGCGCCGATCTTCAGCAATGGAAGCAACGCATTCGCGGGACGTGTCGATGAAGATGGCACAGCCAGCACCCTAATAACCCAAGGCCAGGTCAATGCAACTGATGTTGATCAAGATAAGCTCAGTTTTAATCTCGTCCACGGTCATGACATTGGAGGTGGTATCAGCGAACTCGTTCTCGCTGAAGGCATCTTTCAAATGAATCGCACTTCGGGAAAATGGTCGTTCAAATTGAACAATGCCAATCCCCAGGTATCGGCCCTTAATGATGGAGATGTACTTCCAATTAGCACCATGATTGAAGTGAGTGATGGCCAGGTCAAGAGTCAACAGCATGCATTGAATGTGACCGTGCATGGCCACACCGATGGACCCAGCGTTGGTGCTCAACCCCCTGCCGTGATCGTCGGTGAACAAGGAAGCGGTTATCAGAGCAGCAGTGTTCAGAATCTGAATCTTCAAGCGGGAGATCTACCCATCACGGATCTGGCCCTTGCCCTGCCTGCTCAGTTTGGAAACCAACCGATCGCGGGAATCCCCCACTGGCGGGTTGAGCAGGGAACGGGAGATCTCATTGGCAGTGTTAACGAGAATGGCACTTCGGTGGATACCGTTCGGCTCCATCTCATGCCCCACGGTGCCATTCAGGCCCACAGCAGCGGCGTGGTTCAAGTGCAGATCAACCTGCTGCATGATCTCAACCACCAGGGCAGTCTTGATCTTCAAGGGTTTGAAGTTCAGGCCGGTGATGGACAAGGCCATCAGGTTGCCACGACATTCGGATTTAACGTTGCCGATGGAACGGCCAGCATTACAGGCGTTCCGCTCTTTGCCGGACAGGCCAGTCCGGCACCTGGAGTGCATCAAGGAGCCTTCCAAGTGGACGGCGCTGATGTGATGGGTGGTTCCTTGCTGCTCTCGATCGGCGGCCTCGCCCAACACAACGCCTTCATTGGAACCGACACCGATGGTGATGGACTCCTTGATCAATTCCAGGAATCAACCCCATGGGGCAACCTGGAAGTCTTGATGAATCCCCAGACAGGGAAGGGCACATGGAGCTTCCAGGAAGGACTTGCCTATGACCCACAACAACCGCCCCAGATCCAACTGGGTTTCGAAGATCAAGATGGCAGCCAAGGAGGATCCATTCCCCTGGATGTGGGAGGGGCCAATTTGACATCGAGTGCTGTATCAACATCAACTGGCAATCCAGCCCCCCCTCCGGCGCCACCAGTGCCAAGCAGCGTTGCGCATGACGAGCCTGTCAGTGGTGACGATCTTTACGCTGCTGTCATGGCATTTCAGAGTGAAGCTGTTAGCGACGCTCACCAAGTCAGCGGATCAAGCAACGACGTCAGCACCACTGATCGATCTCCTACCGGGGATCCACAAGAGGTGCCTGTGGTGAGCACCAACGATGTCTTCCTCGATCCGCAGGAGAATGACAACAGCCATGCCAATGGCAACAGCCACGGGCCATCCACGGTGTCAGATAGCGATGACCCCCTCAGCATGGAAAGCAACGATCCCGATGCCCAAAGAGACGATTCACTTGTGCCCCAGAGCAACGACGAGGCCAGCTCTGGGGCTTCACTGGTGTCGCTTCCTGAGCATCACGATCCAGTGATCGATCACAGCCTGCTTGGATCCTGATCGGATCACAGCACAGTCAGCTTCACAATGACCAAAACCTTGCCCATCGCTGAACAGGACGGTGAGCGCTGCGCCGGTCCGGTGCTGATCTCGGGATTCGTGGTGGGCTTCGGGGTCATTGAACTTGCCACCGGTGCTCTGAACCAGACCAGTCGCTTCAGCCTGCAATTACTGGTTCTGCTGGTGTTGCAACTGATCGGCCCCATCCTGGTGAGCGTGTTGGCCATGGCCCTGCTGCTCCCCCGCTGGCTGGATCGCGTGGTGCAGCAGGGTTCGAAAGCCTGGCGGCAGTCCGTGCCAGCAGCAGCACTTGTGGGTTTGTTGTTGATGCTGATGTTTTTTGTGAGCGCAATCGTTGGCGGTGTTCTGGTGACACCACGGGCAGATCTGCTACGGGAAGCAACCGATCTGCTCTCGGGCATCAAACTCCGTGATCTTCTGCGCACTCTGGTGCGCAGTGGTGTGTTCCTTGGCTGCATCTGCGCCTGGTGTCAGTGGCGGGCACTGACAGCGCTCAGAAGCGGACGCAGCGAAACGCTGATTGTCAGCAATCTGTTGATTGAAGGCCTGACGCTGGCTCTTGCTCTCAAACTGGTCTGGGTGTTGGCGTTCAACGCTCTTGTCCGCTGAATCGTTCTCTAATGCCCGCGACCGCACCAGCACACCCCCGCGAACGGTTGGTGTTTCTGGTTTCAGGTGGTTTGCTGTTGGTTGCCGTGCTTGTCGGGCTCGCCCGTGAACAGCGCTGGGGCACCCGGTTCGTGAACGTTTACCTACTTGCCAGCGACATCAGTGGTCTGCACTCCGGTGAAGAGGTGCGCATCTCCGGGTTTCCCGTGGGCCAGGTGGGGACCTTGGAGCTCAAACCTGATGCACGCGTGCAGGTGCAATTACGGATTGAGCAGAGCAAAGCCCGGCTGATTGGCCCAGGCAGCAGCGCCCGGTTGGATCAAGAAGGATTCGTGGGCGATCGCTTCATCGCCATCAGTCCTGATCCCCAGAGCGGTGCCGATGCCCAGGCCCTCAATGGCAGCACCATCACCTACGAGGAGCCTTTGAACCTCAGCGATGCCCTCGAAGACCTCGCCACAACGCAACAGCAACTGCAAGCCACCTTGCAGAACACCACAAACCTCACTGCCAAGAACGGAGACATCAACACCACCCTTACCGATCTGCGCAACACGCTTCAGAGCACCAACACGCTCACGGCCACGATCGAACGCGAGGCAGCTGCAACAGCACCGGTGGTGCGTGACTCTCTCCAAGGCGTGAGTCGCAACGTCAGTGAAGTCAGCGCAGACACGCGAGCCGCTGAGAGAGAAGCCCAGCAGCTCCTCAAAGACTCACGCCCACTGATCACCAGCACCCTCCAGGAGGTTCGTGAGCTGGCTCAGACCAGCCGGACATTGCTCAATAGCCTGCTCGGGGTGATGGGCCCGCTTCTTGAGCCCGCCAACCAGAGCAGCAACGAACCGACTGCAGACAAGGGAGAAGACCCCTAAATTTGGTTTTTAGAGATAGGCAATGGGTCAGCTCAGTCGACTTGCCACAACGGGGTTGGCCTGTTCTTTGCTGACAGCTGTTCCTGCCTTCGCCCAAAACAAAGGAATTACCTATCCCAAAGCTGGCATCGTCTGCGATCAGGTCGGCCAGGTCTGCTACGACAGCTACGGCCCGTCGATTGGGATCACCAAGATTTACTTCGGCGAGTTCGCCGCTGACCGGCTCAGCCAGAACCGCCGTGGGTCGACCAGCAACGACTTCCGCCTCAGCTCCGGTCAGGCCTGCAGCATCCAGAAACGCAAGTGCTGGGACGACGGCTGGAGCCAGTCGAACGTGGCCAAGGGCCTCACAAAGCAGCTCTTCGGCAACAGCAACAACAACACCAGTGCCAGCGGCGGCACTCGCCAGGTCGCCACAGACACGGGCTACTGCAGCCTCAGCCAGAGAGGTCAGCGGGTGTTTGATGGCCCCTGCCAGCTCAAGCAGGTGTCGAAGGGTGATCGCAACCGCTACAAGATTCAGCTGGAGAACGGCAGCAAGTACGTGTTCAAAGACAACGGCAGCGGCACATACACCATCACTGATTCCTTTGGTGGGAGCTGGCCGGTGACCTTCGTGGATCACGGCAATACCGGCGTGTTCCGCTTCGCTGATTACAAGCTTGTGGCCACCCAGAACAGCGGCAGCACAAACCAGGAAGCCGCAGGAGCCGCTTTGGGTGCGGCCGTGGGCAGCATGCTGAACAACCTGTTCAAGTAAGCCGCGTCAACTCCAATCCATCGGCGAGCACCACGCCTTCCGCTTCAAAGCGGCGCAGAACGCGCAGCTGGAATTCGCGTTCGCTCACCCATTGGCCACCCGATTTGGTGATCAGCAGCACCTCCAGATGGGTGCCGAGCGGAGTGATCCGGCGCACCCCCCGCAACACGGGTTCGCCAAGCAAGCGGTGATTCCAATCGCTGTCATTCACGAACTGATCGATCTCCTCGCGAATGAGAGCAATGGCCTGGTCAATGGAGCTCTGGCGATGCGACACCACAAAGGTGACCAAACTGCCTGATCGCAACTTCGTGTGGTTCCGCAGCTGCCGGATCGTGCTGTTGTCGAGCGTGTCCACCCGCTGATCCAGGCAGCGGATCTGGGTGCTGAACAAGCCCACATCCACCACCTCCCCTTCCACGCCATCGATCTCAATCCAGTCGCCGATGGCATAGCGATCCTCAATCAACACCAGCATGCCGGCGACAAAGTCGCGCAAGAGCCCCTGAAACACAAAGGCCAGGGCACCCAACAACGCACCACCGGCCAGCAGGATCGAAATCGACGCCGTGCGCACGCCGGGAACATCAAGCAACACCCACAGGCCAACCACCATCAGGCAAGACACATCGATCAGTCGATGAATCACCCGCAGCAGGCTGCGGTAACGCTGGTCGCGTCGCGCCCGCTCCTGGGCCATCACATCGACGTTGTCGGCCCATTGGTGCAGCAGAAACGTGCTCAGCGCCCGTCCCAGCAAGCCCACCATCGTCACCACCCCCACCTTGATCAAGGCAAACGACGGTTGCAGCAACAGCTCGAGCGCCAGGGGGATCTGCCCGGGAACGGCCATCACGCCGAGGCCAACCATCATCACCAGCAGGAACAGCACCAGCACCATCAGCACCCGGGTGATGGTGTGGGTGAGGTGCAGGCGAACCTCCATGGACCGCACGCGACGCCCCTCGTCGAAGCGCTGGCGCTGCAAACGCGACACCCTGCGCCGCAAAGCACTCCAGGCCAACAGCGACACCGCAATCATCCCGAGCAGGAGAAGCTCCACCACCAGGGTGATTCGCCAACGCTGGGCCAATTGTCTTGGCCGCAGAATTTCACGGGCATGGTTGATCCGGCTCTCCAGGATCGTGCGCCAACGCTGGGCCAACTGCTCGGTGGTGACGCCGTTGATCTCCGCATCGGCCTCCGTAACTGACAGCAGCGGGAAGGCGCGCTTGCGATCAGGCAGCCGCGCTTCAAGCACCTGATTGCCTTTGCCGTCGGAGACGATCTCAAGCTTGACCGGTTGATCACTCAAGGCCATGCCAGGGCCGAGGCCGGCGGTGCAGACGTTGGTCTCACCACCCAACACACTGTCGAGCAGCCATTCGCTCAAGCGTTCGCCCTGGCCGCAGAGCTGGTTGGGGTCGTAGAGGAGGCGAAGGTTGCCTTCGATCACAGCAGCGCGTTGCCGAGCCGCTGGCGATCCGCCATCACTGTTAAGCACCGAACTGGATACGGTGATCGCCGGCACACCGAGAATGTTCACCTTCGCCAGTTCGTACTTGCCAACGGAAAGCCCACGTTCCGGCTGGGTGCGGTTCAGGAGATCGACATTGAGACCAGGAACCCCGAAGCCTGATGGTCCGCTGGAGGGTGCTGCCAGGGAGGGAATGGCCATGGACAACACCACAGCCAGCAACGCCAGCAACGCTGCTCTGAGGGATCGGCGAAAGCAGCGCAACAAGGGTGCGTAATCAGAAACTCATGTCCAGCAGGGTATGGCCGCTCGGCGGTTGATGCTTCTGGTCCCCACCGGCTGGCAGACGGAAGCCCTGCACGGAACGGCTCCAGTCGTCACTGGATTCAGCGAAGTAAGCCTGTTCAGCGCTGAGAACCAGAGACGTGTCGGCCTGATCTGTGGCGCTGATGGCGAGAGGCTCCATGGCGGAAGCACTCAGGGCAAGGGTTCCGGAAAGAAGCAAAGCGCCGAGTCCGGGAAGCAGAAAACGATGCATGGCCAAGGGTGTGAGAGGGGCCTGCTTTCGCTTTAGCTACGGCGAAAGAAAAATGGCAACGCAACCCATTGACGCTCAAGAGTTCTGCGGTAGCCATCGGCGCAGCAAGGGCAGACTGAGCCCGATCACGTTGGAATCACAGCCGTTGAGGCGCTCAACGACGCACCCGCCCCGCCCTTCCAACGCAAATCCTCCGGCGCATTGCAACGGCTCACCACTGCTCACGTAGGCGTCGATCTCCGCATCACTCAGATCAGCAAACAACACACGCGTGGTGACGCATTGGCATTGGCTCGAGATCGCGGTCGCTGGCGACGTCGCGATCAAACAGTGCCCGGTATGCAAGTCGCCCCAATGGCCACGCATCCGTTGCCACCGCGCTTTGGCTTCCTCGGCATCAGCGGGTTTGCCGAACACCTCGCCTTCAAACGCCAACACGGAGTCACACCCCAACACGGCATCGATGGTTGGATCGGTGAGCTGGGCATGCACCGCTTTGGCCTTGGCCTCAGCCAGCAGGCACACGAGGTGTGCTGGTTGGGGATGGTGAATGCCGTCTTCATCCACCCCACTCACCTGCACCCGATGGGGGATGCAGGCCTGCTCCAGCAGACGACGGCGAGCCGGGGATGCGGAAGCCAGCAGAAGCATGGGGCCTCAAAGAACGCTGCAGACCCCGAGAATGACAGCGTCAGCAGCATGCGCGTGATCGCCCAGGACCCCAGCGAACTCACCCAACACGCCCTGCGGCGGGCCCGCCAGGCCGTGCGCTGCCTGCCGTTCCGCCGCAGCTTCTACCGGCTCCTGGACGAGAGCGCCCAAAGCAGCAAGGAGCTGGCCAACCGCCCCGACTGGCGTGTGAACACCACGCAGCGGCTGGGATCAGGAGACACCGAAACGTTGCTCATCTGGCTAATCCAACTAGGCGTTCTGCGGCGTGAAGTGGATGGTCAGGGGCTCACCGAGCGGGTGCGAATCACGCCGCTGGGCCGGGATGTTCTGGCTGACTGGCCCGAGGAGATTCCTGCTGCCGGCCTCCTGAGTCGGGTGATGCACTGGTGCCGGCGTCGCCGCCCGCGCTGGTGAACGTCGCTCGATCCCCAGACGCGCTGCGATGCTGCGCTGCAGCACCCTCCGCGAGGCAGCCGTGAGCCAGGCGCGAACCCACCCCCCGCTCATGGTGCTCGGCACCAGCAGTGGAGCGGGGAAATCGCTGATGACCGCAGCCCTGTGCCGGGTGCTGAAACGGCGGGGAGAGACCCCCCTCCCCTTCAAGGGCCAGAACATGAGCAACAATGCCTGGGTGGACCCAGGTGGCGGGGAAATGGCCTACTCCCAGGCACTCCAGGCCTGGGCCGCAGGACGGGAACCCGAATGCGCCATGAATCCGGTGTTGCTCAAACCCCAGGGCGACAGCACGAGCGAGGTGATCCACCTGGGCCGTTCGGTGGGCACCTGCCGCGCTGAGCACTACTACCGCGACTGGTTCAGGCCCGGATGGGCCGCCATCCGTCAGGGCCTGCACACCTTGGAGGTCCAGCACCCCGAGGGGCGGCTCGTGCTCGAGGGAGCGGGCAGTCCCGTGGAGGTGAACCTTCAGGCGCGCGACCTCACCAACCTGCGTCTGGCCCAATACCTGCGGGCCCGTTGCCTTCTTGTGGCCGACATTGAACGCGGCGGTGTGTTTGCCCAGATCGTGGGCACCCTGGCTCTGCTCAGGCCAGTGGAGCGTCCCCTGATTGGCGGCTTACTGATCAACCGCTTCCGCGGTCGCCGCGAACTGTTCGATGAAGGTCGGCGCTGGCTCGAGCAACACACCGGCATCCCCGTGCTGGGAGTGATGCCTTGGCTGGATGAACTGTTTCCACCAGAAGACTCCCTCGACCTGCTCGAGCGCCGCGGCCGTAAACGCGGCGCCGAACTGGAGATCGCTGTGCTGAAGCTGCCATCGCTCAGCAATTTCTCCGACCTCGATCCTCTGGAAGCAGAGCCAACGGTGCAGCTTCGCTGGGTGGAACCTGGCGAACCCCTAGGAACACCCGATGCGGTGGTGATTCCCGGCAGCAAACAGACCTTGCGCGACCTGGGCCGCCTACACAGCAGCGGACTGGGCAGCGCCGTGCAGCGCTTTGCCCGTTCAGGCGGTGCCGTCTTCGGCGTCTGCGGCGGCATGCAGATGCTCGGCCAGGAACTGGAGGATCCAGACGGCCTGGAAGGCCAGGCTCCCGCCGGCAGCAACGGCGCCATGGCCGGCCTCGGACTCCTGCCCCTGCGCACACGCTTCGGTGGTGAGAAAGCCCTGCGCCACCGGCAGAGCAGCGTGCACTGGCCTGAACACCAACCCACACTCAGCGTGGAGGGATTCGAGCTTCATCGCGGCCACACGCATGCACTCGAACCCTGCAGCAACCTCTGCGAGGACCCATCGCTGGGTTGGGTGGCCCGCTGCGGAGACCAGGGAGGCATCGCCGCTGGCACGTATCTCCATGGCATTTTCGACAACGGACCCTGGCGGCGCTGCTGGCTGAATCAGCTGCGCGTTCGGCGAGGGCTGGAGCTGCTCAGTGAACAGCAGCCGCATCACAGCCGCCAACGGGATGCCCTTCTCGATCGCCTTGCCGATGCCTTTGAAACCCATGTGAACCTAGAGCCGCTGCTGTGAAACCCGGTATGCCCTCAGAGTCGGTGATGGTGTCCATCCAGTGGCCGGATGGCCGGCGAAGCCGCTGCCCCAAGGGGCAGGATTGGCTTGTCGCCAGTCGGGAGGCTGGGGTGCACATTCCCACCGGATGCTTAGGCGGAAGTTGCGGCGCTTGCGAAATCGAGGTGAACGGCACCGTGGTGAGAGCCTGCATCAGCACCGTGCCTGCGCCAGCATCCGGTCAATTGATGGTGGAACTGGCCACCGATCCCCACTGGTGACAGTCCCTCCAACCTCACCCCGCCACTCCCTTCTGAGGGGCAGCCTGCGGGCCCTGCTGGCAGGGGCGGCAGGCGGAGCCCTAGCGGCTGTGGTGGTGAAAATTGTCCTAACCCTGCAGGGTTGGGTGTGGGGTTCTGCGGTGCTTGAGGGTTTGCCGTCACAGCGCCCCCTGCTCTGGTGTCTGCTCTGGTGCAGCGGAATCGGCCTGGCCATCAGCCTGCTGCAACGGCACCGCCCCGCCAGCGCCCTGCCTGAAATGGTGGAGACCCTCACCGAGCTGCGCCAGCCTGATGGCCTGCAGACCAACGAGGGGGCACGCCAGCTGCTCGGGGGAGGTTTGGCGTTGATCGGCGGCGGCACCCTCGGCCCGGAAGCACTGATGACCCGGTTGATTGCGGTAGCCAGCCATCGCATCTGGCGGGGCGCGGACCGTGACCTGGTGGCAGCGGCGATGGCCGGGACGCTGGGCTTGTTCCATTCCCCCCTCGTGGGCGGGGCAGCGCTGGCCGGCCGGCGTTGGCAGCTGCTCTGGCGCTGGCTTCCAGCCACCCTCGGCGGTGTGGCTGGCTTCGTGGCATTCACAGGATTGAGCGATCTAGGCGGCGGCCTGCGCGGGGTGCCCTACGACTGGCCAGTCGATCAGGAGCAGTGGCTCGGGGCCCTGGTCGCCGCTGTTCTGGCCGGACTCGTGGGTTGTTGCAGCGGTGTGCTGCTGGGTCGTTGGCGCCATTGGCTGCGGTCACTGTCTCTGCAGGAACGCGTTTGGTTCACCCCGGTGCTGACCGGTGTGATCCTCGGCTTCAGCCTCTGGGCCCTGCCACTGTCGGTGTTCTCCGGAGAGAACCAGCTCAAGCCTCTGGTGCTTGGCGTCTGGTCGCTGAGCACGGGCATGCTGCTGATGTCCGCGCTTTTCAAACTGCTGTTGGTGGGCCTTTGCCTGGAAACCGGCTGGAAAGGCGGGCAATTCTTCCCTGTGATCCTGGCCAGCAGCGCCCTGGGCATGGGGCTGCACGAATGCCTGCCCTTTCTCGGAGGCCTGCAGAGCTGGAGTTCCGGCGTTGTGGGCGGCAGCTTGTCTGTTCTGCTCAACTCGCCACTGCTGGGATTGGTGCTCGGCCTCACGCTTCTTCAAGGCCATGGAGCCGGAGCGCTCGTGATCGGCTTGCTCGTGGGCCAGCTGCTCCAGCGCAAACGCTGAATGGGTGTTGTTGCCGGGCTTATCGCAGCATTGGCCTGGACCCTGGCCAGCAGCCTCTGGCGGGGACTGGCCACGTCCCTAAGCGCCCTGCAGCTCAATGGCCTCAAGAACGCCATCGCTTGCTTGGCGCTGCTGCCCGTGCTGATGCGTCTCCCTTGGCACCAGGAAGTCCCCGGCTTGTTGCTGCTGCTGATCAGTGGCGGTATCGGGATCTCGCTTGGGGACAGCTTTTACCTGGCTGCATTGCGGCGTCTGGGCACCCGCCGCACCCTCACCCTCGAATCACTGTCTCCTCTGGCAGCCGCCAGCGGTGGTCTGCTGGTGATGGGGGAACGGCTTTCAAGCCTGGCCTGGCTCGGCACGTTGATGGTCACCGTGTCCGTCGTGCTGGTGGCCCGGCAACAACCCCCGGATGGCACCAGCCAAAACGACCGAAGCACGCGCGCACAGATCACCGGGCTGACCATGGCCCTGGCGGCGGTGATCTGCGGTGTGACCGGAGCAGCGGTCTCCCGCAACGTTCTGCTGACCACGGATCTGAGCCCGATCCAGAGTGCCTCCGCCAGGCTGCTCGGTGGCTTGCTGCTGCTGCTTCCCTGGTTGCGATTCAATCGGGCGTTTCCGCAGCCACGCCCCAAGATTGCCCGTTGGCCACGGGTGCTCCTGGCCACAGGCCTGGGCACCATTCTGGGGATCCTTCTGCAGCAGGTGGTGTTGCAACGCCTGCCCTTGGGTGTGGGCATCACCGTGCTCAGCACCGCACCAGTGATGGCGCTGTTGGTGGCCCGGGCGGAAGGCGATCATCCCCGCACCTCAGGATGGTTGGCTTCAGCGCTAGCGGTGGCGGGGGTGGCTCTCGCCGTGAGGGGTTAAGCCCCTACGGTTTTCGCAGAAGACGAACCACCCATGACCGCAACAGCCACCTACCTCGGCGCCAATGGCTGGTGTCTCGATGTTGCAGGGTTTCGCGTGCTGGTGGACCCCTGGCTGTTTGGCCCTCTGGTGTTCCCCCCTGGCCCCTGGCTGCTGAAAGGTGAAATGCCCACGATGCAGCCTGTGCCTGAGTGCATTGATCTGCTGCTGCTCACGCAGGGCCTTCAGGATCACGCCCATCCGGAAACGCTCTCGATGCTGAGCAAAGACCTGCCCGTGGTCGGGTCGGCGGCTGCGGCCAAAGTGGCGAAGCGGCTGGGCTTCATTGCCGTGGAAGCGCTCAACCCTGGTGAAAGCACAGAACGGGGGCCCTTGCAGATTCGCGCCACCGCCGGCGCTGCCGTTCCGGCCGTAGAGAACGGATACTTGCTCGACTGGCCTGGTGGGTCGCTCTACCTCGAACCCCATGGAGTGCTGGATTCCTCCGTGGACGAGCGCCCCGTGCAGACGGTGATCACGCCAGTGGTCGATTTAGGCCTGCCCTTGGTGGGCAACTTCATCACCGGCGCCAGCGTGATGCCGGATCTGATCAGCCGCTTCCAGCCGCAACAGGTGCTGGCAAGCACCACAGGCGGAGACGTGCGCTTCACCGGCCTGATCAGCAAAGCGCTGGAAGCCGGCGGAGTATCAGAAGCCAGCCCCGAGGTCACTGAAGGCTGCGCGCTGATCACCCCCACTGTGGGTGAAGCCATTCCCCTCGCCCCGAGCCCTGGCTAGAGCGAGAAGAACCGGAACAGAACGTCAATGGCGCTGGATCAAGCGCTCAGCCGACTGGAGATCCAAACCCAAGGTTCGGGCTTCACTCGCATCGATGGGTCGCTAAGCGAATGGATCCGCAGCACCCGGATGCAATGCGGCGTTGTGCATCTCAGTTGTCTGCACACCAGTTGCAGCCTCACCATCAATGAAAACGCCGACCCGCGGGTGCTGCTGGATCTCGCGGCCTGGATGGAGGCGATCGTTCCTCAAGATGGCGCCGGACCGCTAGGAGCCAACGGGCAGCGTCGACGTTACCTGCATGACGACGAAGGCAACGACGACATGCCGGCCCACATCCGCACCGCGCTCACCCAGCAAACCCTGAGCCTGAGTGTGGAGAACGGCCAACTGCTGCTCGGAACCTGGCAAGCCGTGTATCTCTGGGAACACCGCTCGGCACCGCACCGGCGCACGATCACCTGCCACCTGATCGGTGAAACCCAAACAAACGCGAGAACCGTTGCCGACACCAGCACCAACCTGCAGCGCCGCAACGGCGAAAAGCTGAATGAACTGGTGCAGTCCAAACACGTCCCGGAAGCCTGGGCCGAAGACAACGGCGTGGACACCGAGGTGGATCTGCTGATCGATCGCTTGCACGACATCGCCGACGACCCGCAATGACCACAACGAAACCGACAGCCAGCACCAGCCGCGTTCTTCTGGCCGGCCTGATCGGCAACGTGATGGAGTGGTACGACTTCGCGGTGTACGGCTACTTCGCCACGGTGATCGGCCGTGAGTTCTTTCCATCCAGCGACCCTGCCAGCTCCTTAATCGGAGCCTTCGGTGCCTTTGCCGCAGGCTTTCTGGTGCGGCCCCTGGGGGGTGTGGTGTTCGGCCGCATCGGCGACCTGTTCGGTCGTCGCCGTGCCCTCAGCCTCTCGGTGATGGCGATGGCGATCCCAACGGTGCTGATGGGCTTGCTGCCAACCCATCAACAGATTGGTGTGGCGGCACCGATCGCCGTGGTGGTGCTGCGGTTAATCCAAGGGCTGTCCGTTGGCGGCGAGTACACCAGCTCGATCATCTTTTTGACCGAACAGGCGCCCCAACGCCAGCGGGGGTTCTACGCGATCTGGGGCCTGTGGGGCTCCGTGCTGGGCATGCTGCTGGGTTCGGGCTTCGGAGATTTACTCGCCCACACCCTGACCCCTGATCAGTTGGGCAGTTGGGGTTGGAGATTGCCCTTTCTGCTGGGGGCCCTCGTAGCCCTCACAGGCATTGTGATTCGTCAGGGGATCGGTGCTGAGGTGATCGAACCTCAGGTGAAGGCACCGGTGCGGGAGACGTTCGGGCGATACCGATTGCAGGTGTTGCAGGTGATGGCTCTGAACATCGCCAGCAGCGTGGGCTACTACGCCGCCTTCGTGTATGCCGTGAGCTATCTGGAAGACATCGACAAGCTCAGCGATGCCACGGCACTGAGCCTCAACACCGGCGTTCTTGGCGTGTTGCTTCTGCTGTACCCGATCGCAGCCTGGCTATCGGATCGCATCGGACGCAAGCCGATGCTGATCAGCGGGTCTGCCTTGATGTGTTTCGGTGCCCTGTCGTTTTTTGATCTGATGCACAGCGGTGACCCTCAGCTGGTGCTGCGCGGAGAACTCGGCCTCACCGTGGCGGTTGCCCTGCTCGCTGGCGGCAAGAATCCGGCCAATGTGGAACTGATGCCCGCCGCCGTGCGCTGCACGGGTCTGGCGGTGGCCTTCAACCTTGCCGAGGGTTATTTCGGAGGCACCACGCCCTTGATCTCCACTTGGTTGATCAGCCGCACCGGCAATCCCCTGCTGCCAGGCGCCTGGGTTGCGCTGGCAGGGCTGATCACCTTGATCACAGCAGTGTTCTTCACCCGCGAAACAGCATTCCGGCCCCTGGAGGGGACACGTTGAAAAGGGCCTGCTAGAAGAAAGCTATCCGTGGTTAGTGGCCATGAACCCCGATGGTGAGATCTGGCCGGTGGTGTTGGTGGCGGCGAGCGTGGTGGTGCTCTGGGTGATTCTCTCGGTCACCAGCAGCGGCACGTTTGAAGTGGTGGGTGCCGGCTGATGTGCCTTCTAGCTGCA
Source organism: Synechococcus sp. PROS-7-1 (assembly GCF_014279795.1). Classification (NCBI taxonomy): domain Bacteria; kingdom Bacillati; phylum Cyanobacteriota; class Cyanophyceae; order Synechococcales; family Synechococcaceae; genus Synechococcus; species Synechococcus sp. PROS-7-1. The sequence goes on from NZ_CP047945.1 coordinate 1,647,268, forward strand.
CTGGGATTGCTTGCGCCAAGGCTGATCCTGATTCTGCTGTGGGTATTCAGTCCGCTGTTTGTGCTCGCACCGTTCGCAGATCTGCCGATCCCCAACCCGATTCTTCCCCTACTGGGTGTGTTGTTTCTCCCCACCACAACCCTGGGTGTGTGCTTTGCGCAGGCCTCATTCGGAGGACTGGGCAGCTTCAGTGGCCTGCTGGTGGTGGCCATCGGCTTGGTGATCGATGCCGGCTTGATCGGCAACGGTCGGGGATTGGCCAAACGCTGAGCGAGCTCAGTTAGACCCCTGCCCGTCATCCATTGACCGTCGCACCAGAAACTGCGTCAGCGACAACATGGCGATTAAGGCACCGGCAGCAATCAGAAGGGTCAAGGCTCAGGAACGCTCACGCATGAGCTGATTCAAGCGTGAGCGCATGCGCATGAACTGGGACCGTTCCCGTTCCCTTAAGTCCACCCGACGCGAGGACACCCAAAGCACCGTGCCTGTTGATGCCAGGCCCACGGCAAACAGAGCGAGGGAAACGGCATCGGGATGATCGAGCACCGATCGTTCAGATATCAGACCATCAGCCTTGCATGAACATCTGGCGAATGGCGGTGAATACTCATTGACGAAAACGCCTTGGATTTGAAGGGTGTGCACAGTGATCGTGATCACCCATGGCGACAACGAACACGGGGCCGCGCAATGCCGGCTTGAAACCAAGTAGCAAGCCAGATCGAAGAGCACAACAGGAGTACATCGAAGCCTGGATGCGCGACGACGACATCCAGCGACGCGAGCGCCTCCATCACATCGAGTACGACTGCTGATCAACAGCTACCCAAAGTCGCCAATCGCATAAAGGTTCATCTCCCATGCTCAAGCTCCAACGAATCCTTCCCTTTTTTTCAGTCTTTTTTCTGGCTAGCACAACAGCACTCACTGCCCACGCGGGATCAGCCACAGTCCAATCGGTGGATCAGGATGTGGCCATCAATCGCGCCATGGGCAAGGTTCCGGAGGGGAAAACAGTGACGGACACCTCCTGCCAAGACACTCAGGCCGGAGGGATCGGTGGAGAAACGCTGTACCGATGCACGGTGACCTGGGATTGAAGATCACGCGGAAGGGTCGCTGATCCAGTGGAGTTGGTGCGATTCACAACTGCCTGTGCGCGCCAAAACAAGCATGGGAACGGTCATCACACCGCGCACAAACCGCTCCCGATACGCCCCCACAAGCTCTCGGTATCGGCTGGCAGTCCAGCCATGGTGATGACACTCCTGGCTTTGCCAGTAGTCGTGCAGAGCTCGCTGGCAGTCCTCCATGCCGAAGTCATGCCAGCAGGCTTGCTGCGCAACCAGCGGATCCACACCATCGGCCAAAAGACGGCGGTAGTGCATCAGCTCTGGAGCCTCGTCACGAGCATCAGGAGGGAGGAACGTCTGGAGCTGCCGAAGGGCGATGCGATCAAGACGCATCCAGCAGCGATCTCTCAAAAGCACAGGAAAGTCCCACGACCACACCCCCGCGGCTCGTATGTCAGCCAGCACACGTTGAAGACCAAGAGCCTGCGCTTCCGTGAGTCCGGCCAGGGGATTCTCTGGAATTGTGCGTCGCCTCAAGCGTGAAGGCATGGTTTGAATTCAGTCGCCCTTGCGCTGTGAACCTCAGCCCAGTCTGCTCCCAGTCCTCCGCATCCGTTAGCGCCCTCCTGTCGTGAGCACGGAACAGGCGCGCACATCACGAGCGCAAACCACAAGCGACTGACTTTTCTCCCAGACTTGTGCACCTTGCATCGAAGCAATGAGAGCTCTGATTGCTGTTGCTCTCTCCCTTACAGCCCTCGTACTAACCCTGGGCACAGGCGTGAGGGGTTCAAATGCATACACGACACACATCGGCATGCGAGTCCCCCCGATCGAAGCCAAGTGCATCAAAACAGGCGAGATTCAAACCGATGAGGGCAAGCAGCTAAACGTTTATCAATGTCCTCCTCGTGCAGCCTAGATTGATGAGGAATCATTCCTTTGCCAAGGCCAGTTCTGCAAGACATTTAATCGCCCCATTATTGGCAGTCGCAATGTCACTTGTTGGCATTGACACTCATTCAAAGACTGGCAAACAATGCGATGAAAGAGCAGACATGACTGATTGCATTAACTCCTACTCACCTGCAATGGAGACCGAGGAAATAGACGACGAGCCATGCAGAATCTCAGAATAACGATGCTGGCATCAATCGCTTCAGCCTCCCTTCTGTGACATCAACCGCTGCACTTGACCGGCTCTCAACTCAACGTGATTGGCGGATGTCGCCCAGTTGGCAGCTCGGCGGGTGATATGTGCTTCAGCGCCAAAGGAATTCATGCCAATGATTCCAACCATTAATGCGAGAGGGGCAACTGCCATCGCAACCAAACAGGCCGCTTGCTTGAGCTCTTTAGCTTCGGGGGCAATAGGTGTATTGCGGTTCTCAGCAGTGAAGGCAGGCTCAAACGTCATCGGTGTAAAGCTTGAATCATTGAGTGGATTGAGCGCCGTTACAGCACCATCCATTGGCAGTTGAACGTTTTGAAGCAAAAAGGGCTTTAGTGCATGACCTGTTTGAGAAAGAGCTTGAGTGTTCTCGACAGCTTCCAGGATGTCGGCAGAAGGGTTGAAAGTGTTGGTGATCATTTGAGTAAGGAGCGAAGGTTTGGGGTGTTGCCCCCTCGACTCCTTCAAGATCACAGGCCTACTGGTGAACCCCAGTGCAGAGCACTGGTGCAGCCCTGGAACAGGTCTGGTGAAATCCTGGTGAACAGCTCAGAACCCAGTCACCACTTGTGCTGAAAGCATTCCCAGCTGAAATCGTCTACTTTCGTCGACTCTTTTCTTGACGACCAATAGCAAAACCAACGAGCAGCCCTGCAGCCCCGCCGAAACTCCCCGCCGTGAGCCGTGTCACGGCCTGCCTCCCAAGCATTTGCGCGTAAGTGAAACTTAAGCCCAGCACGACGAGCCCTCCCGCCAAGGTCAGCACAATCCCTGAAGACGATGTTTTAGACGCAAGGTTTGAAGTGGTTGATTTCCTCACAGCCCCCTCAACAGCCGCGCGCTCGTGGTCGATCTCCTGCTGGAGCTTGTCAATGGCTTTCTGTGGGTTTTCCATCGCTCTATTTTGGCTTTTGAAGGTGAGCTGCAATCCTCAACTCTCAGATGCTCACTCCACCTCCTTTTACCAAGTCGGTGCAGCAAAAGCAGAAGCAACTGCTGGAAGCAATCCCCACTGAAGGAACGTCAGGTCGTCCCATTCGAACGAGACAGCAGAGTCAGCGGCGACATTGGCTGATGAGATGAAGCAGCTACAGCATTACTAGGAGACGGCTGCTTGCTGATGGCTTTCGTGCGCTAGAAGCGTACGCCGATGCCTCGTCTGGGCACATGGTGATGATTGTGGACGCGCAATCGCACTACCTCTAGGCGGTTTTACTACCGCTTTTGTCATCGGTGGGGTGTCCCACTAGCTGAAAACCTAGTGGAGCCAAGGAGACTCGAACTCCTGACCCCCTGCATGCCATGCAGGTGCTCTACCAGCTGAGCTATGGCCCCAATCCGCAAAGAAAGCCTTAGCCGTCCCTACGTCGTGTCGAAGCTTACAACGCCACGAGGGCGAAGGGTTCGGCGCTACACCTGCCGCCACACGGCAGCCAGCTTTCCTTGCACCTGCACTTGATCAGCAGGCAGCTCGATCGGCTCATAGGCAGGATTGGCCGCCTCCAGCCGAACCACCGCACCATCACGGTGGAAATGCTTGAGGGTGGTTCCGCTGCCCGGCACCAATGCGCTCACGATCGTTCCTTCACGCAAGCGGGATGGCTCCGTGACGGGCTCCATCAGCACCACATCACCATCGGCGATGTGCGCATCCACCATCGAGTCACCGTTCACCGTGAGAGCAAACAACCCGCGGGTTTCCAGAACAGGAGCCAGGTCTAGCCGCTCCTGCACGTCATCAAAGGTTTCCACCAATCCGCCAGCCGCGACAGCGCCCAGCACGGGAATGCCTGACGCCACACCCCCTAGCAACTGCAGCGTGCGCGCCTGCCCCTCCTGCCAGGTAATCCACCCTTTCTGCTGAAGGTGACGCAGCCGGCTCTGAACCGGCGCAGGGGAGCGCAGACCCATGGCCTGCATCATCTGACGAATCGAGGGGCTGTGGTGATGGCTGCCGATGTAGTCAGCAAGCCATTCGTACAACTCCTGCTGAGCAGACGTGAGCGGCTCGGGGGATCCAGCGGGCACCGGCAATGCAAATGTTCGTCAATACATGTGTACCGGTGAGAAGCGAATCGCGCAAGGGCTCAACCAGGCCGCTGCAATCCGCAGATCCACTGAACCTTGGCAGAAGTGCCATCACGGCCTACGTAATCCACCCACGTCCCCTGGGCAGACAAACGCTGCAAGCGTTGCTGGTTGCAGAGCGCACGCATGCGCACCAAACGAACCGCCCAGTTGTCAGCGTCTTTTTTCTGAATCAGCAGCGCGCCATCAAACTCCACCCCCATGCGAGTGCGCGTCGGATCAGCGAGATACTCCCCAGCACGAAGCGCAGGAGTATGCAGTCCCTCCATGAACAGCCAGGGGCGTGCCGGCAGGTCGCCGGACTGCGTGAGCTGTTCGCGCGTTTTCGCCCACATCGGCGATTCCGTCTGAGGCTGCCAGGTTTCAGCTGGAGCTGGTGCCCCGAGGGCCAGCGCGGCCAGCAGGGACGCACCACCAAGACGCAACATCCGCATCATCACGACACCTCTTGGTCTGGGGCGGACTCGGTCCGTTGACGGATCAGCTCTGCCAGCATTTTGAGCTTGGCGTTTTCCGATTCCGACGCCCGCGACGCCATCCAGGAACTGGCTGCTTTGAGCTGGGCGAGCTGCTGAAGCAGCGAAAGGGCAGTTTCGCGGAGGGTTTCAAGGTCGTCGCACTCCCGAATGAAGCGGCCCCATTTCTCCGTTTCAAACGACTGCTCAAGTCCGCGCTCGAGGGGATCAATGCTCATGACGGCATCTCCATCTCCGCCATCGGATCAGGCTCTCCCTCACTGATGGCTTTCGCCCGTCGGTAAAAAGCGCTCTCCGTGTCACCGGAGGCCTCCAACGCTTCCATGATTTGCTTCCAGTTGTCCCGTTCCTGCTGGTCCATCACGAGCGCAGAGAGTTTCCAGACCCTAAGCCGATTAAGGGAGCGCGCTTGAAGCATCTTCAAGCCAACCGCCACATCCTCCGTTGGATGGCTAACACGACAAAAAGAGCAATGCCCTCATGCTGATCACCACGACCCCCACCATTGAAGGGCGGAAGATCCTTCACTACCGGGGGCTCGTTACTGGTGAAACCATCATTGGGGCAAATATTTTCCGAGACATCCTGGCAAGCATCACGGATGTGATCGGAGGGCGATCGAAAGCTTACGAAGACGCCTTAATGACAGCTCGTGATAACGCGATCGAAGAAATGAAAAATCGAGCAACGCTGATGCAAGCCAACGCGATCGTTGGCGTTGATTTGGATTACGAAGTGTTTGGTGAAGGGGGAATGATGATGGTCTCCGTCAGCGGCACCGCCGTGTTACTCGAAGGTGGCACAGGCGTACCCCTGGCTTGAGTAGACCTTGTGAATCTGACGATGACTTGACCAGGCCATCGTCAGCTGGTGGTGGCAAGTTGTGGGCATGAATGAAGCCAAGATCCCCGTGCAACTCCTGGTCAAGGGACTCTCAACCGCTGTGGCAGCGACCGTGCTCAGCACAGTGGCAACGCAGGCCGAAGTGAACCAACCCGTTCCGATCAGGGGGCGGGTTCTGGCTGCAGGGAAGGCGCTCCCTAACGCTGAGGTGATCCTGATGGCCGCCAACGGCCGTCAAAAAGCAATCTCGCTGGGAAGCACCCGCACGGATGGTCAGGGACGCTTCAAGTTGGGACTCCCCAGTGATGCCAACCAGCAGCTTTACCTGCTCGCCCATTCCGGTCCGATCAGCCAGCTGCTGCTTCTGGGGAAGCGGCGACCGCAACGGGTCGTACTCAACGAGCTGGGAACCATCGCCTCAAGCGTGACGGCAGCCCAGTTCCTGCAGGGCAAGGACCTCTCAGGGTCTCCCATGGCGCTCTCGATTGCAGCCAACAACGTTGAGCACTTCGTGGACAAGAGCAGCGGCACCTGGGGGCGAACGGTGATTGACGCCAACAATGGCCCCCAATCCACAACCTTGGCACGCCTTGGAACGCTCGGAAATCTGCTGGCCCTCTGCGGTCTGCCGAGTCGACAGGATGCCTGCAGCCAACTGCTGACGTTTGATCGCAGCGGCATGGGGAGCACCCTGGGCGTGGCCCAGAGCCTGGCCCGCCGCCCCTGGCAGGGAGCAGGGGCATTGTTCGATCTATTCGACAAGGCCTACCCGGCCCCGGTAACGGCCAATCCAGAGGAGCGACGGAGTGAGGTGACCTACCTGCCGTATCTCTCGTGGCGTCCTGAGGATTTCGCCCTTTCTTTGAAATTCAGTGGTGGCGGTGTTTACAGCGCCGGGCGGATCAGCTTCGCCGCTGATGGAACCATGTGGAGCGGTCAAAACTGGATGCCGGGATCCCAGTCTGGGTCGATCCGCGGCATCGGCGGAGGACTGGCGGCACTCAGGCCCGATGGATCCCCACTTTCACCTGCCATCACTGGCTTTACCGGTATGGGAATCGACGGCGTTGGCTGGGGTACGGCAGTGGGTGAAGAGAAGGTATGGCTGTCGTCGTTCAGCAGCACCATTGGAGTCTTCGATTTACAAGGTCGCCCCCTCGGCCCAGCCCAGGGCATCACGTTGGATGGCCGCATCGGACAGGGTCAGGGCATTGGCATTGCCCGCAACGGTGATGTTTGGGTCGCAGATTCCACCCGGGATCAGCTTGTGCACTTTCCTGGCGGTGATCACAACCGCGGGCGGATTGTTCAGGTCGACGGCTTAAAGGCTCCGTTCGGCATCGCGATTGATCGATCCAACAGAGTTTGGATCAGTAATTCCCGGGGTAACAATGTCACTGTCTTTGCCGCAGATGAGCCGGCCCAAGCGCAGCAGATCACAGTGGGCTTAGGGGTGCGCGGAATCGCCCATGACAGCCGAGGGAATACTTGGGTTGCCAGCAACATGACACCTGGTTTTCCTGCACCGACATTCCCGTCCGGCGAGATTCCGATCATGAAGGAATTTGAGGTGGCCTACCGCAACCTCGCGGCCCATTCCAAGCAACTTCCAACAGGAACGATTCACTTGATCCCCGCCAGCGATGGTGCCTCACCCCGCCGTGCCGTTCTCAAACAGAAAGCCAAGCAGGGCAGCAGCCTGAATGTGCCTTGGGGGTTGTCAATTGACGGGAAGGACAACGTCTGGGTGGGTAATTTCCTCGGCACCGGGCTGCTACAGCTATGCGGTGCTGATCCTCGCCAATGCCCCGAAGGACGCAGCAGCGGAGATCTGATCCACACCTACGTGAATGGCAACACCCAGTCGGTGACCGACGTAGCGATCGACCCGGCAGGAAATGTCTGGTACGCCAACAACTGGAATGTTCTGGATGCGGTGGCCATGAGCGATCCACCCCGCAGAAACTCCACCAAGGCGGGCGGCGATGGAGTGGTTGTGTTCTATGGCCTTGCGGCACCTGTCCGCACTCCCCTAATTGGGCCAGTCCGAAGACCCTGAGATGGGTTCAACCCTTGGTATTGATGGCTGCGTGAGTCGTGCTGAGGCGCTTGATGAACGCGGCGGTCACAGACGCCACGGTGCGCCATTCCGCGTCTGTGGTGATCAGGTGTCCGCTGTTCTCTAACCACTGAAGCTCCACAGCAGAAGAGCTGACCCGCTGACGCAGACGATTCACACCGCGCACCGTGATCACCCGATCAAGACGACTGGCCATCACCAGCAAGGGTTGCCTCACCTCCGCCAGATGGCGGCGCGTGTCGGCAATCAGCTCCAGAACCTTCACGCTGCAGCGAGATGGCCAGCGGTTGTAGGTCCAGATGCGCTCAGCGGTGGTGGGATCAACGAAGTCATCAGGGGGCCGCGGAACCGAAGCCAGAACCTTGGCCAGCAACGGTGCGATCAGAGCACGCGGATCACCGCTGATGATCGGTGGTGAATAGGTGATCACACCTTGGATGGACGGTCGCCGCCGCGCCACTTGCAACGCCAGGATCGATCCCAACGACAAACCACCCACCACCACGCTCTGACCTTGCTGCTGCAAGCGATCGACCACGGCCTCGATCTGATTGAGCCATTGATCAGGATCCACCGGCATCAGATCCTCGAGGCAGGTGCCATGCCCAGCGAGCAAGGGGCACTCCACCCCATAGCCCTCGCGCTGCAAAGAGTCGGCCAGCAGACCCATCTCAGCAGGTGATCCGGTGTAGCCATGAATCAACACCACGGTGGTGGAACCACCCGGTAGAACAATCGGATCGGGTGAGGCGCCCACGCCTTCAGAGTCCGCCCAGAACGGCCGCCAACAACGCCTGCTGGGCATGCAAACGGTTTTCGGCCTGATCGAAGATCCGACTTGAGGGGCCCTCCATCACACCGGCACTGATCTCCTCGCCGCGGTGTGCCGGCAAGCAGTGCAACACGATGGCGCGGGAATCAGCCTCCGCCAACAGATCCTCGTTGAGGCAGAAGCCCTGAAAAGCCCGCTCACGTTCGGCTTGTTCCTGCTCCTGGCCCATGGACGCCCACACATCGGTGTAAAGCGCTTGCGCCCCTCGCACGGCCTCCACTGGATCCGTGATCACGCTGATCTGCGCACCGCCAACAGACAACGCACGCGCCTGATCCACCACCCCAGGGAGTGGCTCAAATCCCTCAGGGCAACCGATGCGCACATTCACGCCAAGCAAGGCGCCACAGAGCATCAATGAGTGAGCCACATTGTTGCCATCTCCCACATACGCCAGGGTCTGACCCTGCAGATCGCCGAACACCTCCTGCATCGTGAGGAAATCAGCGAGGGCTTGGCAGGGGTGCTCCAGATCGGTAAGCGCATTGATCACCGGGATGGAGGCCCAGTGGGCGTAATCCGCCAACTCCTGCTGGGCGAAGGTGCGAATCGCCAGCACATCGCAGAAGCGGCTGAGCACACGTGCGGTGTCTTCCAGAGGCTCGCCGCGACCGAGTTGGGTGACCTGGGGATTGAGGTCAACGGTTTGACCACCGAGGCGGGCCATGGCCACCTGAAAGCTCACCCGGGTGCGCGTTGACGCTTTGGTGAAGATCAACCCCAGCACCCGATTGCCCAGATCAATCCGACGCTCGCCGTTTTTGAGCTGAATGGCCAGCTGTAGCAATGCCGCAGTCTGTTCTGCAGAAACATCGGCTGACGAAAGGAAGTCGCTGCCGCTCAACGCAGTGAGAGCGGCGGCGACACTGGTGGAGGCGGACGCCATGGCTGGGCTTCAAACAGCTGTTATCAGGGACAAGTGGTGCATCCGTCAAGCCTCAGGCCGCAACGGCCTCAGGCATCACGCTGGCAGCCAGCATTTCCTTGAGGTCGTCGCCTTCGATCACTTCTTTCTCAAGGATCTTCTGAGCGATGGTTTCGAGAAGAGCCATGTTCTGGCGAAGGATCGCCAGGGCCTGCTCATGGGCGTTATCCACCAGGGCCCGCACTTCCCGATCAATGGCCTGCGCAGTGGCATCACTCACCGTGCGGCGAGGGTTGTTGCCACCGCCGAGGAAGCGACCGCCACCCTGCTTGTCGTAAGCCAGTGGTCCGAGGGTGTCACTCATGCCGTAGGTGCCCACCATCTGCTCAGCGATGTCGGTCGCCCGCTGAAGGTCGTTGGCGGCTCCAGTGGTGATTTTGCCAAACACAATTTCCTCAGCTGATCGGCCGCCCAAGAGGGTGGCGATCTGTCCTTCCAGGTCTTCGCGGGAATTGAGGAAACGCTCCTCGGTGGGGAGTTGCAGGGTGTACCCCAAGGCACTCATGCCGCGAGGAACGATGGAGATCTTCGCCACCTTGCTGCCCCCGGGCATCAGGTGACCCACGATCGCGTGACCGACTTCGTGGTACGCCACAACCTTCTTTTCGTCGTCCTGCATCACCCGGCTCTTCTTCTCAAGACCGGCGACGACACGCTCGATCGCCTCATTGAGATCCCCTTGCTGCACCGAGGTCTGCTTATTGCGAGCTGCCAACAAGGCCGCTTCATTCACCAGGTTGGCCAGATCAGCACCGGCGAAGCCACTGGTGGCCTGAGCGATGCGATCAAGATCCACACCCTCAGCCAGCTTCACCTTTTTGGCGTAGATCTCGAGAATCGTTTTGCGACCGGACAGATCCGGGCGATCCACGAGCACCTGGCGATCAAAACGTCCGGGACGCAGCAGCGCCGCATCAAGAACCTCGGGCTGGTTGGTGGCAGCCAGCACAATCACGGGCTTGTCTTTGGAGGCAAAGCCATCCATTTCGGTGAGCAGCTGGTTGAGGGTCTGCTCCCGCTCATCGTTGCCGCCGACAACGCCCATCGAGCCTGAACGACTCTTACCAATCGCATCCAGTTCGTCGATGAAAATGATGCAAGGAGCGTTCTTTTTGGCCTGCTCAAACAGATCGCGCACCCTGGCCGCGCCGGCGCCCACAAAGAGCTCAACGAATTCCGAGCCGCTGATGATGAAAAACGGCACACCGGCTTCGCCGGCGACGGCTTTGGAGAGAAGAGTCTTGCCCGTTCCAGGAGGGCCAACCAACAACACACCCTTGGGAATCCGAGCCCCGATCTCGGTGTAACGCTCAGGGGTTTTGAGGAAATCGACGATTTCGGTGAGTTCGTCCTTGGCCTCATCCACACCCGCCACATCGTTAAAGGTCACCCGGGATTGCTCATCGGGCACGTAGACCTTGGCCTTGCTCTTGGTGAAGTTGAGCGCTCCCTGGGCCCCGCCGGCGCCCATGGAACGGCGGGCGAAGAACTGCAGCACAAGGATGAAGATCAGCGGGGGAACCACCCAACTGAGGATCGTGGTGAAGATGTTGGGTTTCTTCGGCGGTGCCGCTGCGAATTCCACGCCCTTGCTCTCCAGGCGCTGGGGGAGATCCATGTCGAAAATCGGCGTGGTTGCCAGCACCGAAGGAGCACCTTCTTCGGCTTCGGCCAACTCGTAGCGAATCTGGTCCTGGGTGATGTAAGCGCGCTTCACGGCGCCATCATTCACCTGATCAATGAAAAGGGAATAGGGAACCCGAGGCACCTGCTGCATGCCCTGGTTGGGCAGAAAACTACTGACCAGCAGAAGTACTCCGAAACCGATCAACACGAGGTTGATAATTCCAAAGCGACGGTTGGGGCGGTTGTCGTCCTCGCGGATCGGCATGTTGCGGGTCCCGATGATGCACCCAAACTAAAGCTGTGATTTCGTTCTCGGCCGAATGAGTTGGGTGGAGAACCGAACGGGATCAAAGGCATCACCCGAAATCCACTCCAAATCGAGGGGTTACGCCGAATGAGACACCTGGCGGGAGGATCCAAACCCCATGGCCGATAGCCAATGGATCGCGTGGGCTCATCCCTGAGCTGGCAAGGGTGACCACCTGATCCACATGATTGGGGTGGTGCGAGAACGGAGCATTCCAGTCGCCATTGACAGGGCGTTTGTGGAAGAGCAGCCAACAGCGTTGGCGGAATGGTTCGAAGGTCCCGAGCCACCGGCTTGGATCGTCGGGATTGAGATTTCCACAGAGCAAAACAACCGGGAGCCGACCCTCTTGATCGAGAAAAAGCTGATAAGCCGCAGAGCCGATCGCCATCACAACCACGTGGATCCCTTCGCGGCGGAGTGCTTCGCGCAGCCCCAGCACCCCGAGCTGTTCTGGGACCACACGTTGATAGGTGTGCTGGCACTCCATGGAGAGAAGTTCAGCCTCATTCATCCAACGCTGATGCTTGGGGAGATGGGAGCGACTCAACACGGCCACCTTTGCGGATGCCCCCGACATGAGCGGGCGCTCCGAAGGTCCACAATGCGCGATCTCCTGCAGCAGTGATGCGGCAAAACCTGGCTGGAGCCTGAGCAACTGCCCACGCACCACGTGCGCGGACAGATCCCCGCGCCCCAGGCAGACCGACGATCCCTGACGGCATGGCAGGGGAAGAACCCAGCTCTCGAGATCCCTGAGGTCAGCAAGCTGCAGCAGCTCAGTCGCCCAAACCGGCAAGGGGCGGCTGAGCAACAGTTTCTGCTGGAGACGTCGAGCAAGCAGCAGCAGCGGCAACAGCTCAATCACGAAATGCCCGAAGTGGGTAACGCTGTACTCGTTGAAGGGCCTCATGGCCACAAGCAACGGTTGCCGATCCAGAGCCGATGCATCTTGAACTGGAAAGTCGCGCCTGTCGCAAGAGAGCCTGAGCGTGCCGTCATCCAAGCGTTGAAATAACGGCTGATTCCGGTGGCGGCCATAAAAGTGATGCAGCTCGCGGCGATCGCGCTCGCAGAGCCAGAGCGAGCGAGAGCCGGGATGCATGAACCACTGCTTATCTTCCTGGCCTGCAAACCAGACCCAATGAAACAGCAGCAGCTCAAGCGGATCACTCAGCGCGATCCAACCCATCGGCATCCGCTGATCACCACCGAGCCGGAGGCGTCTAACAACACTGAATCCTGTGCAATCCGGTGATGGCGTCCAGATCGAAGGCAGATCAGCGAGGGTCAACATTGGAAGGTGCATCAGCCGCCAATTGCCGCCATCCTCGGCCTGAGCAACCACAAACACGATGCGATCGGAATGGCGGCGCAAGCAAAGGAGGGAACGGATTTATGAACTGCTGCTAGGCCTCTGCCTGCTGGTGCTGGTCAGCTTCGCCTTTCCAAGAATCACCTGGCTGGGAAGCCTCGGCTATGCCCTGATCGCCCTGCTGCTCACCCAGTTGGTGATGATCCGCAAGCCAGTGCTCACCCTGCAGGATCGTCTTTACCAAGCACTGGGACTCGTGGCGCTGTCGGCTTTGCTGCTGTGGCTGCTCACCCCGGTGCGCTGGGAGACCAGCGGCATGCCGCTGGTGTTGAGCTGGGGGGTCCTAGTGGGGTGGAGCGTGATCCGCCTGGTGGAACGCTTGGCCAGCGAACGGCGGGTCACCGCCGCCATGCTAATGGGGGCTGCTGCGGGCTATCTGCTGCTGGGGCTCACGGCCGGGCTGGTGATGAGCGCAGTGGAAACCATTCAGCCAGGCAGCTTCGAACCCCTCGACATCTCAATCACAGATGCTGCTGGCCAGAACAACACGGTGATCGAGTCAGGGCCGGTGTTCGCTCAGATCAATTACTTCGCCTTCATCTGCCTCACCACCGTTGGCTTTGGAGATATCAACCCCGAGCTTCCCCTGGCCAGGATGCTGGCCGTAGCGACTGGCATTGCCGGACCGCTTTACCTGGCGGTGGTGATGGGGGTGCTGATCGGGCGTTACGCCGGTGACCGTGAGATCGAAGACCGCCTGGAACAACACAATCCCGATCGACGTTGAAGACAAACAGCCGCGCTGTGGTGAGACTTCCAGAAGACCGACGCCGACCGTGCCGAGCTTTCCGTCTTTTCTGCTGCAGCAACGCAATGGCCCCGGCCAGCGGGATTACCGGGTGCTGCTGGCTCTCACTCTGGTCGTGCTGATCAGCTTCGCCTTTCCGCCCCTGAACTGGCTCGGCGCTCCCTGCTACTCCCTGATCGCTCTCTGGTTCACGCGGGTGCTGGGCAGCAGCGGCAACGCCCACCCCTGGAGCGACCGGCTTTATCAAGCTCTGGGGCTGTTCGCGGTGGTGTCGCAGTGGATATGGCTGATCACACCGGTGAAGCTGGAGAGCAGCGGCATCCCCCTGGTCACCAGCTGGTGCTTGCTGGTGGGCTGGAGTGTGATCCGGCTGGTGCGTGCCCTGGCCAGCGAAACCAAGGTGAATGAACGGGTGCTGATGGGGGCCGCTGCGGGATATCTGCACCTGGGCCTCACCGCCGGTCTGGTGATGGGGGCTGTGGAAACGATTCAGCACGGGAGCTTCAGGCCGCTGACCATGGCCTCAATGATGGAACTCAGCTCCGACAGCGTGCTGATGGTGAGCAGCTCGTTTGCAGAGATCAACTACTACGCCTTTGTGTGTCTCACCACCGTGGGCTACGGGGACATCAATCCCGTTCTGCCACTGGCCCGAATGTTGAGCATCGCCACGAGCATCATCGGCCCCCTCTATCTGGCGGTGGTGATGGGCGTGCTGATCGGCCGCTTCAGCACGGATCTGAAAGGGGACTGAGGGTCGCCTGCAGCAACAGATCGTGGGCGAGGCGCTGCTGATGCAGGCCCTGCAGCTCCACCACCTCGTTCATGGCCTGGAAGCCCAGAGTTCCCAGAGGGGTGCGCGCCGGCTCACCGCCCAGCAGCTTGGGTGCAATCACCGCCGCGATGTCCTGCACACAACCCTGCTGGATGGCGGCAGAGGCCAGCCCCGGGCCGCACTCCCAGAGCACCCGATTGCAGCCCTGCTGGGCCAACACCTCCATCAGAGCGCCGGGCTCGCAGGCCTGCAGCTCCTGCCGCTGCACACCGACAGCGTCCAAGCGGCTCCTTGCGTCCGCCGGCGCGTCCAGGCCGTGCACCACGAGGGTGGGAGCGACGGATTGATCCCAAAGCTGGGCCTGATCGGGCAAATCAAGACTGCGGCTCAGCACCACCCGCAGCGGTTCGGGGCTGCGCAAGCCCCGGCTGGTGAGCAGGGGGTCGTCAGCGCGCACGGTGCCGCCCCCCACAATCACCGCATCACACTGGGCCCGCAAACGGTGCACCCAGCTGCGGGCGCTGGGACCGCTGATCCACTGGCTGGCGCCATTGGGCAAGGCGGTGCGGCCGTCGAGGCTCATGGCCCACTTGAGAAGCCCCCAGGGCCGGCCGGTGCGCACGCGGTGCACGAAGGCGCGGTTCTGGTGGGCTGCTTCAGCCTCAAGCACCCCGGAGATCACCTCCACTCCGGCATCCCGCAGTCGCTGCAAACCACCGCCGGCAACACGAGGGTCGGGATCGGTGAGTGCCACCACCACCCGAGCGATTCCTGCCTGAATCACGGCGTCGGTGCAGGGCGGGGTGCGGCCGTGATGGCAGCAGGGCTCCAAGGTGACGATGATCGTGCCGCCGCGGGCGGCATCACCGGCCTGGGCCAAGGCCCCCACTTCGGCATGGGGTTCACCAGCCCGAGCATGAAACCCCTCCCCCACCAATGCGCCGGAGGGATCGAGCACTACGGCGCCTACCAAGGGATTGGGACTGGTGTAGCCATCGGCCAAGGCCGCCAGCGCCAGGGCCCGGCGCATCCAGGGAATCCAGCGCTGATCAGGGTCAGCGACCGCCCTCATGATCCAAGAGGCTCCGTCTGCACCTCACGCCACTCGCCCACCACATAGGGGGGGACGGGCATTTCGTTGAACACACCGGGAAGGAACAAACGCAGCGGGCGGTTGTTGCTGAGATCGTTGAGCAGGGGGTCGAGGGCAAATTCAGCGGCTGCTTCCCGGCCATCACTGGCCAGAACTGGATTCTCAAGAGTGATGTCGTCGAGCTGCCACTCCTTCACGCCGGCCTGCACAAGCAGGGGGGAGGGGTGTTCGAGGCGCAGTTTTCCGGGGTAGCCCACGATACGCAGCACCACAGGGTTGCCCGGCTGGCCGGTGCGATAGGCCACCGCCTGCCAACTCTGGTAATCGAGATCGCGCAGGCTTTCGAGGCTGCGCAACATCGGTGCCCCGTTCTCATCCTGGTGTTCATGCACCTGCGCGCTCACGGCCATCGGGGTGAGCAGCAACAGCGTTACGGCAACCAGCAGTGTGCAAAGCAGACGACGCAACGCGAGCATGAATCAAGCGCGAACAGTGCTCCCATGATCGAGCATCAACCCCTGAAAGCGGGATCCCTGCTGGACCCACGCCTGCCCGCCTGCGGCACGGCCTTGCGCGAGGTGGACGACATGACCCTGCCCGGGGAGCAGGACGCGCAGCTCAGCTTCGGGCCCGGGACGCTGCGTTATTACGTGATGCGCATCCCCCGCAGACCCCTGCGGATTACGGCGATGACCCGCCACGTGAACGCCACCCAATGCCTGAGTTCGGCCGAAGCACGCCCGTTCTGGCTGCTGCTGGCTCCGCCAGACACCGAAGGACCGTTGCTCGATGCCTCCAAGGCCTGGCTGCTGCGCATCGAGGCCGGCGAAGGCATCAAATTGCATCTAGGCACCTGGCATGCGGGGCCGTTGTTTGATGCTGACTCCGCGTCTTTTTTCAATCTGGAGCTGAGCGACACCAACCAGAACGATCACGAAACCCTGAAGCTCGATCGCCCTTTGCAGGTGTCGTTGAACTGACTAACCCCGCTCCGCCCCCGGAATCCGTTGCCAATCCGTGTGCGTTGCCCACAGTCCCCAGATCGCCATCGCCCGTAGGTAGTGGCAAGCCCGGAAGGTGTTCACCGCTGTGATCGCCTCCGGCGTGCGGAACTGCAGACCACCGCTGTACACCTGCTCCACAACCGCTGAGCAGATCGCTTCCGCGGTTTGGCCTTCGCCCATCAGGCGGTAGTAGCTGGCAATGCCGAAGTTGATGCCCGTCCACACCTCCAAGGGATGGGTGCCATTGGGATCCAGGGGTGTGCCATCGCGGCGCAGACCATTGGCCACCCCGAGGCTGCCGCCTTGGAACTTCTCAAAGCAGCTCTCCTTCACGGCCTTGAGCGTGCTGCGGCTGTTGGCCTCACTCACCACCGGCTCCAGCCCCAGCAGACGCGCATAGAAATCACCACAGAGCTGATCGGCCATCACCACCGGCGTACCGCTTTCGGCATCGATGTCGTAGTACTCGCCATTCCAGAGCAGACGATCAAAGTTGCTGCGCGATTGCTCAAGCCAGGCGCTGAAGGTGTGCTGATCGCTGCCCGTGTCCAGCCCCAGCTCCTGCTGCAATCGTTGGGCCATGGCCAGAGCGGCTTCCAGCGCAGCGATCCACAACGCCCCGCAGTAGGCACTCACCCCCTTCAGCGGCCAGTCGTCGAAGGTCTGGTCAGGAGCACCTCCGTTGTCGGGCAAGCCGTCGTTGTTCACATCAAAACGCTTCAGGTAGTGCAAGGCCTGCACCGCCGCAGGCCAGCAATCGGCCAGAAATGTGAGATCTTCGCCGGTGGGTGCCAGCTTGAAGGTGCGCCACACCTGCAGCACAAAGTCACTGGCGAGGTCTTTCCAGAGATTGCAATCCTGATACGCCGTGTAATTGGTGGCATCAAAGGGCACTTCGTTGGGAGCCCCCAGGTCGTGCGGCGTGGCCCCCTCCACCTTGCGATCGGCTTCCACACGGCCGCGCCCTTGGGTGAAATACCAACCGATCGGCCGCTGGGTGGCATCCGCCGCCGGGATCGCTCTGGCGAAACTGCGCAGCACGGCCTTGTCGAGCTCCGGCCAGAGCTGCAGCAGGGCAAAGGAGCCATAGAGCCGCACATCCAAACTTTCGTACCAGGCGTAGTCGAGGCACTCGAGCACGCCGAAGCGGCCGTGGGGATCCTTACTCGATGCCGCGGTCCAGAGGCTTCCGCCACTGGCCAGGTCGTAGAGCTCATTAAACAGAGCCATACGCAAGGCTTCCGGCAGCTCCTTGCGCGCCAGCACCGGTGCCTGCCAGGCATCAATCAGCTCACGCCACTGGCGCCAGTCGCGCAGCGCTTCCGCTGCCAACGCCGCAGCATTGCGACCATCGGCTCCGAAGAAATCGGTGTAGCGGCGCAGATCACGCACACCGGTCGCGAAGGCGGTAACCGGCAGATCCCAGCTGATCGCAATTGGAATCTCTCGCGATTCCCCGGGAGCCAGGGTGAACGTGAGGGCGATCGCTGCACTGGCTTGCTCGCCCGCACGGCTGGAGCGATCGTTGTTGCTGTTGGGAATGCGGCCCTCCGCAGCGAACGATTGCCAGATCTCCTGGCCATCGCCCGTAGGGTCCCAACGGCTGCAGCGCAGCACTTCCACGCCCTTCAGGGCGTCCGGCACCGCCAGACACCACTGACCCTGGCCCTCTCCGATCGGCTCACTGCGCTGGCCCTCCAACACAATGCCGCGCACACCCTCTTGATCCAACCAACGGTTGCGTTGTCCTTCGCCCTGGCCGATCGCCGGCGCGTAGTTGTGCTCCGGGCTGCCGTCGTCGCGGAAGTGCACCTCTGCCGAGGGGTCGGTGTTGAAGAACCAACCCACGGTGTTGCGCCAACTCAGCAGCAACGACAGATCCAACGGTTGATCGCTGGGATTGCACAGGGTCCAGCGGAACACGGCCACCGGGTAACTGGTGCGTTGGTAGTCGCCTGGAAGAATCGGGCTGAACGCCTCGCAACTCACCTCGGCGTCGTACACACCCTCGTAACGGGTCCAGCTCAGGGGATAGCGGGCGGCGTAGGTGCCGGTGCTGCGCTCCGGCGTGCTGGCGGGATACCAATCCCAGGCAGCCAGGGGCTCACCGCTGTTGGGGCGTGAGGCATCCGCCTCGGGCTTCACGGCTAAAGCGTGGGCCCGTTTGCTGCTGCCGTTGCTTTCGAACAGGGCGAACTGGCAGTCGGGGATCGTTCCATACCAGTGCTCTCCACCATCGAGGTGCCAGAGGTTGAAGTCACCGCGGGAGCTGCGGCCGATGCAGCCAGCACCAAAGCCCCCCAGGGGCATGCCGTGCCAGGGGCCGTCATCGAGATTGCTGGCGTAACGCACCGTGTAGGGCTGATCCCAGCCCAAACCGAACGGCCGGCTCCAACTGGCCTCAGGAGGCGTCCAGGCCTGCGGCCGGGAACTGCGCCGCATGAGCGAGCGCAGGGCAGACAGACCGAAGGGAGCCATGAAACGGCGGAAGGTCGCCCCAGATTGCCAGACCTTGTCAGACAAGCCAGGGGATGGCTACCAGCAGAGCAGCAGGCTTCAGCACGTTTTCATGAGCGCGCACACCTCCGCCGACCTGATCCTGCAGGGGGGCACGCTGATCACCATGAATCCAGCCCAGCCCAGAGCTGAAGCGATGGCCATCCGCGATGGGCTGATTCAAGCCGTGGGATCGCAGGAGCAGGTGATGGCCTGCCAAGGGCCGACAACCCAGGTGGTGGACCTGGCTGGGCACACGCTGCTGCCCGGCTTCATCGATGCCCACGGGCATTTCAGCAATGCCCTGATGGTGGTGGACTGGGCCAACATCCAGCGGCCGCCAGCCGGTCCGGTCACGGACATCGCCAGCCTGCAGCAGGTGCTGCGCGATCACCTCACGGCCCATCCACTGGCACCAGGACAGTGGATGGTGGGCTACGGCTATGACCCCGATGGACTTGCCGACGGCCGTGGGCTCGACCGGGCCGACATCGACCCCATCACGCCCGATAACCCCGTGATGCTCATTCACAACTCCAACCACGGTGCCGTGCTCAACAGCAAAGCCCTGGAGCTGGTGGGCTACGACGCAGCCACACCGGATCCGGCCGGCGGGGTGATCGTGAGGCGGGCGGGAAGCCAGGAACCTGCAGGCCTGGTGATGGAAACCGCGTTCATCCCCCTGTTCGTGCAAATGCCGAAACCCTCTCAAGAGGCGTTGCTCGAGCGGTTTGCCGCGGCTCAGGCCCTTTACACCTGCAAAGGCATCACCACCATTCAGGAGGGAGCCACCACCGCAGCCGATCTGACAATGTTGCAGCGGGGAGCCTCAGAGGGGCGACTGCTGGTGGATGTCGTGTCCCTCCCCCTGGTGCTGGAGGTGCCGAAGATCCTCAGTGAGCGCTTTCCCGATGGGCATCACCACAGCCTCGAGCTGCCCGAAGCCGCGCGGGATGCCTTCGGCACTTATCACAACCGGTTCAAGCTGCAGGGCATCAAGTTGCTCCTGGATGGTTCTCCTCAGGGGAAGACTGCGTTCTGGAGCGAACCCCTGCTCACCGGGGGACCGAACGGTGAAGCCAACTGGCGGGGGCAACCGATCGTGCCGCCGGAAGAATTGAACAAAGCCGTGGCCACTCTGAGCCGCCAGGGCATTCAACTTTTCGCGCACTGCAACGGCGATGCCGCGATCGCGATGATGATCGAAGCAGTGCGCAAGGCCGGTCTTCAGGCAGACCAGGACCACCGCACGGTGATCATCCACTCCCAGTTCATGGCCCCCGGTCAGCTGGAGGAGTACGTGGAACTCGGGCTGCATCCCAGTTTTTTCACGGTGCACGCCTTTTTCTATGGCGATGTACACCTCGCCAATCTGGGAGCCGATCGCTGCAGCCGCCTCAGCCCCATGGCCTCCGCCATGCGCCTGGGCCTGCATTGCTCCAACCACAACGACTTCTCGGTGACACCAATTGAGCCGATGCGGATGGTGCAAACCGCGATGCAGCGGCGCAGTCGCAGCGGAACCGTGCTGGGTGAGGGGGAGCGTGTGAGCGCTGAACAGGCGTTGATGGCTCTCACCCTCGAGGCCGCCTGGCAGCTGCGTGAGGAAACAAGCAAAGGCAGCCTTGAGGTGGGCAAACGCGCTGATCTGGTGGTGCTCGATCAAGACCCCACGACCGTCAATCCAGACGACCTCAATGGCATTGAGGTGATCGCCACCATCAAAGACGGAGCCTGCGTGCATGGCTCCCTCTGAACTGCAATCCCTTCTGGGGTTACCGACCACCCTGGTGGGGGGCTATCTCGGCGCCGGAAAAACCAGTCGCATTAACCGCTGGCTGGAGAATCCAGCCCATGCCAACACAGCCGTGCTGGTGAATGATCTGGGCTCGATCAACATCGACGCCCAACGCCTGCGCGCAACCCATGGCCAGGTGATCGAACTCACCCAGGGGTGCCTCTGCTGCAGCCTGCGCGATGGCCTGGGCGAGGCCCTGCTGCAACTGGCCGCCGTACCCAGGCGGCCGCGCCGATTGCTGATCGAAACCAGCGGCATGGCCCTGCCCCTGCGGGTGGGGGAACAGGTGAGGCTCTACGGCCTGCACCTGGAGAACATCCTTCTACTCGTGGACCTGGAGCGGATCGAGTCCCTCTGGCATGACCGCTGGGTCGGCGACCTGGTGCAGCGCCAGTTCGAAGGAGTGGATCTCATCGTGCCCACAAAAGTGGATCGCCTGGATCCCGCGCAGGTTGAGCGGCGTCAGCGCTGGCTCCAGGAGCACCTGAAAAGCTTGCGCAGTTGCAAGGAGCCAGCACCGTTCCATCCCGGCGCCGAAGCCTTGGTGGAAAGCGAATGCTGGCAGCGGCAACATCCCATCCCACGGCAGGTGCTGCTGCAATGGTTGGCCTCCCTCGATCCGGCACTGCTGCGGCTGAAAGGAGAGGTGTGGCTGGAAGAGCAACCCGGCGGCCCCCTGCGCTTGGATCGGGTCGGCGAGCGGGTGCAGCTGGATCAATCGCCACAGCGGCCCTGGCGTGACGGGGAGTCGCGCTGCAGCCGACTGGTGGCGATCCGTCGCAGCGGTTCCCAGCAACAGCACTGGCCATCCGAGGAGATCACGGCCAATCCCATGCCTGTCTGTCCATGAGCACGTCATCGCCAACGACCCTGAGCGTGTCCGCGCTCACCGTTCCCTATCTGGGCATCCTGGCCAGCCTGCAGTTGATCGATCCCAGCGTGGCCAACATCGCGCTGGTCAAGGCCAGCCAAGCGATGGACATGCATGGAGCGACCCTGGCGCTGGCAGCCAGCACCTCAACCCTGGCGCAAGCCGCCACCGTTCTGGTGATGGGGTTTCTCGGAGATCGCCTCGGACGGCGGCGCATCCTGGCGGCCTCCCTACTCCTGACGATCGCGGGCAACAGCATCACCGTGCTGGCCCCGGACACGGGCCTGTTTCTGGTGGGGCGGGCGTTCACAGGCATCGCCCTGGGCTCCGTGCTCGCTGCAACATTTGCGGCCGTTCGCTTCGTCAGCACCCCGCAAACCCTGGGCCGTGCCCTTGGGTTATGGAATCTGCTGATCATCATCGGCTTCATCCTTGGCTCCTTGGCGGGAGGCACCCTGGCCAACCTCAGCTGGCGACTGGCGATGGCGCTGGTCCCTCTGATCAGCGCTCTCTGCCTGCTGGCCCTTCCCGCACTGGTGCCGCCAATGCCTGCCAACCGGGAACTGCGCGCCGATGGCCCCGGCCTGGTGAGCATTGCCGCTGCCATGGTGCTGTTTCTCTACGGCGTGAGCCAAGCCGTGTCTGGGCTCACGCGCGTGGAATTCTGGCTGCCGACCGTGGCGGGCCTGGTGCTCTTCGCTGTGCACTACCAGCTGGAACGACGCAGCAGCCAGCCGATGTTTCCGCCCGGGCTCTATGAACGGGGACTGTTTGCCGCCGCCGTGGTGAGCGGGATCGGCTGGAACTTCGCCCAGTCGGTCGTTCAACTGCAGACCAGCAATTTCTGGCAGGTGGTGCAGCGCTTCAGCACCACCCAGGTTGCCCTTGGCCAATTGCCACTCTTGATCTGCTTCGGTGGCGGCGGCATCGTGGCCGGACGGCTCATGCGACCGGGACGCCGCATGCTCCAGCTGATGGGCTGGGGAAGCCTGGTGTTGGTGGCTGGGGTGGCGCTGCTGGGAGGCATTCGGGCCGATACCCCCTATCCCATGCTGCTGCCGGCACTGGTGCTGGTGGGCCTGGGGCTGGCCTTCGTGGCCGTCCCCCAATCAGCCCTGTTTGTGCAGGAAGCTCCATCCGACAGTTTCGGAGCTGTCACGGCCTTCCGCACAACCACAGGCCAACTCGGATTCGCCCTTGGCCTGGCAGCCAGTGGCGCGATGGTGAGTGGATTCGGATTCACCGATCTCCGCCTGAAACTGCTCGAAAACGGTGTTCCTGAAGGGGATGTGGCTGCTGCCATGCAGCAGGTGAAGCAACTGCTGCGAAGCGGAACCAGCTCAGGCGCAGACAGCGCAGGATCAGCGTTAACGGAGGCGATCGGCAGGTCCTATGCCCAGGGCTTGGCTGGAACCCTTTGGGTGGTGGCCGCCATCACCGCCCTACTGCTGATCATCAGCCTGTTGCTGCTGATCATCGGCAGAGAGCAGCAGCTCCTTGATCAAGCTGGCGTCGACTCAGCATCCAGGCCCTAGGGATCGGGCCTAGGGATCCGAACGCTGCTCATCATCGAGCAACGCGTCGAGGGTGACCGCCGTACGCACCAGAGCCTGATACTTCTGAAACACCCGCTGGTTGCGCTCCAACCAGCGGGCCGCCACAACAGCCCCTTCACCTGTTGCCGAGCCCGCCAGTCCTGCAGGCCCCTCGCCATCCATCAGCTCGAGGTCGTCCTCCCGGGCGATCAGGGCCAGCAGCAATTCATGCAGACGCTGACGACGCGAAAGCTGCCGTGAATCAATCCCAGTCATCACCGCATTGATTGCGCACGTAATCCTCCCGCAACTCGCGAAAATCCTTGGTTTGGCGCGCCAGGAGCGCACTGGCCTCCTCCGCCTGCTGCGGATTGTCCCCTGAAGCCTGCGACGCGGCGATCAGCATGCGGTTGCGCGCCATCGACGCACCAAGCGTGTTCATCAAACGCTTGATCAAGCCGCAATCATCCACCGCTCGCGCTGGCGTCGGCACCAATAACACCACCAGCACTGCAAGGACGAAGGACTGGACCACAACCGTGTTGACGTCTGGGCGCCAACGTACCGCCGCCTGGCGCATTGATCCCACCTGTGCAGATCTACTGCCACCAGCACGATCGATTGTCATGGTGACGACATGGAGGCGTTGACACCTCCGCCACCCCAAAAACCCATGCCCAATCAGCGTCGCGCTGCGGTGCTGGCAGGCCTGTCAGTCCTGCTTGGCAGTTTCAGCGCACCCGTGGTGATGGCCGAAGAGCTGTACAGCCTGGACACCACCTGCAGAACCGGCGATCGATCCTTTGCCTGTCGCGTGCAGGCGGTCAACGTCGACGACACCACCGAATACCGCCATCAGTTCGGCTCCCGCACCGTGAGCTATCGCGTGATCGAAGATCCCTTCGTGCGCATTGAGGGCCGAGGCAGCAACGCCAAGCCCTGGATCTCGGTGAAGAACGCGTTGATCAACTTCAAAACAGAAGAGTTGTGCTTCAACGATGAGGCCTTCTGCGTGAAGAACCCCTCATTCCTGGCCGACGTTCTGATCAACAGCGGTGATGCCATGCAGGGCCGAACCCGGGTGGGCATGGCCTTCGCTCCCAATGGTCGCGTGGATGTGGCCTGTTTTGACAACGGTTGTGACCGCCTCAAGGAGGCCATCAAGCAATGACAAAAACCATCAGAAACCGCTGCACACGACCGATCGCAGGATGCCTCGGCCTGCTCCTCTCCCTGCAACCCGCGGCCGGCCTGGCCGCCCTCTCCAGCGACGACGCCATCCATCAGGAGTCCGCGCAAGAACAGCTCCTGAGCCAACGCCGCGGTGGTGGGTCTAGAGGTGGTGGGTCCAGAGGTGGTGGCTCGCGCAGCAGTGGATCAAGGAGCAGCGGTCGAACCGGCTTCAGCTCCTACAGCGGCAGTCGTCAGACCACCCGTCAAACAACCCGTGGCAACCGCCAAAGCACCCGCCAGGGCAATCGCAGCACGCGTCAGGGCCAAGTGCGCAGCAACAGCGGCACACGCCAAAGCACCCGTCAGGGCAACCGCGATACCCGCCAGACCACGCGCGGCAGCAACATCGATGCCCGCCAGCAGGGACGGACGGACCGCACCAACAGCCGCCAGAACAACCGCACGGATCGCGTCGATACAAGGGCCGATACACGCCGTGATGTGGTCAACAACTGGGATCGCTATGGCAATGGTTGGTACAGCAACAACAACTGGACCAACAACCGACCCTGGACCTATGGATGGTACGGAAGCTCCTACTACAACAACTGGGGGTGGTATCCCGGTCAGGCTGCGGCCTGGGGCCTGGCTGGTCTGGCCACTTTTGGCGTGATCAACAGCCTCGTGACATCAGCGCAAAGCAATGAGGTGAGCTACATCGAGGTTCCCGACTCCGATTACTACCTCTATTACCCAAGCGTGACCGCCACGGGCGATGTGGTGACGTTTGAGGTGAATGACGGGGGAAGCACGGTGCGCTTCAGTGCCGACTGCCGCCAGGGGACACTCAACGGCGCCACACCGCGCAATGCCGATGAGGCACAACTGCTGAACGCCGCATGCCAAGTGGCCTTTGGTCAATAACGGTTCAGGAATGCGGCGGTTGCTGGGCGATCAGCTCCTGCAACCGCTGCTCCGCCGCCGCTTCCAACTGCACAGGAGAGGGGCGATAGGTCCTCGCCTGGGACGCTCTCGCCTGAATCGCCGCTCGGGCCTGCTGCCAGCCAGCGATTCCGAGGTTTCGATAAATCCTCTCCACCGTTGTGATGGGTGATGCCACCAGATCGGTATAGGCCACCTCCACCAACCGCCCAGGTGGGATCTGGGCACGGGACGCCGCAAAGGCGCCCATCAGCTCAGCGTGGGCCGCCACGGTTTCCTCAACCTGTTGCAGTTGATCGGGCACAGCCTGAAATCCCATCAGCCCCCCCAAGCGCTGCTTCACCTGCACCAGGGAGCGAATCGACGCGATTGGATCGCGCTTGAGCAACACAAAACGAGCCTTGGGATACAAGTGCAAGAGCAGGGGAATACGTGCTGTGTGGGCTGAATTTTTGATCACGAGATGGGTCTTCCCTTCCCCGTCGTGCAACCAGGTGAGCTTGGTGAACCTCGCAAGCTCACGCCGGAAGGCTGCCGTGGAGGCCAGCACATAACGGCGAAAACATCGGGGATAACAACGCGGGAATGCCACTCCGGCCATGTTGGTGTCCAAGGTGAGCCGCACCAAACCGAGTTCGTCCTCCTGAGGATCCAGTGCAGACCAAGGCACCGCATCGATCGGGCGATGCGCGCTGATGATCCGATTCAAGAAGCCCACGATCCAAGGCTTCAAAAGGAGGCCCACCTGCGGAGCCACCGTTAAGGCATTCCTCGCCGTAGCCGCAGCTGGATCCGACGCCAGCAGTTGATGCAGGTAAGTGGTGCCGCTGCGCCAATGCCCGATCACCACAACAGGATCATCCGGTGGCTGAATCGTCGCCAAACGCCTGGAGTACAGAGCAGTCTGGAGCCAGGCCAAAGGTTCGAGCAGCAACCCAGAGAGAACAGGGATCACAGCGTTCAACCCAGAACGCCAGTGCGGTTTGTAGAAGCGAAGCGCCTGGGCCAAGACTGAAGGCCTGATGCATCCCCCGGCGACAAACTGATCGGAACAACGCTGGAGGGGGTGCATTCAAACAATTGACACTCAGCAGGCCAGCAAAGGCCTTAGAGAAATTAATATAGGGTTATGCAATGAGTTCGATGCGCAGCAAGGACTACCGCCAAGAGCATCTCGAGAAAGTCATAAGACTTTCTTTACATCAACCTTGTCGCTGGTCTGCTCCGTTCAAATCCGCTACCGAACTGGCTTCCCACCTGAAGCGCCTCGGCAAAACGTTTGAGGCCATTCAACTTAGCCAAGGGCGATTATCAGGCCGATTCAGTTACGCCAATTTCGACTCAATCACCATTCTTGAAATCAGCAGCAATCAATGCTTGCTCTTGAATGGAGATCGCGGGCCCGACTGCATGAGCTTTTGCCTAGAATCATCGGGAGTGGCCGATGAACACAAAACGCATACGCTGCCTGTACCCAAATATTCAATCAACGGATTCAAATCAAACCTCAGAGAATCACACTTTCAACTCACAGCAAACACCACAACCTATTTTGCAATCACGTCAGCCAATAAAATCAACACCATCCTGGACCTACACAACGCAGAGGCTTTAAAAGAACAATTCCTAAATTGCAACAGCGCTCAGATCACCCCGAGCAAACACAATAAGCTCAAAATTTTACTTGAGGAGGCAATCAGCGATTCAACCACTGACCATTTTACTCGACAACAAACAGGAAACACAATAATCAAGCATTTTCTAGACTTTTTTGCGAGTACGAAAGAAATCGATTGCTATCCATTTGAATTAACGCAACGCCAGTTATTGGTCAAAGACTTTATCCAACTTGGCTTCAATCGCGGAAGCGAAAAGCTAAATCTAGACTCTATCAGCAAACAACTCTATTGCTCCAGACGAACCCTCATCCAAGGCACAAAAGATGCCTTCGAAATGGGTCCAATGGAGTTGATGAAAATCATTCGTCTTGAACAGGTGAATTGGATGCTGCGTAGCGAAGAAGCGAGAAGCAAAGCCACGCTTCGCAACGTTACAGATATCGCCCAACACTTTAATTTTTACAGCAGAGGTCATTTTGCCAGGGCCTATCAAAACCTGTTCGAGGAAAGTCCTAGCCAAACATTGCAAGAGAATGGAACCTGACTACCCTCCCGTTGGGAAAAGGAACTGAACCTGAGCGCGGAACGTCCAATCTCCAATCAGAGTTTGACCGGCCACCTCTGGCTTAACTGCATTGTAATAGGCACTCAGCGATGCATTCACAGGTTGCGTCCCTAAAACGAAAACACGACCAACACCAGCCCCGACCGGAACAGTCCAACCTTTGTTTTCAGCTTGATTCCAGTTAGCAGTAATGATGGGGGAGCTGGTGAGGTACCAACCCTTCGGCAGGTTGTAATTCAGAAAAGGTTGAATCAACATCTTGTTCACATCGCGACCAGCTTCTCCTGAAAACGACCAGATATTATTGATCAAACCACCGGCAACAATTGGCCCCTTTGTATAAACAAGAACACCTGTCGGCCCCGCACTCCAACGCTTCGAGCTAAGGCGATTGTCAGTTGCCGATGGAATCACCATCGTTGGCCCAACGCCAACGGTGAAATTACCCTTCAGTGTTGGCACGAAGAAGACAGAGGGATTGATATCCCCCAATGACTGAATGGATGTACCCCGAGCCCATGGCTGAGAGATGAAGGGAACAATCGTGCGTGTCACCAGCGTCAACCCCTCACTCACCTTGAAGGGAATGACAGGCTGCACATTGACAACATTTTGCGTTTGATTCGCCTTGAAGTTGGTGCGATAGGGGGGAAGAGAAGGATCAGGAGATGGGATTGTGACATTTGGAGCCCACTGGGTTGAAGGCGTGGAATTCCATTGAATCGGAAGACTGATCAAGCTCGCAATTGGATTCTGCGCTGCCTTGGCGAGAGACCCTTCTTCCTTCGCCTTCGATTCTCCAGGGGTCACAGAAACAGGCTCATTTCCTGTACCAGACTGAGACTGATCCGCACCATTCTGAGCAATGGTTGCTTCGGTCAGAAGCAGGGGAGTGAAATCAAAATCCGCCGGATCTGCGACGAGAGGCTGGTCAGTGACCTGTGCGCTGACAGAAGGACCCAGCAACGCTCCTGCCACGAGCCAGCAGAGAGGCGAGAACGCCAAAACCTTCAATGCCGCCATCACGATCGTTTTGTAAGTACGGCGAGTTCTAGATCAATGGCCTCAGGGAATGGGTCTTACAGCACCATAGTCTGCACAAACGGGATCACCGGAGCAGGCCGCTCTTGCCAGGAATCCCTAAGTTGAGTCCTGTAATTTTGAGTTGATGCGCAGATTCATACTTCCTCTAATTGCATTGATTGCAATCCCTGAATTGCGCGCTGCTGCTGAGCCCATGCCAGCGCCAATGCCCTCACGAACGCAAGAGTCGGAGATCGGCTCGATGCCCATGGCGCCATTGGTCCTGAGCCAGAGCATCGACGAGGAGAGCGGTGAAGAGCGCGATGAAGAGCAGAATCTTGAAGATGCTTGGCGGGTGTATCTCGATCTCTACGCCTTCTTGGTGCCCACCACCTACACAACCACAGAGGTGAATGGCAACAGAACGAACTCAGCGCTTCCACTGTCGGATGTCATCAACACACTGGATGAGGCACTCACCTTTAAAGCCCAGGTGGAGTACGGCCGCATCGGATTCATGGCCGGTGTGTACCACGGCAGCCTGTCAGACAGCCAATCTGCTTCCTTCTACAACGAAACCAGCAACCCCTTACGCAACCGACTGGATCTTCCGAGTCGCCTTCGAAAACGCACTCTGCGCGTCGAAGGCGATCTGGATCTGGAGGTTGATGCCAATCAAACAGTCGTCGATCTGGCCTTCCGGTACCGGGGAGGAGCGATTCAAAAACCACGAATGGAGAAAGGCAGCAGCAGTTTCATTGGCCTGGTGGGAGCCCGAATCATCGATGCCAACATTCGCACCAACTTCACGCTGAACAACGAATCAACCCTCTCCGTAGAGGGACGACGCGTCAACAGAGAGCTAACCCGTGAGCTGAAGAAATCCTCAAGTGAGAGTTACGGCAACACCTGGGCGCAACCGCTGATTGGTGTCTTTGGCACCTATGCCATCAGTGAAGACTGGCAAGCCTTTGCCTACCTCGATGCAGGCGGATTCGGTCTGAGCGGAGAGCAGGATCTGAGTGGAACCGCGCAGGCAGGCATTGCCTATGCCCTGGGGAACTCAGCTCAGATCTCCCTTTCCTACAAGTATTTCGGCCTTGATTACGCCGGAGGCGGTGGCAACTCCTACAGCGTTGATCAAAGCGGCGTGAACCTAGGCCTGCGCTGGCTATTTGATTGATTCAGCCACCGTCACAGCCGTGCGGGAGCCACTGGCAATGGCTCCTTCAATGAATCCGCGCCATCCCTGGGCATGGTCGCCAGAGGCAAAGAAGACATGGCCTTCCTGACGAGGCAATTCATCATTGAAACGAGCCACAGTTCCAGGCCGGTAGGTCGCCCAACTCCCTTGGGACAGATTATCTGCACCCCAGTCGTGCCCGAACGTGGACAGTAACTTCACGCCGGGGATGAATTCCTCCAGCACCACTTGCCACTCCTGAACCGACTTGTCCAGAGCTCCAGATTCCAGACTGAACCCAGCCAGCACGGAGTGCTGTTCTCCTCGTTTGTAGGTGAAGCTGCCGATGAGCGGTGAATCAGTGGAACGCGACAAGGTCATCACCGCACCAGGATCACCCTCCACTTCAAAAAACACTTTGTATCCACCGCCAACGTGCTTAAGCCGGGAGGCTTCCAACTTCACATCAGAAAGAGGTGGTTCAAACTCCACGCTGTGCAGCACATTCAACGGAATGGTCACCACGGCGCGTTTGGCCATCACCTGTTCCCCCGACTCTGTGGTGACACAAACGCCCTCACTGGATTGCTGAACGGATCTGACAGGCGTATTCAACGCCACATCAAACCCACCGTCAGCAACCATCGCCTCCACCAGAGCACCCGTGCCATGCGTGAACTTGTAACGGGCAGCGGTGTCGTTGAACAGCTCGTAATTCCAACCGGTGAGCGACCAGCAGCGCATCATCTCCACATAGGAGCCATTCTGCGGTTGATTCATGCAGAGGATCTCCAGAAATCCACCAATGCTGGTGCGCTGCAGGGGCGTGAGATCAAGTGCGTTCAGACGATCAGCAACGGTCAGGCCATCACGTTCACACACCGCATCCCAGCAGTGGTGAACGTCGTAGGGACGCTCCCAAACGCCCTTCGCTTCAGCGAAAAAGCGTTGAAAACCCTCCACGAATTCACCCAGCTGCGCCTCCTGCAGCTCCTGAACCTGGCCGTCAATCTTGATCGCCACCCGCTCGGCAACACAGCCTGGAGTCTCCTGCACCTCGAGGCCATAACGCTCCTTCTCGGCCCATACGAAGGGTTGGGTCCAATGCACCCAGGTGCCGCCAAGCTCGACATGAAAGCCATTGCGATCGGCACTCCAGGTGCGCCCACCCAAGCGGTCACGCGCTTCCAAGACGAGCACATTGAAACCCCGTTTTTGCAGATCACGGGCTGCTGTGATTCCGGCGAAACCACCGCCAATCACAACCACATCAACAGATCGAGCCATAGGACATTGCGTTGGATAAGTGTGCGAAACAGTCAGAGCGTGAGCATGACGTCAGTGGAGAGCCATGCCTGCCATGGTCAGGTTTTTTCAATCGCTCCCAGCTTCCAGGAGCGGTCAAACCACTCCTGACCTGGCCCGTAAAGACGGAAGATGCCGAACCAACCCTTTCCTGGAACCGTCTTCACCCAGTTGGCCTCTTTCCCAGCAGGGGCTTCAGGGCCGAAATACAGATCAATGCTGCCGTCGGCATTCTTGGCCATCTCGGGATTGCGCTTGTTGTTTTTGCTGGGGTAGGGCATCTCCTTGCTCTGCAACATGGAGCGGGTTTGCGGGTCGTAAACAACAAACGACCAGAACCTCTTCGCAGGGGGATTGGCAGGGATGTTGAGTTTGTAGGTTTTGGAGCCATCCAGATAGGCACCACTACTGTCCCGAGAACTGAAGGCGTACTGCGAACCCACACCAGGAAGTTCCAGCACCATCGCCGGAGTATTCACTGTGGCGAGATAGAAGAACAGGGTGCGTCCATCCATGTCACGCCCACCTTTGCCGCCATTGACGACATAGTCATGGTTTCCGCCTGGGAAGCCGGTTTGCCAGTAGCCGGCTTTACCGGGATAGATATAGGCCTTGGGATCCTGCGGAGCAAACAGAATCGAACGTGCCGTGGCATTACCGATGGCAACTGCTTCAGTCAGCAGTGCTTTTTGTTCCTTCGATGGCTTAAACGGCTTCCCTTTTTGAATACCGATTGCTGAAGCCATCCCCAGGAGTTCAGGAGAGAACACCTCCGAGGGCTCACGCTGGATCACATCATTGAGTTCTTCGTAGAACTTGAAGTCATTGGCATGGATCGTGTTCACGTCTGAACCGGTAAGGTTCGTGAACGTGTTGGCAGGCGGGTTGTTCCTTTCAGCGAAGGGATACACCTTGAGGCCATTCATGAATGCCGCTTTTGCTGTATCGGGCTTGCCTTGCTGATCGAGGAAGCCCCGAAGGATCAGCCAGTTGATCTTGCTCGGGGTTCTGGCCACGAAATAGCCCTCCGTGCTAGCCGGAGCTTCCTGACCAGGACCAAGGATCAAATACTTGCCGCCCTTGCCTTTATCTGGACCAGGGCCGCCCATATCTACAACAAAACGGAAGAAGGCATCATTGACAGTTCCAGGCCCTGTACCCGGGGGAACTTCCACCACAACAGGACCTTCACTGAGATCCAAAAAGGCTGAGGCGTACACCGTGTCGGTGTTCCCAGTGAGCCAGAGGGATGTGGAGCTCATCAGCTCTTCGAACAACCCGATGTCTCGATTCGGCTTCAAGCCATAGCCATCACGGTGACCGACATAGAGCATCTCGAGGGATGCTGCAGGAATGAAGTTCAGGAATGTCTGAACACCACGACCAAGGTCGACCTGACGGCGTGCCTTGCGCATGGTTTCATCATCGGGGAAACCATCGAAATAATTGAATGTGCCGATTCGGGTTTGAACCGAATCCGGCGTCAACACATCCCCAGGGATTGGCGTGTTGTAGCCCTTGGGAATGAGGCTGTTGGCTTTGAGAACAACCCCACTTCCGGCTACGAGCAGAGCGGAAGCGAGAACAAGCTGAAGGCGGGTGAAGCGTTTCATGGGAGAGCGAAAGGTGGGAGAAATTTCAGGAATGACAGGGCTCACTTGACCTGCTCGATGTCGTTGAGCTGCCAGGTTTTGTCGAACCAAGGTTGAAGCGGGCCATAGAGACGGAAGACAGCGAACCAGCCCTTACCAGGAACCGTTTGAATCCAATTCGCTTCCATACCTTTCGGCGCTGAGGGGCCGAAATAGAGATCAGTGGTTCCGTCAGCATTCACAACCATGTCTTGATTGCGCTTGCTGTTCTTGCTGGGAAGAAGCTGATCGGTCTGCAGCTCAGACCGGGTCTGAGGGTCATAAACAACCATCGACCAGAAATCCTTCGCCGGAACATCGGCCTCAACAGTTAATTTGTAGGTCTTGCTGCCATCGAGATAGGCGCCAGTGGAATCTGTAGCCACCACCCCGTACTGGGAGCCAACACCCACCATCTTCAGCACCATCGCTGGCGTGTTGACGGTGTATCCCCAGAAGAAATTATTGCGAGCGTCGAGATTCCGACCTCCTTTACCGCCATCAATCAACCATTCGTAGCTCCCACCACCAAACGGTGTGAACCACTGCTTACCTTCGTAGAAATAAACCTCGGGGTTGCGGGGTTTGCCCATGTCAGCGCGCACATAAGCCACTCCCACCTGTACCGCCTCCTCCAGGAGTTCTCGATCCTGTGCGCTGGGTGCAAAAGGCTTGCCTTTTTCCAGACCAATCGATGACGCCAAACCTCTTAATTCAGGATCAAGCAGATTGATCGGCTCCCGCTGAATCACAGTGTCAAGCTCTTCAAAGAAGTGGAAATTATTCGCATGAACCGTATTAAATACACCTTCACCTCCTTGAATAAAGGTCATTGCTGGAGGGTCATCTTTCTGCGAAAGCGGGTAGAGCCTTAGGCCTTTCTTATAGTTCGCAACAGCCTGATCTGGCTTACCCTCATCATCGAGGAAGGCTCTTAAAATCAACCAGTTGGAGTAACTGGGAGAGCGGAAAACAAAATAACCATCGGTATTCTCAGGCTCCTTATCGTCAGGGCCGAGGATCAGATATTTACCACCTTTGCCCTTGTCCGGCCCGGGAGCCCCGGTATCAGCCACGAAGCGGAAGAATGCATCATTGATGGTGCCAGGACCAAGACCTGCCGGAATCTCGATCACCAACGGCCCTGTATTCTTCAAATTGAAGAAGGTGGACCCATACACCGTATCGGTGTTACCCGTGAGAAAGAGGGGGTTGGAATTCAGTGGGGCCATCAACATGACCTTGGTGTGATCCGTCACTCCCTGAGAAGCATGCCCAGCCCGCAACATCTCGATGCTGGCCGCGGGCATCAAGGTAAGGAACGTCTCATAAGCCCTGATGAACTTGAGGTTGTCGAAGCTGGCCTTGGCAGTGGCCGCATCGGGCATGCCATCAAAGAAGTTGAACGTACCGGCACTGGTTTTCACCGTATCCGGCGTCATCAGCGCCTTCGGAATAGGCGATGTATACCCCTTAGGGACATCACCGCTGCCTTTGTTCAAAGACTGATTGCCTCCACCAGCCTTACTGGAACAGCCCACAGCGAGCAAAGCAGCAAGGGTGACAGTGGAGAGTCCTTTGAAAACCGGACTCAGCCGACGCGTCATGGTCATCCGAAGACAGAATTCACTATTTGGAAGCTAGGGACAACTTCCAGAGGCGTCAGTCAAGGAAGGTTTAATCATGATCCCATTCGTGCAATGGTTTAAAAAGCAAAGCTCTGTTGTTCCATCTGTTCAATCTGTGCAGCTCAACCAGTGCAGACAAAAATCGCAAGTTTTCCCAAACAAGACCAGCGCAAACTATTCAGCGCGAGCAAACTGAGCCTAAGAAGTACTTCTCTTCAATATGAAAGGAACCCAAGCCATGGCCTATGCCATGGGAGCTATCTTCATCCTTGGCGAGACTGCACGTCGCGGCCTCGACTATTTCGCCATCAACGCCACAACGATGCTTGAGGACTATGGCTCAGGCATTTTGTTACTTCTGGCTGCCGCGGCCTGCACGGCCAAACGAAGCCAATCCTCCATGTATCTCGCTGGGGCATGGGGATACAGCGCAGGCGGAATGTTTGTGCCCTTCTTTGCTCATCTCGAGGCCTACTTGAGAGGCGCTACCTTTAGGCCTGATCACCCGATTGACGATGTTAGTGGGATCATCGTGAAAGGAGTGATCTGGGGCATCTGTGTTGTCGCCTTCACTGCAAGCCTGCGCGACCGATCAGCAACATTCAAGTCCTGATGCTGAGGGCCCTATCAAGAGGGGCCCTCAACCAAAACGAAACCAGCCCGCTACTGAGCTAACTTCAATTCAGGCCGCTCCCAACTGCCGTCGAAATAGGCAGGCTTGGGTTTGTAGATGCGCAAGGTGGCATTCCATCCTGGATAGATTGCAAGATAGTTGTCTTGGTTTTTATCACCACCAAAGTGAACAACAACCTCACCTTGGTCATTCATTTTCGCAAAGGCACTGTTCAAATTGAACGGCTCACCGGTGGGGAAGCCCTCCTTGTCGTACACAGTCAACGACCAGAAGGCATTATCACCATTGGGAACATCTTTAAGGGTGAGTGTCTGTGGGTCCGTTGATGTGGGTGTGTAGAAGAGGTAAACCGCTCCCTCTTTGGGAAGTCCACCAATGCCAACGGCGACTCCCATATTGTTCTGCTCAGGAGAAACGACTCCCTTCCGCCCATACAAGGCCTCCGACTGGATCCCCTTCTCGTTGCGCTCCTTGTTGTAGTCGGCGCGCAGGGCAAGCATTTGCTCCTTATTCCATTGGTTGGGCTGAATGAAGGTCCCTTTTTGTGCCTGCTTCACCGCAAGCTTGGCCTGCAAGGCCTGCGCCTTCGCAACATCAGCTGGGTCCTGAATGTTCACACCGGTACGGAAGGCCACCGTTGCATAGCGACTGCCAACGGCCTCCTTGGTGAGCTTGTATTCACCGGGATCTTGATGCACATAGGTATATCCTTCATCATTCACAACCATGGCGCTCTGATAACGACCACCCGTTTCAGGCAATGTGATCGTGGCTGGGCTGTTGAGATCAAGAACCAACCAGGAATAGAGGGTATCGAAATTAATCCGGATCACCGTTCGATCCTTGGGATCAGCAGCCTTGCTGTCGTTCCACAACACCCCAACACCTCCACTGCAGGTGGCCTTGGCAATTTTGCCCACATAAGCGGCCATCACGGTTTGGGTTTCTGCTGCGGCGTAGTTGGCCTTGGTAACGGGCACAACCTCTTCACTTTGGATCTCAACGGCAGGCTTCGGGCAATCCCCCGGCTTGGGAACTTGCGATGGAGATGATGCTTTTGCTGTTGCATCAGATTGTGCATCAGAGGATGCATCGGGAGCTTTGGTCTGAGCGCATCCACCAGCGATCAGAGCGACACCAAGTAGGGCCGCAGCAGCGGAATTGGGGAAATTTTTAATCATGAATTCAAGGCTACGAAAAACTTAAAGATGCATATCAAAGCAATGAATTACTTTGCAGGCTCAAACTGAGGTGGTGTCCAACTTCCATCGAAATAGGCCTCGGTCGGCGAGTAAACCCGCAGAGCAACATTCCAACCTGGATAGATATCAAGGTAATTGTCCTGGCTCTTATCTCCACCCAAGTGAATCACATATTCTCCATTCTCATTCTTTTTGGCAAACGCACTGTTAATATTATAACTTTCACCGGTTGCAAACCCCTTCTGGTCATAGACAGTCACTGACCAGAAGGCACGGGGATCACTGGGAACATCTTTCAAAGTGAGCGTGTGAGGCTCAGTGGAATCGACCACTTTGGGGAAGGGATAAACGGCTCCCTCTTTAGGAAGGCCGCCCCAGCCAACAGCAACACCAAAGTTACGCAATTCCTCTGTCAATTCACCCTTCTTTCCGAACGCCATCTCTGACGTCACACCTTCAGGTTCCCGACGCTTGTTGTAATCCTCACGCAAAGCAAGGATCTCCTTCATGTCGTATTTCTTCTTCGAGACAAATTCTCCTTTCTTGGCTTGCTCAAGCTTGATCCCATCCTGCGCAGCAGCTGCTTTCTTGAGATCCTCTGGATCCTGCACATTCACCTGCGTACGCACGAAAGCAAAGGCATAGCGACTACCAACTGACTCCTTGGTCAACTCATAACGGCCTGGTTTGTCACTGATCAGGGGAATCCAATGCTCTTCATCGATCACTTCGAGAATCTGGTAGCGATCCGTTTCAGGAAGGACCACGGTGGCGGGACTCTCGAGATCAAGCACCGCAAAGGAATACAACGTGTCGAAATTGGGGCGCAGGATGGTGCGCTCCTTTGGATCCATGGCTGCACGCTGGTGGAGGAGCACACCCACGCCAGCGCTGCAGGTGCCCTTGGCGATCTTGCGAACGTAATCCGCCAGAATCACTTCAGTTTCGGCAACGGCGTAATTGGCTTTGGTCACCGGTGTCACGGTTGTGCCCTCCTGAACCACCGCTGCTTTCGGACAATCGCTGCCAGTCGAAGACGTCTTGCTCTCCTCCGACTTGCCGCAGGAGGTCACCAACACCCCTGCTGTGATGGCTGAGGCCAAAAGCGCGAGGGAGCTGCGACGGACGAAAGGACGCACTGACATTGCCAAGGTTCAACACGAACCCTCTCTAGCCAGTGTTTGAAAACGAGTCCGCTAAGTGCAGGGCCTCCCACCAGAGATTTGCCTGATTGGGACCAGCGCCACCAAGGGCACCCATCAGCACAATGAAGTGATGATCGATGTGATCGGGACCGACGCCGGCGCCCCTGCGTCCCTACCTCCGATGCACCAAAGCCTGGTGCAGAACGCTGACCTGGTGGCAGCGCCAAAACGCTTGCTGCCCCAGCTTGTGGATTGGCTCGGCAGTCGCGCCGACGACCAGCAGCGCTTGGTCAGCGATGACCCGATTGCCCTCAGTGACGCCCTCGGCCCCCTGGCGCCAACCCTGCGGATTGTGGTGCTGGCCAGTGGCGATCCTCTCTGGTTCGGGATTGGTCGTGTATTGATTGAGCGGCTGGGCAGCGAACGGCTGCGTTTCCACCCAGCCCCCTCCTCCATGCAGCTGGCCTTCGCCCGCCTGGGCAGACCCTGGCAGGGAGCCGAATGGATCAGCCTGCACGGCCGTGATCCCAGCTCTCTGGCCCAGCGGTTGCAGAAACGGCCAGCCTCCCTGGCGGTGCTCACCGATCCAGGCCGAGGAGGCGTCGAAGAGGTCCGCGCGACTCTGCGCGGCAGCGGACTCGAATCGAGCTACAGCCTCTGGCTGTGTGAAGCCCTCGGTCACCACGACGAACGCGTGCAGTGCCTCGAAGCAAACCAGCCTTGCCCGGATGACCTTCATCCTCTGCACCTGGTTGTGCTGCTGGCCCAACCTCCCGCCGCATCCGCGCCAGGGGCTCTTCCTTTGTTTGGGATTGCCGATGGCGACTACCTGCAGCACGACGACCGCCCTGGGCTGATGACCAAACGGGAGGTGCGCATTCAGCTACTCGCGGATCTCGACCTGCCGGAGCAAGGCGTGCTCTGGGATCTGGGGGCTGGCACAGGGAGTGTGGGCCTGGAGGCCCTGCGCCTGCGCCCGCAGCTGCAGCTGATGGCAATCGAACGCCGAAGCGGCGGCGGGGCGTTGATCCAGGCCAATGCCCAACGCCTCGGCGTTGCGCCGGCCTCCGTGCTGGAAGGGGATGCTCTGACGCTGCTGCCTCAGCTTCCAGATCCTGATCGCGTGCTGGTGGGAGGAGGCGGACGCCAACGCGCAACCCTGCTCAAGGGAGTGATCGATCGCCTCAGGCCTGGCGGTGTGGTGGTGATCCCCCTGGCCACCCTGGAGGCACTGGCCGAACTGCGGCCAGTGCTCGAGCAGGCTGGGCTGCAGCTGCAGATCAGCCAGCAACAGGCCTGGCGCGGTCAGCCTCTGGCCGAGGGCACCCGCCTGGCGCCGATGAATCCCGTTCTGATCCTCAAAGGCACGAATGCACGGCCTTGAGCCTCAGAATCAGGCCGAGAACAGCGTCAGCCGTCATGTCGATTCAGAAGAACAAACAGGTGTCCCCGATCCGCATGAAGATCACCGTGCTGATCGCCGGCTTCGGGCCGTTGCTGGCCATCGGCCTGTTCCTGCAATCCAAAGGCTTCTTTGGTTGAGGCCAAAACGAACGCCAACGCTACGCAAGCGTTACGAAAAAGCTACGGCAATGACACGTTCTCGTGATCAACGTCTTCGATGGCCACAGGATCGCCGAGCTTGATTCCCAGGCGCGCCGCCTCGCCCGCGCCGATCTCCACCACACCATCAGCAAAGTCCGCCCGCCCGTTGCCATCGGCATCCGCCCAGTAGGACGGGCAGGGAAGTGATCGGCAGACCGGCACAGCAGCAACGATGTCGAGCACCTGTCCGTCGCGCACGAACACCAGATCGAGCGGGGCGAGGGTGTTCAGCATCCAGAAGCGCAGGGGGCGGGGCGGACTAGCCGGAAACCACATGCCTCGCAGCGGCGGCAACGCCGGACGTTGCATCAGGCCGAGCTGCTGCTCCCTTGGTGTATCGGCCACCTCAAGGGCAATACAGGCCTCTGCGCGTGGCTGCAGGCACCAACGCGCCTCAATGGGCAGGATTTGCGGTGGTGGCGGCAGCTCCATCAGCTGGGGTCGAGTCTTGGCGCACCATCATTGAGGCAGTAGCCGCGGCCGCGGATCGTATGGATCAGCCGCGACTCCCCCCCCTCCTCCAGCTTCTGACGCAGGTAACGCACATACACCTCGATCACATTGCTGGAGGATCCCTGCTCGTCGTTCCAGACCTCGCGCAAGATCCGGTCGCGGCCCACAACAGTGCCCCGCTCCTCCATCAGCAACATCAGCAGGGCATATTCACGGGCCGTGAGGGCGACGGGCCTCTGGCCACGCCGAACCTGCCGGCAGCTGATGTCCACACTCAGATCGCCCACCTTCAACAAGGGACGTCGCAACTGGCTGCGCTCCTGAATCGCCAGGTGCAAGCGCAGCCTCTGCAACAGATCGCTCGCACCAGCGTTGGTGAACCAGAAGTCATCGGCACCGCAGCTGAAACAAGCTTCACGGGCCTCAATCGTGTCTTCGCTGACGCCGATCAGGATTGGCATCGACCCAAAGCGATCTCTGAGCGAGCCCACCTGATCAATCGCATCCGATCCCACCAGGGCCGCCGCCGGCACACCACTGGGACCAGCAGCAGCACCCACTTGGGATTGATAGCCGGAAGCCAAAAGCCGGTCCGCGAGAGCCAGAGCCTCCTGGCCCAGCAACAACACCAATGGGCGTTCATCGCTCGCGCGCGTCAGCGGGTCATGCACAGTCATGCGCGATCAGGCTTGGCCACATGGGGAAGACCCCAGCCCAGTTTGTTGCGCAGCACCTGGAAAAACTCATGGTCTGTCAGGCGCACAAAACGAACGGGATGGTCGCTGCGCCGGATCAGCACCCGATCTTCAGGCCACACGTAACAGCCGGCACTGCCATCCACCACCATCATCAGTCGTTCCGGCGTGGCGGGAAACACGGTCACGGGCTCCTGATCGCTGAACACCAGAGCCCGTGAGGCCAGCGAGTGAGGAGCGATCGGCGTCAGCTGCAGCACCGGACAATCCGGCGTGATCACCGGTCCTCCGGCGCTGAGCGCATAAGCCGTGGATCCGGTGGGGGTCGAGAGAATGACGCCATCCGCCGAGATATCCACCGGTGCATGGCGGCCGATGGCGATCTCGAAGTGACACATGCTCGTGAGTGGTTCACGGTGCAGAGCCATCTCGTTGAGCGACAAAGCCTCCCAGCGGCGCTGATCGCCACGCATCACGCTCACCACCAGATTGGCGCGCTCCTCAATCGTCCACTGCTCTGTGAGCACTTGATCCAGGGCCCGATCGAGATCATCGAGGTAAGCCTCAGCCAAGAAGCCGAGATGCCCCGTGTTGATCGTGAGAATCGGCACGCCCACCGGCGCGGTCTGACGCGCCGCCGAGAGCACCGTGCCATCACCCCCCAGCACGATCGCCAGCGCCATCGATGGATCAAAGCCTTCGGGAACACAGGCGTTGTATCCGAGCATGCGCAGGTGCTGGTCGGGATTGGCAAAGCCCACCATCCCGCCGGAGCTACTCACCCGCACCACCTCATGACCGCCGCGTTCCAGGCGCGCCTGAATGGTGGCGGCAGTTTCGACCGCCAAAGGCTTGCCATCATTGACGATCAGTCCGACCCGGGGCACCGATCGCATCAAGCAACAGCGCGCTCACTTTATGAGAAAGCCCAGCTTGATGGCCCCAGATGGGATCTTTGTTGATCAGCTCTGAATCAGCGTCGGTTGGAGCGAAGCAGGGACACGATCAACCAGAGCCCGAAGAGCGTGGCGCCGATGAACAGGCCTTCGCTCACATTGCGCAGCAATTCCTGCTGG
This sequence comes from Synechococcus sp. PROS-7-1, assembly GCF_014279795.1. Classification (NCBI taxonomy): domain Bacteria; kingdom Bacillati; phylum Cyanobacteriota; class Cyanophyceae; order Synechococcales; family Synechococcaceae; genus Synechococcus; species Synechococcus sp. PROS-7-1. Next base: position 1,688,266 of record NZ_CP047945.1, read on the forward strand.
GCGAGCGTCGCCATCAGCGTGGCGCTAAGCAGGAGTGCAGCCACCAGAATCGCCAGCGACACCCGCTGCGACAGTCGCTCCAGCGTGGCGCGCAACGACTCCAGCCCCTCAAGCTGCAGAGCAAACACCAGCTCATCACTGCTGAACCGCCGCAGCAGCTGACTGAGTTGACGCGGCGCTTCAAGGGAGAAATTGCGCAGATCCAGGCCGAACTGCATCAAACGCTCCTGCGGCAGCATCACCGAGCGCGCCAGCAATTGAGCCACCAGGGGCTGCATTTCTCCGGTGAAACTGAACGCAGGGTTGAGCGAGCAGCCCACACCTTCCAAATTGGTGACCGACTTCACAAACAGCCCAAGCGTTCCGGGCACGCGCAAACCCGTGCGGTTCGCCAACTGCAGAAGGTCGGCCAAAAACAGGGCGAAATTGAGCTCTTCCAGGGGTTTGGAGAAGCTGCTGGCAATCAACGCATCCAGCTGGCGCTGGAGTTGTTGCCGGTCCACCTTCACCCCGCGGGCTGCCGGAGCGATCTGTTCCAGCAGATCGGTGGCCCTGGCACCATCCTGATTGATCAGTGCCAGCACCAGATCCAACAGATTGCTGCGAGTGCGCGGGTCGAACACGCCGACCATGCCGGCATCGAGCAGCACCACGCTGCCATCGCTCAACACCTTCAGATTCCCAGGGTGGGGATCGGCATGGAAAAACCCCTCCACGAAGTACTGCTCTACAAAGGCTCCCAGAAGCGCCGTGGTGGTAGGACCAACCCCCGGCCCCTGGCTGAGGGAGAGGCGCGCTTGGTCCGTGAGGATGGCGTCACCATCAATCCACTCCAGCACCAACACCCGCTGACCGGACAGGTTCTGCACCACCTGGGGCAAGCGCAGCTGCCCCTCGGGAACAAATGAAGAGGCCTCCAGGCAGCGCTCCAATCGCAGGGTGTTCTGGGCTTCGATGCGGAAATCCAGCTCTCGGCCCAAGGCGTCCAGCACCTGGTCAGCCAGCCCGACGAAGTCGTACTGACTCCCCAACGCGGTGGCTGAAGCCAGGGCCGCAATCTTGCGCAGCAGACGGCCGTCCTCAGCCACCTGGGCCTCGATGCCTGGCCGCAGCACCTTCACGGCCACCGGCACTCCATCCTGCAGAGACGCCCGATACACCTGCCCCACACTGCCAGCTGCAATCGGATCGTGGTCGAACGTTCTGAAGGCCTGCGTGACCTCGCTGTTCAGCTGCTCTTCCAGTTGGGGACGCACCCTCTCCCAGGGCACTGGCGGCACGTTGGCCTGCAGATCACTAAGGGCCTCGATGTAGGCCTCACCGAGCAGATCCGGACGGGTGCTGAGCAACTGACCCAGCTTCACGTACACCGGTCCCAGCTCCGTGAGGATGTTGCACAGCACCGATGGCAAGGGAAGCCTGGTCTCTTCGGCATCACCACGACGCAGAAGCTGGGAGAGAAACGCCCATTCATGCTTCGAGAGAACCTGAACGATCTCCAGGGCTCGCGCGGAACCATCGAACACCGAAAGCACAGACACCGCTCAAGCCGAATCACGTCTCCCCGGATCATGGAGAGAACGCAGAGATCGGGCATCACTCTTCAGCGAAATGCGCCTATTAAGGATCAGCCCTTGCCTCAGAACTGCTCGAGGAAGCGCAGATCGCTGGTGTAGAGCCGGCGGATGTCGTCAATGCCATGGCGGACCATGCAGAAACGTTCCACGCCAAGACCAGCGGCAAAACCACTCCAGCGCTCAGGATCAAGCCCCAGGCCTTCGAGCACCGCAGGGTCCACCATCCCGCAACCCATCACTTCAAGCCAGCGACCCCGCCACTGCACATCCACCTCAGCGGAAGGCTCTGTGAACGGGAAGTAGCTGGCGCGGAAACGCACCGGCAGATCTCCGAAAAAGGCCTTGAGAAAGGCCATCACCGTGCCGCGCAGGTGACTGAAATCCAAGCCTTCATCAATGGCCAGCACCTCCACCTGGTGGAACACCGGAGAATGGGTGGCGTCCACGGCATCCCGGCGATAAACGCGCCCGGGGGCCACGATGCGCACCGGCGGTGGGTTGTTTTCCAGATGCCTGATCTGCACCGGTGAGGTGTGCGTGCGCAGCAGCAGGTTGTCCTTCAAATAGAACGTGTCCTGCATGTCCCTGGCCGGGTGCTCCGGGGGAATGTTGAGGGCGGTGAAATTGTGATGGTCGGTCTCCACCTCGGGCCCCTCCTCCACCTGATAACCAAGACCGCAAAACAGATCAACGATCTCCTCAGTGGTGCTGATCAAGGGGTGGCGATGCCCCATGGGAACGCCTACCGGAGGAGCAGTGACATCCAGAGTCTCCTCTGCAATACGAGCCTCCATCGCGGCCTGTTTCACGGCCAGGAGGCGCTTTCCCAGGAGCGTCTGCACCTGGGTTTTCAACACATTGGCGCGCTGACCCACCAGCGGCCGCTCGTTGCCAGGCAACTTGCCCATGGCTCCGAGCACACCGGAGAGACGGCCTTTCTTGCCGAGCAAGCCCACCCGCAACTGCTCGAGGGCCTCGGCATCGGCAGCGGCGGCGATGGCCTCAGCCGCTTCGGCCTCAAGGGCCTCCAGCTGATCGGTGAGCTGCTGCAGGGTGACGGTGGCGCTCACGGCTTTGACAAGACGGCAGCTGACTGTAAGCAGTGATCACGACTAGGTTCGCCCCATCGGCTTTTGATTCCATGGCCCCCTTGCGGATCCTGATCAGCAATGACGACGGGGTATTCGCCGACGGCATCCGTGCTCTGGCGGCTGCAGCGGCCGCAGCAGGGCACCAGGTGACGGTGGTTTGCCCCGATCGCGAGCGATCCGCCACCGGCCATGGACTCACCCTCCAGACCCCGATCCGAGCCGAAAAAGCCGACAGCCTCTTCGAAGCGGGAATCAGCGCCTGGGCTTGCAGCGGCACGCCTGCCGACTGCATGAAGCTGGCCTTGTTCGAACTGATGCAGGAGGCGCCGGACCTGGTGTTGACCGGCATCAATCACGGCCCGAATCTGGGCACCGATGTGTTCTGCTCCGGCACCGTTGCCGCGGCCATGGAAGGGACCCTCGAGGGGCTGCCGTCGATGGCCATCAGCAGTGCCTGTTTCCAGTGGCGCGACTTCCAGGGTGCCGCCGCCCTGGCCGTGGACGTGGCCACAGCCGCGCTGCGTGATCAATGGCCTGAGAATCTGCTTCTCAACTTGAACATCCCCCCTTGCCGCCCTGAGGTGATGGGTCCTCTGCGCTGGACGCGCCTCTCAATCCGCCGCTACGACGAGCAATTCAGCCCTCGCAAGGATCCGCGCGGCCGCACCTATTACTGGCTGGCAGGGGAAGTGGTGGAAGACCTGGAATCCGGCGGGGATGGCCCGCGGGACTGGCCCACGGATGTGGCCCAGATTGAAGCCAACAGCCCGTCGCTCACACCAATCCAACCGGAGCTGTTCTGGCGTGGCCCCCTCGGAGGCCTTCCTCGCCTGGAGCTCAACGGTCAGCGGGTTCGGTAAATCCGCTGCAGCAGCCAGAGCGAAAACAGCAATCCGATCAGGTGGGCGAACAACACCTGCGTGTTGCTCAAAACAGAGAGCATCTCCAGCGATGTAATCGCCAGATTCTCAGCAGCACCCTGGCTACCGATCGCAATTCCTGGAGTCTGAGAAGACGCCTGCACAAACAGGGCCCCTGCCAGCGACTGATAGCCAACCGCCGCCAGCACCAGCCCGAGGAGATCCGCAAAGATTCCACGCTTGATCAATCGGCTGGCTTCTGCGCGACTCGGGCGCACGCCACTGGCGAGTGCACGCCCTAAGCGCACGATCAGCCAGCCTTGCCAGAGGCTGAACAGCAACACAAAGAACGACAGGGTGGTGAGGGACAGTCCTGGACTCAATCCCACCGCGCGATCTGCGTTCCTGGAGAGGCTGCCGCCGATGTTGTTGAAGAGCAGCACCCCGACCACCACCACACCGAGGGCGGTCTGGATCCAGAAGCGAATCCAGGCTGTCCGCTTCAGGCCAAGGGCCAGCATCTGGAAATCGAGCCGGTCGGCCATGCGGGCTTGGTCGTCTGTCGTCCAAACTTGCCACCAACCACCGCACTGTGCACGGCCCGTTGATCCCTCTCTGCTCACCTCAGCAGGCCCGCACCCCCACTGCGCTCGCCCTGGGCAGTTTTGATGGTCTCCATGCCGGCCACCGGCGTGTGATCAAGGCCATCACCACAGCCCCCTTCGGCGGCCATCCCACCGTTGTGAGTTTCTGGCCCCATCCGCGGGAGGTTCTGCACGGAGAGCCGCGGCTGCGCCTGGATCTCCCGGATGAAAAGCTGCATCTGCTCGAGCCCCTGGGAATCGAACAGCTGGTGCTGGTGCCCTTCACGAAGCAGCTGGCCCAACTGAGCGCCGCCGACTTCGTGGAGCAAGTGCTGTTGGCCACTCTGCAGGCGCGTCACATTGCCGTTGGGGCCAACTTCCGTTTCGGTCGCGGCCGCGAGGGCGACACCAACACCCTGGCTCACCTGGCCTCAGCCGCTGGCGTGAAAGTGAGCGTCGTCCCGATCCTGGAGGACGAAGAAGGGCGGATGAGCAGCAGCCGCATCCGCGCGGCGCTCAGCGCGGGAGAGTTGCACAGAGCCGCCAACCTGCTCGGCCGTGCCTATCGCTTCCAAGGGGAGGTGGTACGCGGCCGGGGGCTGGGTCGCGGTCTGGGATGGCCGACAGCCAATCTGCAAGTGGATGGCCGCAAATTCCTACCCGGGCTCGGGGTGTACGCGGCCTGGGCTTGGGTGGATGGTGATGGCACGCGACTGCCGGCGGTGATGAATCTCGGCCCTCAACCCACCGTTGATCCGGGATCCCCCTCCGCTGTGGAGGTGCATCTCCTCGATTTTGAAATGGAACTCGAGGGTCGCTGGATCAAGGTGGAGCCCGTGCAGCGTCTCCGCGGCCAGCAGCGTTTTTCAGGCTTGAAGGAGCTCAGTGCCCAGATCGGACGGGATGCCGTCGCAGCCAAAGAGGCGCTCAGGGCTCAAGCCGGATAGGCGTTCGCCAAGCCCCAGACGATGAAGACGCTGATCCCTCCGAGCAAAATGATTCCCCACACCAGCACGTGCATGGTGCTGTCAGATCCTCCGTTCTCCATCGCCGCGTTAGGCATGAGATCCTGCCCAGAGTGCCATGGAATCGATGCCTGTCGCCCCCAGCACTGATCCGCGTGTGGCAAGGCTGATCGATGCCAACCTCGATCGGGCCCGAGAGGGGCTGCGCGTAATCGAAGACTGGTGTCGGTTTGGCCTCGATCGTCAGGACCTTGTGGTGCCACTCAAGGACTGGCGTCAACAGCTTGGTCAGCTGCATGACGACGCTTACCGACAGGCCCGCTCCACCGCCACCGACGCTGCGGCTGGGTTGGGCCATCCGGCGCAGGACAACCGCAGCGACAGCGTCGCCATCGTGAAGGCCAACGCCAGCCGCGTGCAGGAAGCCCTGCGGGTGATCGAGGAATTCGCCCGCACGGGTGATGCCGTTCTCGCCCGCACGGCGGCCGCCGTGCGCTACGCGCTTTACGACCATGAGGTGCGCATCCTTGAGGCCTGCGGGCACAACCGTCGCCAGCAACAGCTGGCTGACGCCAAGCTTTGCCTGATCACGGATCCCGGCGCCGACGACAACCCTGACCGGCTCATGCACAACGTGAAGGCGGCCCTGGAGTCAGGCGTCACCCTGGTGCAGTACCGGCGCAAACACGGCTCCGATGGCCTGCGGCTTCAGGAGGCACAGCAACTGGCGCAGCTCTGCCGAGCGCACAACGCCCTGTTCATCGTGAATGACCGCATCGACCTCGCCCTGCTCGTGAATGCCGACGGTGTTCATCTCGGCCAGGAGGATCTGCCGCAGCACGAGGCCCGTCGTCTTCTCGGCAACGAGAAGCTGATCGGACGCAGCACCCATGCGCTGGCACAGCTTGAGGCAGCGCAACAGGAAGGGGCGGATTATGCGGGCGTAGGGCCGGTGTTCGCCACCGCCACCAAAGCCGATCGCCAACCCGCCGGACTGAACTGGGTGAAGGAGGCCTGCGCAGCAGCCCGCATTCCTTGGTTTGCCATCGGCGGCATCACCGCCACAACGTTGCCCCAGGTGCTTGAGGCTGGCGCCAACCGGGTGGCTGTGGTGAGCGCGATCATGGCGTCCGACGATCCAGCGCTTGCCAGCCGGCAGCTGCTGGATCTGCTCATCTGAACCGTCGATCTGCCATGCAACTCACCGTGAACGGAGAGGCACGTGAGCTCAATGGAGCCCTCACCCATCTCGATCAGGTCATCGACGCCCTCGGCCATCACCCAAGGTTGGTGGTCGTGGAATTCAATGGCCTGATCCTTACTCCTGAACGCTGGGGGGGCCAACCCGTTCAGGACGGTGACAGCCTGGAGATCGTCACCATTGTGGGTGGTGGTTCCTAGGATCAGCTCAGTTTTTAACGTCGTTTTGGCCCATTCGCCGAATCGCCTCTCCAACCGCGCAATCCACCGCTTGCTCTCGGGCTTGATGGTGCCAGTGCTGCTGGTGGGTCTTCTCTTAATCCATCCGCTTCCCAGCGATGCGGCCCGTGGTGGCCGAATTGGAGGCGGCAGCTTCAGGGCCCCAAGCATGCCCCGGAGCGGTGGCTATGGCGGTGGCGTCAGAGGGGGATACAACGGCGGCTACAACAGGGGCTACGGCGGCGGTTTCGGCTTCCCCTTCATCATTCCAATTTTCGGCTTCGGCGGTGGCGGACTGCTGGGATTCCTGGTGTTGATGGCCATCGTCGGGGTGGTGGTGAATGCAGTCCGTGGAGGTGGCGGACGTCCTGCAATCGGCGGTGGCGTCGGTGGTTACGACGGCCCTCGGGAAATCCCGATGGGTCCGGTGTCGCTGCTTCAACTGCAGATCGGCCTTCTGGCCAGCGCCAAGGATCTTCAGACGGATCTCCGTGCGCTTGCCTCATCGGCCGACACCAGTTCCGCCAGTGGCCTTCAGCGGGTGCTGCAGGACACCACCTTGGCCCTCTTGCGCCAACCGGATCTTTGGGTTTACGCCAATGCCGAATCCGGCAGCGTTCCCTTCAACGCGGCTGAATCCACCTTCAATCGCCTCTCCATGACCGAGCGCAGCAAACTGCGCGAAGAACTCACCACCAACGTGGGGGGTGTCCGGTCGAACGTTGACACCATCGCGAGTCGCGGTGATGCCGATGCCACCAATGAATTCATCGTGGTGACGCTCCTGGTGGCCAGCCGCCGCCCCGTGACCCTCAAGAAAGCCGACAACGGTGAAGATCTGCGAGAATCCCTGCGAATTCTGGGTTCGACAGCCTCCAGCGATCTCATTGCTCTCGAGGTGATCTGGCAACCCGATGGTGCTGGCGACGTTCTCAGCGCCGATGAACTGGTGACGGCCTACCCCAACCTCCAACACCTCTGAGCAGGTTTAAGAAAATCTTCCGCAGATTTGATGTCATGAAACGCGTAAAAAGCGCACGAGATCGATAGGTTGAAATCACTAGTAACGCATCAGTTCATTGGCCCCTGCATCCCGACCAGATCCAAGATCAATGCAGTGGCAGACGAACGGGGAGCTTGATCGCAACGATCTCTTTGAACTGGTGCGCACGCTCAGGGACGTCGAATCACCCAACCACAGCAATGAGCTTTGGCGATTGGGGACGAAATACGACCAAGCCTCCTAAACCGATTCCGGATCTCCAACCGTCCCTCTTGCCCGCTTGGGTGAGTCACTGCACCGTGCGGATGCTGCTTTGGTTCGATGTCGGCCCGAACCCCGTCTTGGGTGAATTCCAGCGTGCTGATGGAAGCCATTCAGCGCTATCAACAAGATCGTCTACCCCGTTCCCTGCGTCTCTGGGTGGAGGCCACGCTGGAACTGGATCCCGAGGAGCCCGTTGCCAACCTCCTGCCCCACCCGTTGACGGATTAACCCTTCAGACCTGACCGTTCAGGATTGAACGCACGGCCCTGGAGAATGCGCAAAGCGGCCATCGCTGCGCCGTAGCCGTTGTCGATATTCACCACGGTGAGGCCGGGTGCGCAGCTCGCCAGCATGCCCTCGAGGGCGGCACGCCCACCTGCACTGACCCCATACCCCACGGACACAGGCACTCCGATCACCGGTTGGGGCACTAACCCAGCCAGCACCGTGGGCAGGGCCCCTTCCATCCCGGCGCAGGCAATCAACACATCCAAGGGCTGGAGCGATGGCAGCACCGCCAGGAGGCGATGCAGGCCTGCCACGCCCACATCCAGCAGCATCTTGGTGGCCACACCATGCACCTGCAGGGAGAGTTCCGCTTCAGCGGCAACGCGTCGATCGCTTGTGCCGCCACTGAGCACGCCTACCGCCACACCCTGGGACGGAGTCGGGAGCACTCCATCCGTAAGGCAACCTGCATCGCAGTGCCATCGCACGGTCGGCAAGGCCTCCATAACCGCGGCTGCCTTGGCAGGATTCACCCGGGTCACCAACGCCAACTCTCCCGCAGCCCGCATGCTGTGCAGGATGGCTGTGATCTGCTCAGCACTTTTGTGCTCGCCCCACACAGCCTCCACCATCCCCAGGCGCTGACGACGCTGAAGGTCGAGACGGGCTTCATCCACCGTCACTGGGTTAGAAGTTCGCCTTCATACACCAGTGGGAAAGGATTCCCCTGGTCCTGCCCCAAGGCCTGAAGGGCGATCAGCTCGAACCGCTGTTGCACAGCCTCCACCTCCTCCTGAGGAATCGCCTTCCAAGCCTCCCGACTGCTCCAGCGGATCAACAACGTGCCCTCTTCTGTGCTGGGATCCCAAAGCAGATCCCGACCCAGAAAACCTTTCTGCTGAGCGAGCCACGGCTCCCAGCTCCCCCGTTCAGCCTCCATCCAGGCATCCCGCGCCTGTTCAGGCACCTGAATGCGCAGATGCTCCACCACGGCAACGTCATAACCACCTTCGGGGTCTGCGAAGGCGATCAGGCGAAGATCATCGTGACCAGCAAGAGCAATCAACAGAAAAAGAAGGGGGCCAATCACCCTAAACAGAGCGCGGCGCAGCCCACTCTTCGGGGTCGTGATCATTGGCTCAACAGGGCAACGGCATGACAGGCGATGCCCTCTTCGCGACCTTCCGGACCAAGGCGTTCATTGGTGGTGGCCTTCACTCCCACCTGCTCAGGCGCAATCCCCATCGCCGTGGCGATGGCGGTGCGCATGGCCTCGATGTGCGGCTTGAGTTTGGGGCGTTCAGCAATCACCACCGAATCCACATTCACCACCTGCCAGCCGCGCTGCTGGATCAGCGCCACAACCTGGCGTAGCAGCTCCAGGCTGTCAGCCCCCTTCCACTGGGGATCCGTGGGCGGAAAGTACAAGCCGATGTCCCCCAGGGACAAAGCCCCGAGGAGGGCATCCATGATCGCGTGCACCAGCACATCGGCATCGCTGTGGCCATCGAGCCCCACACCATCGGGGTGCTCAAGGCGCTGACCACCGAGAATCAGCGGCCGGCCGGCCACCAGCCGATGGATGTCGTAGCCGTTGCCGATGCGAAGCGTCATTCAGGCCCTGTTCTCTGGTTCATTGTCAGCGCCGACGCGCTGCTGCCAGCGTTGCATCAGATCCGGTCGGCGCGCCGCCGTTCGCTGCTCGCGCTGCTTCTGACGCCAGCGGGCAATGGCACCGTGATCCCCGCTGCGCAACACCTCGGGCACTCCCATCCCTCGAAACTCGGCTGGACGGGTGTAGTGCGGATGCTCCAGCAGGCCATCGCTGTGGCTTTCCTCCACGAGGGATTCAACGCTACCGACCGTCCCCGGTAGCAAGCGCACCACACCGTTGATGATCGTCATCGCCGGCAACTCACCGCCGGTGAGCACAAAGTCGCCGAGGGACACCTCTTCATCAGCAAGGGATCGAATGCGCTCGTCAAACCCCTCGTAATGGCCGCAGAGCAGCACAAGCTGATCGTGATCAGTGCACCAACGCTGCAGATCGGCTTGCTGCAACGGATGCCCTTGGGGCGTCATCAGCAGCACCCGGCGACGCCCGCAAACTGGAATCGCATCGAAGGCCGCAAACACCGGCTCAGGCTTGAGCACCATCCCCGCGCCACCGCCGTAGGGCTCATCGTCGACCTTGCGGTAGCGATCGTTGGCGTAATCGCGCGGATTGTGGAGCACCAGCTCCGCGCGACCAGCGTTAAAAGCGCGCCCGATCACCCCCAGCTCGCCTAGAGGCGCGAAGGCCTGCGGGGCCAGGGTGACCACATCGAGCCGGTAGGGAGCCATCGCGGATCAGGGCTGGGGCGGTGACACGCGCCGAATCTCGGAACAGAAACGGGCTTGAACAGGGGTTCCCTCCGCCGCCGTGGCAGTGGTGCTGCGCAGCCGCAGGTTGGGCTTGATGAACCAGATGCGCTCGCGCACCCGGGTATCGCCTTCCATCACCTCCAGTTCCACACTGGCGTCGGGACGAAACTGCCAGTGCCCTTGGCGTTGTGAGGCCTGCGAGCGCAGCATCAGCTCACCGTTCGCTGCAAACAGAAGCTCACTGGACGCGCCATCCGCCGCCTCCACCGTGAGCGTCAAGGCTGAATCCTGGAGCGCCGTCTTCACCGTGACTTCACCACGGTCGCTGGCATGCCATTCGTCCTCGGCACCTTTCAGATCAAATCGACTGCGCAGACTCATCCAGCGGCCTGCACACAACTGCAGGAAGGCCTCCAGATCGGCCGGGGGGAAAGCGGTTTCATCCATGGGCCCATTCTCGCAGGACATGGTTCAGCGGCCTTCTTCGGCGTAGCCCAGCTCCGCGAGCCGCTGCGGCTTACTGCGCCAATCGGGGACCACCTTCACGAACAACTCCAGATACACCGGACCATCAATCAGGGTTTGCATCTGTAGGCGCGCGCCCTGGCCGATGGTCTTGAGCATGGCGCCACCCTTGCCGATCAGAATTCCCTTCTGACTCTTGCGTTCCACAAGGACGGTGGCCAGCACAGCAGTTCGGCCCGATCCCTTCCCTTTGGATGGCATCTCCTCCACCCTGTCGATGCTGACCGCAACGCTGTGGGGCACTTCCTCCCGGGTGAGAAGCAGCACCTGCTCGCGAATCAGTTCTGCCATCAACAGCCGTTCAGGCTGGTCACTGACCATCTCCGGCGGATAAAGCTGGGGCCCCTCCGGCATCAAGGCAGTGACGGCCTGCACGAGCTCAGGGCAACCTTCACCAGTGAGCGCGCAGCAATGGTGGATGGGCCACCCCGACTCCGCCAGCAGATCGCGGTAAGCAGCATCGGCCTCCGGTCGTCGCGCCGTGGGAACCTGATCCCATTTATTGAGGACGACCTGCACTGGCAGCCGTTGCTGGCGCAGGAGATTGACGATGAAGGCATCCCCCCTGCCCGGGGGTTCGCTTCCCTCCAGCAGCAGGAGCACCTGATCCACTTCACCGATGGCCGACTTGGCGCTCTGCACCAGGCGTTCTCCAAGCAGGTGATGGGGCTTGTGGATCCCTGGAGTGTCCACCAGGATCAGTTGAGCCTCCTCTGTGGTGAGGATCGCGCGCAGGCGGTTGCGGGTTGTCTGAGCCACCGGAGAGGTGATCGCCACCTTGTCGCCCACCAGCTGATTGACCAGCGTGGACTTACCGACATTGGGACGCCCGATCAGGGCCACAAAGCCGGAGCGGTAACCCTCCGTTAAAGGAGTGACTTGCATGGTCCCAGTCTGCGGGGTCACGGCCCTGTCTGATTCAGAGAAATAGCCTGATGGTGCGGGCACCAATTGGCCATGACAAATAGAACCCCCAGCTTTCAGGAGGCAATGGAGATCGCTGCCACCTGGTTGAAACAGTGGGATGACGAAGAGATCAGCGATGAGGTGATGGCCGATCGCGCCTCAGAGCTGCTCGCAAGCCGCGATGGAGCCAGGGGATTCTTTGTGGTGAGCCTTGCCGGCGAAAGCACCTTGATGGACCGACTGCCGGAGCCTCTCGTGGTCAAGTTGCGTGAGGCGGGCGATGGGGTGGTGGATCTCACCGCACGCAATCTGGCCATGAGCGCGGCGATGGTGGTGCATCACCGCAACAACGGCGATGAAGCGCAAGCCATGGGATCCGAGCGGGTGAATCAACGCTGCACCGAATTGCTGCGCCAGCTCGACAGCCAACGAGTGAAGGAGCGACTGGAGACCCTGCTCGATGCAGCCAGCCACAGCCGTGGCGACGACCTCAGCTTTCTTGAGCGCTGGGGTTACGACGATGAACAGAAGAATGCCATCGGCGAGGCCGTCGAAGCTGTTGCGGAGATATGACAGCTGGCAAACCGGCCACGCCATATCTGGTGTGATCTGCCAATAAAAAAGCCCAAAGCTGGAAGCTCTGGGCCGGGTGATGGGGAAACCTGACCATAGCCAGAGATCAAACCAAAATCCAGCACCACATCTGGTGGCTGCGAACATGAAGGAACGTGATGCAGCACTATTAGACCAATCTGAAGCTGAGACGCATCCTGTGATCAGCGCACTATCTTGATGGCTCGACGGCCGGGTGATGGGGATCAGTCGGCACAGTTCCCGGGAGGTGTCCCGGGTTTTTTATGGCCTGGAGACAGGACGCTCCGGCGAACTCGGCCCCAATCAAAAAGCCCCGGCGAATCGCCAGGGCTCAACATTCTGAAGCTCTCAGACAAGAGGTTGCCGTCAGTCGCGGCGACCACCGCCCTGGAGTGCGATCACCAAGCGAAGAATGAAGATGAACAGATTGATGTAGGTGAGGTACATCCCCAGAGCACCGGCCAGGTACTGATCATCCCGGTAGGTGCGGGGCATGGTGTAGAAGTCCACAAAGGCCATGCCCACGAACAGAACCGTGCCCAGACCTGCAATCGCCAGGTTGGTGGCGGCGTAGATGCCAGGAATAAAGAAACCGGCCACGAAAATGCCGAGCATGGCGATGATCAGCCCCATCAAGCCGAGGCCCACCACAGCCGTGAGCGCCTGACCGACACTGTCGCTCATGCGCCGGCCGACCACAGAGGCGACCACGAAGGTGAGGCCAGTGGCCAGGGCTGCAATGCCGATGGAGGCCACCCCTGCAACGGCAATGGCCTGCACCACGAGACCGGTAAGCGTGAAACCTGTGAGCAGGCTGAACGCGGCCATCAGAGGCAACGCAGTGCCGTTATTCCCCTTGCTGGCCGCGTTCTGGGCCACAAAGAACAGAATGAACCAGGGGATGATCGCCACAAGCGACAACCCGTTGAAGGCCTGAAAGCCGATGGAGGCCATCGTGGCCATACCGCCCACAACCCCAGCTGCTGTCAGGGCCATGCCGCCTCCCACATAGGGAAGGGCCTTGTTCACAACATTGGGACCAACGAGGGCGCTGGATTGCGCCTCGCGAATGGCGTCTTGAAAATTGCTGCTGGCTGGCATAACGCCCCAGATCACTGGGATCATCCTGCCAGCTGCAACAGGGTTGTGGGCATTACCTCGGTGCGGATCTCCCCATCGAGCGGCGCGCGGGAGGCCCCTCCCGGCGGGGATGGGTTTTGTCACGAAGGGCATAGGCCTCCACCACCCGCTGGACGAGGGGGTGGCGCACCACATCGGCGGATGTAAGGCGGCAGACAGCCACACCTTCCACCCCATCGAGGACCTCGGAGGCTTCCACCAAACCACTCAGCTGACCTGGCGGCAGATCCACCTGGGTGATGTCACCGGTGACCACCATGCGCGATCGTTCCCCCAAACGGGTCAACACCATGCGCATCTGAGCCGGCGTGGTGTTCTGTGCCTCATCAAGGATCACGAAGGATTCCGCCAGCGTGCGGCCGCGCATGTAAGCCAGCGGGGCCACTTCAATCACCCCTTTTTCCAGCATGGCGGCCGTTTTTTCGGGCCCCAGGAGCACGTGCAACGCGTCGTACAGAGGCCTCAGATAAGGATCCACCTTCTGCTGAAGGTCGCCGGGCAGAAAACCCAAGCGCTCGCCGGCTTCCACAGCAGGCCTGGTCAGCACCAATCGCTCCACTTTGCGCTCCGTGAGCATGCGCACGGCCAGAACCGTGGCCAGAAACGTCTTGCCCGTGCCTGCTGGTCCGAGAGCAAACGTGAGATCGTTGCGCTCCATCGCTTCCACGTAGGTCTTCTGACGCAACGTGCGCGGACGCAAGAGCGAACCCCGTTGATTTTTGGCCAGCACCTGCTGACCCATGGCGTCGTGCTCGCGATCGCGCCCTGTGTCGAGGGCCTGCAAAGCGGATTGCAAATCCACCGGGGAGATCGACTCACCCTCCTGCCAAAATTTGCGCAGCAATTCCACCGTTGCAGCGGTCCGCTCCAACTGACTTGGACGGCCTTGGATCACCAGCTGCAATCCCCTTATGACAAGGGATGCCCCGGTCAGAGCCTCAAGTTGACGGAGGGTCTGACCAGAGGGGCCTCCAGCAAGTGCGAGAGCGGCTTCCGTGTGGGGTAAATCAAAGACGAAGCAACCGTCTGAGGCAGCCTCGGACATGCTGCTGATCAGGCTTCGGCAGGTGCTTCTTCAGCAGCCTCTTCGCCAGATTCGGCTTCAGCAGCAGCCTTGGCCTCGGCTTCCGCCGCAGCTTTGGCTTCAGCAGCCTCCTTGGCCGCTTGCTTGGCATCCGCTTCACGCTTCGCCGCCTGCTTGAGCTTGCCGACGACTTCAGCCGGACGCACGGTTTTCTCAATCAAGCCACCCTTCTCGAGAAGGGTGCGCACCGCATCGGTGGGCTGGGCACCCTGCCCCAGACGCTCACGCAGCGCTTCAGCGTCGAGGCGGGTCTCTTTGGTGCGGGGGTTGTAGTACCCGAGCTCCTGCAGGGGGCGTCCGTCGCGGCGGGAAGTGCTGTTGCACGCCACGAGGCGGAAGCTCGCTTCCCGCTTCTTACCGAACCGCTTCAGGCGGAGCTTGATCATCGTGGCGCTTGCTGAGGTGGAAACAATCGGCGCAGGTGAAACGAGCGCCAAACAACCAACTTACCTTGCCGGGGGATCAAAGCTGCCCGAAGCCCTTTTTCTTCTTGACCGGACGCTGCCGGCGAGGGGTCCCGCCGCCGCGCCCAGCCCGGCCCGCCGGCATTCCCCCCGGCATCCCGGGCATGCCGCCACCCATGCCGGGGAATCCGCCCATTCCAGGCATGCCTCCGCCCATTCCAGGGAAGCCACCCATGCCCGGCATCCCTCCGCCTTGGGTCATCTGTTGCATGAAGCCACGCATCTTCTGGAAATCCGCCAGCACCTTGTCCACATCGGCGGGCTGGTGACCACTTCCCCGGGCAATCCGGCGTCGCCGGGAGGGCTGCCCCGCCAGCAGATCGGGATTCTCCCGCTCCTGCTGCGTCATCGACCCGATCATCGCTTCGATCTTCTTCAGCTGCTGCTCGCCCTGCTTGAGCATGCCGTCATCGATCTTGTTCATCCCCGGGATCATCTTCATCAAGCCACCGAGCGATCCCATGCGCTTGATCAGGCGCATTTGCTGCACGAAATCAGAGAAGTCGAACGTGGCTTCTTGCAGCTTTTTCTGCATCTTTTCGACATCAGCCAGCTCCACCTCCTTCTGAGCCTTCTCCACCAGGGTCAGCACATCGCCCATGCCGAGGATGCGGCTGGCCATCCGCTCCGGGTGGAAGGGCTGCAGAGCCTCCACCTTCTCGCCCGTTCCGATGAACTTGATCGGCTGGCCGCTCACCTTGCGGATCGACAGCGCTGCACCACCACGGGAGTCGCCATCCAACTTGGTCAGCACCGCGCCTGTGATGCCGACCTGTTCATGGAAGGCACGGGTGAGCTCGGCCGCTTCCTGACCAATCATCGAATCCACCACCAGCAGCACTTCATCCGGCTGCACGGCGGTGCGAATCCGCACCATCTCCTCCATCATCTCGGTGTCGATTTGGAGGCGACCCGCTGTATCCACCAGCAGGGTGTCGAACCCCTCCTCCTTCGCCTTGGCCAAACCGGCAGCCGCAATGGCTTCGGGTTTGGCATCAGCGCCGAGACTGAAGACTTCCACACCGATCTGCCCACCGAGGGTCTTCAGCTGCTCAATGGCCGCCGGACGGTACACATCGGCGCCAACCATCAGAGCCCGGCGTCCCTGATCCTTGAGATGCAGGCCAAGCTTGGCCGTGGCAGTTGTTTTACCAGCCCCCTGCAGACCGGCCATCAACACAACGGTGGGTGCCTCCTCGGCCTGGGCCAGCGGAGCGTTACCGCCACCCATCACCTCAACCAGCTGCTCGTGCACAACCTGGATGAACTTCTGATCCGGGCTGACGCCACGCACCACGTCGGAGCCAACGGCCTTCTCACGCACATCGGCCACAAAGTCCTTCACAACAGGAAGGCTCACGTCCGCTTCCAACAGGGCGCGACGCACATCTTTGAGGGCCCCCTCCACATTGCTGTCGGAGATCTTGTCCTGACCTCTCAGCCCCTTGACCGCATCTTCAAAGCGGGCTGACAGCTCATCGAACATCGGTGACGTGGCGGTTGCAGATCTCTGATCGTAAAAGTGGCCGGGCTCGGCAGTGATTTCTAGGGTTGCAGCGGAGCGTGATGCCATGCGACTCGCCTCATTGGCCCCAGGCCTTGTGGCCCTGCGGGGCTATCGCCCCTCTCAGGACCTGTTCCGCGATCTGCTTGCAGGCCTTTCGGTGGCAGCCGTGGCTCTTCCGGTGTCAATCGCCTACGCCGAACTGGCCGGGCTCGACCCCGTGACCGGTCTCTACGCCAGCATTCTCCCCTTGCTGGCGTATGCCCTGTTCGGCACGTCCAGACAGCTGATGGTCAATCCTGACGCCGCGACCTGCGCCATGATCGCGGCAGCGGTGACACCTCTGGCAGGAGGAGATCCGGGGCTTTATGCCGCGATGGTGATGGTGCTCACCCTGTTCACCGGACTGTTCTGCATCCTGGCCAGCCTGTTCCGCCTCGGCGTGCTGGCCGACTTCCTCTCCCGTCCGATCCTGATCGGATTTCTCAACGGCATCGCTCTGAGCATTGTCCTGGGCCAGGTGGGCAAACTGCTGGGCTTCTCGGTGGACAGCGGAGGAATCATTCCCAGGCTGCTGGAGATCCTCCAGAAACTGCCGCAGACCCATGCACCCACCCTGTTGGTGGGACTGTTCAGCTTTGCCGTTCTGTTGCTGAGCCAGCGCCTGCTCCCGCGCATCCCCGCGGCCCTGCTGGTGCTGGTGCTCGGAGCGATCGCCGTCTGGTTGCTGGATCTCACCAGCTTGAACGTGGCGGTGCTGGCCCCGGTGCAAGCCGGCCTGCCGCCGCTGAAGCTGCCTTCGGCCCCGCTCAACGCCCTCCCGTCTCTGGCTGGATCCTCGGCTGGTGTGGCCCTGGTGTTGTTCACCAGCGGCACGATCACCTGCCGGAGCTTCGCCTCCCGCGGCGGATATCGCATCGATGTCGATCGGGAACTGGTGGCCTATGGGATTGCCAACGTGGCGTCGGCCCTATCCGGCGGTTTTGCCGTCACCGGAGCCGATTCGCGCACAGCCATGGCTGTGACCAGTGGGGGGCGAAGCCAGGTCACCGGCCTGGTGGCGGCGGCAGCTTTGGCGTCGATCTTGCTGTGGTTCACCGGGCCGATGCAATTTGTGCCGCTGGCGGCCCTCGGGGCGGTGCTGATGCTGGCGGCTTACTCCCTGTTCGATCTGGCCAGCCTGAAGCGTCTCTGGACACTCGATCGCAAGGAATTCGCCCTGTCCTTGATCACATCCCTGGGGGTGGTGACCCTGGGTGCGATCAACGGAATTCTGATCGCTGTGGCGCTCGCAGTGATCCGTTTTGTTAAACACACGGCCCGCCCCCGAGTAGAGCTGCTCGGGCGGGTGAAAGGGCTTCAGGGATTCCATTCCCTGCAGACCCATCCGGATGGAAAGGCACTTCCCGGACTGCTGCTGTTCCGCTTCAACGCACCCCTGGTGTTCTTCAACGCCGACCACTTCCTCGAGCAATCCCGCCGAGCCATTGCCGAAGCGGATTCCAAGCCGCAGTGGTTCGTGGTCGATGCCATCCCGATGGATCGCATCGACATCAGTGGCGTCAACGCCCTCCAACAGCTCAATCATGTGCTGGCCTCCGAGGGGATCCGCCTGGTGCTCGCCGGACGGCGGACCGAAGTACTGAACGGATTGAAGGCCATGGGAATGAACAGCGACAGCATCGAGCCCTGGCTATTCCCCACGTTGCATCAAGCCATCAGGGCCTTTCGGATGCATCCTGGTCAACCAGGGATGTAGGCCTGCAGGCGCCATCCATCGGCATCCCGACCAAGGATGTAAGTCACACGAATCATCGAAGGCTCCGTCGTCGCCACGACGCGGCCCGCTGTGGTGGTGGTCTGGTCGCGGTAATCGACCTCAGCCAGCAATTCAATGCGCTGCGGCGTTTCGCTCACAAGCTGCACCGACGTGATCGAAGCCTGGATCGTTTGCTTCAACCCGCCGGCCTGATCGGCCGCCCGCTCCTGGCGGACCTGGCTGATCAATCCAGGCCTGGCGATCGCCTGCAACCGCGACTGGGCCGTGCCTTCACCCTGCAAAACAGCAGCTTTGCCATCCAACCAGCCCTGAACCAGGCGCTGCAGTTGCGCTGTCGTCGGCTGCTGGGCCTTCAGAGGGGCCAACGTCGCTGGCTTCGGAGGGTCAGACGCTGTTTGCTCCGGCTTGAGCGTGGCAATGGGAGAGGCGTCATTGGCCTGAGGCAGGGGTTCCTCCTTGGCTGGAGCCGACGCCTGACCATCAGCTGCACTGGGATCCGCTGCTTGACGCAAGCCGATCAGACTGCCGGCCGCCACCACTGCCACCAGCGCAGCGAACACACCCGAGCCAATGAGCACCGAGCGGCTTGGGCGCGGAATTTCAGGAACTGAGAGTGAAGGCCACGCTGGCCAGCTCAGTTGGGGCATGCGCAACCCGGCGAACGGACGCGCAGCAGAACGCTCGGACGGGTCCGCCTGGGATTCGCTGCTGTCATCCGCCATCACCGGCGCTGGAATCGTCATCGGCAAGGTGCCATCAGGGTCGAGTCCCAAAGGGGGAAGATCGTCAGCCATGGCTGGCGTGAACGTTGCCTGCCTCGCCTGCTTCCGTTCCAGGCTCTCCACATAAGCCTGCACATCGCGATCAGCGAACCAGGTCTCGAGATCAACTGCGTCAGCATCCACATCCCGGTAACCCGGCAGCACATCACGCCCAAGCCAGGTGCGGCAGTAATCGCAGAGAGCCGCCAGCACATCGCCTGGGTGGTCGTCCATCCAGGCTTTCAACGCCGGGTCAGAACTGGTGGAAAAGCG
Organism: Synechococcus sp. PROS-7-1; assembly: GCF_014279795.1. Taxonomy (NCBI): domain Bacteria; kingdom Bacillati; phylum Cyanobacteriota; class Cyanophyceae; order Synechococcales; family Synechococcaceae; genus Synechococcus; species Synechococcus sp. PROS-7-1. The sequence continues at coordinate 1,707,652 of NZ_CP047945.1, forward strand.
ACGTTCGGCTCGATCCACATCACCGAGCAGCAGATCCAGGCAACCCAGAAGAGGCTTCGTATCGAAGCCCTCGAGCACCAAAGCCTCAAGCTTGGTGCGGGCATCCTGAACCCGTTCAGGCTTGCGTTGGGAGAAACCAGCCGCGGCCAGCGCCATCACCCCAAGAAAGGACGCGTCGATCGAGCCGGCTTCCTGCAGATGGCCGAAAAGATCCACTTGCTCTTGAACCGTCAGGAAGCGGCGGATCTGCTGGAAGAACAGTTCAAAGGCACCCTGGTCCATGGCACCGATCGCCTCGCCGGGGCCTTCAGCATCCGCAGAAGCTCCCTCGAGTCCTCCACGCTCGAGAATGAAGGCTTCCAGCATGGCCAGACCTTCGCGGCGCGCGGATTGCTCGGCAAGATCGCGGCTGAGCAGATCCAGGATTCGATAGGGCCTGAGTTGGCGGAGTTCGCTTTCCAGCGTTTGGCGCTGATCCGGCAACTTCCCCATGCGCTGAAGCAGCTGCAATCCCTCCTGCAGCAGGGTCGCTGCCGATTCATAGCGGCGCTGATCCCTGTCCTGAGCGGCGGCATCCCGGCAGGCAAGCGCCGCCAGCAGCGACAAATCCGACTCGCGGCCGCTGCCCAGGGCCGGAGCCTGCGGCGGTTGCAGCGCCTGGCGGGCCATCTGAAAGGTTTCGTGGGGGGCATGGGCCTCCCAGAGCAACATCAAACCGGCAACCTCACGGTTGGAGGCGAGTTCCAAACCAGCCGTTTCCCCGGGGTGGTTGCGCCCCAGTTCCAGCAGCGTCGCCTCGTACTCCCCTCGACGCAAGGGATCGCTGAGGAGATCCGCTGACAGCCTCAGAAGCTCAGCACGCTGGGTCAGAGCATCGTGAGTGAAGCCCTGGTCAGGAGCGCGATCCAGGCGCAGCTGAAGGGTCCTGAGGACCATTTCGGCTTCGGCGGTGGGACTGACACCCAGCAGCCGGAAATGGTCGATGGGCAGGTCCACCAGCAAACTCACCATTGGCTGCAGACTGTAGACAGTGTCTGGGGTTTTGCCCATTGATTCACCGCTGCCCCCTAAAGTCGGTGGTCGATCACGCAGTGCCATGAGCCAGGACATCGCAGTGGGCACCGAATCACGAACCCAATCCCAGGGCGGTCTTGTCGGGGCCCACGCGGAGCGTTTATCCAGTCTGGTCACCGCCCAAAGAGCCTCGGTGGATCGCACGACGGGTCTGGAGCTCTACCGGGACATGACCCTCGGACGACGCTTCGAAGACAAGTGCGCGGAGATGTATTACCGCGGCAAGATGTTTGGCTTCGTGCATTTGTACAACGGCCAGGAGGCAGTGAGCACGGGTGTCATCGGCGCCATGAAGCGCCAGCACGACTGGTTCTGCAGCACCTACCGCGACCACGTGCACGCCCTGAGCGCCGGTGTTCCGGCCCGTGAGGTCATGAGCGAGCTGTTCGGGAAGGAAACAGGTTGCAGCAAGGGTCGCGGTGGCTCGATGCACCTGTTCTCAAAGGAACACCATCTTCTGGGAGGTTTCGCCTTCATTGGCGAGGGAATTCCCGTTGCGCTTGGCGCCGCTTTCACCAGCCGCTACAAGCGTGATGCTCTTGGTGATTCCAGCAGCAATGCAGTCACCGCGGCTTTCTTCGGCGATGGAACGTGCAACAACGGCCAGTTCTTTGAGTGCCTGAACATGGCACAACTCTGGAAGCTACCCATCCTTTTCGTGGTGGAGAACAACAAGTGGGCCATCGGCATGGCCCACGATCGCGCCACGAGCGATCCCGAAATCTGGCGCAAGGCTGGTGCCTTCGGCATGGCTGGTGAAGAAGTGGATGGCATGGATGTGCTCGCTGTCCGCGCCGCAGCCCAGAGGGCGGTGGAACGGGCCAGGGCCGGAGAAGGCCCGACTGTCCTGGAATGCCTCACCTATCGATTCCGGGGCCACTCCCTCGCCGACCCGGACGAATTGAGGGCTGAGGAGGAAAAGCAGTTCTGGGCCAAACGCGACCCCTTAAAAGCGCTGGAGAGGGATCTGTTGGCCGCCAATCTGGTGTCTGCTGAGGAGCTTCGGGCGATCGAGAAGGAAATCGATGCCGAGGTACAGGATTGCGTGGACTTCGCGCTCAGCGCTCCAGAACCCGATGGGTCCGAACTGACCCGTTACATCTGGGCTGACGACTGAATCACAGACCGTGCAACCGCGCCTGATCCGCAGCAGCGCGGAACACCAAGGCATGCCGTTTCACAAGGGGGATCATGGCGTCATATCCCCCACCGATGACAGTGGCCACTGGGATTCCGCGGCGCATGCAGGCATCGAGAACCAGATGATCCCGCTGGAGAAGGCCAAGATCCGTGAGGGCGAGACGTCCAAGCCGATCATCCCGGTGGGGATCGACTCCCGCGTTGTAGAGAACCAACTGAGGACGTAGACGATCCAGAACACCGGGGAGATGGTCGCCGATGGTTTCCAGATAGGACCTGTCTTCGAGTCCATCGCCTAGAGGCAGATCGAGATCGCTGACCTGCTTTCGGGAAGGGAAGTTTGACGCGGCATGCGCTGAAAAGGTGAACACGCGTTCATCGCCGCGGAAGATCAGGGCGGTGGCATCCCCTTGGTGCACATCCAGATCAACAACAAGCAGCCGCTGGAGGCCTTCCTGCTCGATCAGAACCCGCGAACAGACAGCCAGATCATTGAAGATGCAGAAGCCGCTGCCGAAATCAGGAAAGGCATGGTGGGTGCCACCAGCGAGATGACAGGCCAAGCCATGGCGCAAGGCAAGCCTGGCCGTGAGCACAGTTCCACCCACAGCGAGCCAGGTGCGTTGAACCAGAGGCGTTGTGGCGGGCAAACCAATCCTTCGCTGCGCCTGCCGATCCAGGCGGTCTCTAGCGAAGGCTTCGTGGTACTGCCTCTGATGCACAAGCTCAAGCCAGCGTCGCGGCACAGGCAGGGGGCGATGCATCTGGCTGGAATCCGCCAGTCCACAGTCGAACAGGCAGCGCTCGAGTTCCCGAAACTTCGCCATCGGAAACCGATGGCTACTGGGGAGCGGAGCGCTGTAGGCCTCGTGGTAGACGAGCGGTGGCTTCAACGAATCGATTCGGTCCGTGAAGTCTGCAAGATGAGACTCAGAACGTGGGAGCCACCCGACGGGTGAGATTGCGGAGCTTGCGCAGGGCCTTGAGCTCAACCTGACGAACCCGCTCGCGTGACACGTCGAGGAGGCGCCCGATTTCCGCCAGCGTATGGCGTTCGTTGCCGTTCAAGCCGAAACGCAACGTGAGCACGTGCTGCTCCTGATCACTGAGATGACTCATCCAGCGACCGAGCTGTTCGTGATGCATGCGCTGTTCCACCCTGTCGAGAGGCTCTTCAAGGGAGGAATCAGCAATCAGATCTCCCAAGAAACTGCGACCTTCCTCTCCGTTCACGGGTGCATCCAGGCTGCTGGTGGTGAGCGCCTGCCGTAGCAGGGAGTCAAGCTCCTCAACCGGCATATCCATCGCCTCGGCAATTTCGAGGCGGCTTGGCATGGCTCCCAGCTTGTGAGCCAAATCCAAACTGACCTTGCGGATGGTGGTAAGACGTTCGCTCAGGTGGACCGGCAAACGGATCGTGCGCGACTGACAAGCAATCGCCCGGGTCATGCTCTGACGAATCCACCAGAAGGCATAAGTGGAGAATTTGTAACCACGGGTCGGGTCAAATTTTTCAACAGCTCGCTCGAGACCCAAAGACCCTTCTTGTATCAAATCGAGAAGCTCTAGACCCTTGCCCTGATATTTCTTTGCGACGCTTACGACCAATCTCAGGTTGGCTTTCATCATCCGTTGCTTGGCACGCTGACCCACGCGAATCAAGCGGCGCTGCTTGCCGTCAAATTGATCGCTATCCGCGGCAATCGAACCATCTTCAGTGAGCTGCATCAGCTGCTGCACTTGATTTCCAAGCTCAATTTCCTCAGCGGGCGTCAGCAAAGGAATTCTTCCGATCGTTGCGAGATACCAACTGATTGGATCACTGCTTCGTCGTCTCTGGGTTTCAGAAACCCCGGCTGCGGCTGAGGGCATGGGGATGGACTTATGACGTGGTGCGACTGTCCTACGGAATTCACATAATTGGATGTGTTTTCAGCAACCCTTCAGATTCGTACGTGGAAAACGACACAAACCAATCGCAATTGCGTCATCAGGTGTTGAAACCTAAATAATTACTTCAGCTCATCACTCAATTGTGTCAGTGATCGCACCAATTGCATGAGTTGATCAGCGATGGTGAGAGCCCCACTGCCACGGCTGCAGCGGCACGCGGCCTGAGCATGCAGCAATCCCGCCGCTGCCAGGCCCGCCCCATCCACAGGGCCAGCGGCAGCCTGCAGTCGTGCTCCCCAGCCCCCGGCCAGACCTGCCAACAGATCCCCGAACCCGGTGCGAGCGACCTGGCGATCCGTACCCACCAACTGACGCACAGATCCCGAAGGGTCCGCGATCACGCTATGTGCACCCTTCAGCAACACCACCACACCGCTGCGCTCCGCAGCGGTGGCAGCGCGCTCCAGCGGAGAGTGCTGATCGCAGCAGGGGAAAAGACGTTCAAATTCCTGGGGGTGGGGGGTGATCCAAGTGGGTCCCATCCGCTTCAGGAACCAGCGCCAGCCATCAACCTCCCCGGACAGTTGATTGAGAGCATCGGCATCAAGCACCAAAAGGCCCCGGAAGGTCAACAAAGGTTCAGCCCAGCCTCGCCAGACCCCTTCCATCAATCCCAGACCGGGCCCCAGCAGCACGGCATCCAAGCGACTGAGATCGCTTTGCTGCAAAGCAGGACCCCACAGCAGTGCACCACTGGCATCGCACTCCAGTGCAGGCTCTGAAACCACTTCCGGGGCCCATTGCCAGAGCTGTTGATCCACCGCTTTCGGGAGAGCGGCCCGCACACTGCCGGCACCACTGGCCAAGGCTCCTCGCACCGCAAGGTGAGCCGCACCGCGATAACGCTCGCTGCCAGCGATGAGCAGCAAGCGTCCACGCTCATACTTCATCGCAGTACCTCTCTCATCAGGGACCGGCAGGGTCTTGAGGTCTGGGGCCCCCACCTGAAGCACGGGGGGAGACACCAGGGAAGCCATCAGCCCTGGTGGTACCCCTGGATCGATGCGATGCACGATGCCAGCCGAGGGCAGAGCCGCGTCCTGAACCAGTCCCTGCTTGATGAAAGCCACGGTAAGGGTGTCGGAGGCCACGGCGACCGCGGCTCCCAATGGAGCGCCTGAATCACTGTCCAGACCGGCTGGGCAATCCAGGCTGATCAACTGTCCGGGTGCGTAGAGCTGACGCTGCTGCAACAGCTGCGCCACCGGATCAGGCAGGGGTCGCGTCTGGCCGAGACCAAACAGCGCATCAATCCACAGGGCTGGATCAGCGGGGTCAGGCTCGGACTCCTGCACATCCACCCCCAGCCAGAGCAAGTGCCGCCAGTGTTCGCGGGTGAGGGACTGCCGCAGAGGCAACGGGGCCCAAACACGCACGGTGATGCCGCTCTCCAGCAACTTTCGGCCCAGAACCAGGCCATCGCCTCCGTTATGGCCAGGCCCCACAAGCACCAAAACCCCTTGGGCCAGACGAGCGGGACGCTGCAGACACCACTCCGCCATCCTCTGGCCGACCGTTTCCATCAAGGCAGCGACGGGCAGCCCGCTGGCCAGCCACTGCTGCTCCAGCTCCAGCATCTGATCACTGCGAACCAGCAGATGATCAGCATCGACAGCTGGCCAAGGCATGGAGGGGGGCCCATGGGACCTCACTATGGAGAGAGAAGCCCATTTCTGTCCGTCAGCCCATGCCGGCCGCGTTTCCAGTTACCGCCGCCACACCCGCCGGAGCGGAAGCCCTGGATCGCTTGCGCCACTGGCCCGGAGAGCATCGTGTTGCCGTGGGGCTTTCCGGTGGTGTGGACAGCTCTCTCACCGCAGCCTTACTGGTTGAGGCCGGCTGGAAGGTGGAAGGCCTCACCCTTTGGTTGATGAGCGGGAAGGGAGCCTGCTGCGCAGAGGGACTGGTGGACGCCGCTGGGATCTGCGAGCAACTCGAGATTCCTCATCACGTTGTGGATTCACGCGACACCTTCCAGCGCGAGATCGTGAATGGCCTGATTGAGGGCTACCAGGCCGGCATCACACCCTTGCCCTGTTCGCGTTGCAACCGGGCCGTGAAGTTCTCGCCCATGCTGCAGTGGGCCCAGGAAGAACGCGGTCTCGCCCGGATTGCCACCGGCCATTACGCCCGACTCCGTTTTGACGAGACCACGGGCCGATGGCGCCTGTTGCGCGGCCTTGATGCGCGCAAAGACCAGAGCTACTTCCTCTACGACCTCACCCAGGAGGTGCTCGCCCGCGTGGTGTTCCCCCTTGGAGAACTCACCAAGCCCGACACCCGATTGGAGGCCGCTCGCCATGGACTGCGCACGGCGGCCAAACCGGAAAGCCAAGACCTCTGCCTCGCCGATCACCATGGATCCATGCGCGCCTTTCTGGATGCTTACCTGCCTCCGCGGGAAGGGGAAATCGTTCTTCAAGATGGAACGGTCGTGGGAGAACACGACGGCATCGAGCACTTCACCATCGGGCAGCGCAAGGGACTGGGCGTCGCCTGGAGCGAGCCCCTGCACGTGGTGCGCCTGGATGCCGCGATGAACCGGGTCGTCGTCGCCACGCGCGATCAGGCGGGTCGCAGCCATTGCGTTGTGGGCGCCATCAACTGGGTCTCAATCGCTCCACCGCCACCAGGGCAGCGTCAAAAGGTGCACGTGCAGGTGCGCTACCGCAGCGCTCCTGTTCCCGCCCAACTCACCACCATGGACGCGGAGGCAGCGGATGCTGCGGCCGACCGCCCCCACCGCTGCACACTTGACTTTGACGAACCCCAGTTTTCGATCACGCCTGGCCAGGCGGCGGTGTTTTACGACGGTGACGCGGTTCTGGGGGGAGGACTGATCCAGACCTCAGCCTGAGCAGCGTCGCGGCAGCGATCAACAAAAGACCCACCAGGGGCCACTCGCGCAGTCGTGCATAAGGGGTCACAACGGAGCTGGGCTGCACCTGCACGGTGAGCACGCCAGGGCGCATCGCTGTCAATCGAGACGTGACCTCTCCCTGGGCATTGATCGCAGCCGTGGGGCCCGTATTGGCTGCCGACACCAACGGTCGGGCCGTCTCCACACTGCGTAATTGCGCCAGAGCCAGAAACTGGTGCTGCAACAGCAAGGGATAAGGATCCAGATTGGCCGCGGTGAGAATCCATTGCCCCCCTCTTGCCGCCGCCTGGGCGAGGGCCGTGCCGTTGGAGATCTCGTAACAGATCGCGACCTGAACAGGAGGGCCTCCCCAGCGCCAGAGCCTGGACGCCTCCCCCGGTTCGAGACCACCCACTGCGGAAAGCCCCGCAAGGCCTGGCAAGGCCGGAGTCCATTCCCCCAGGGGGACCAGACGATGCTTGTCGATCACAGCGGCAGGAGTTGCATCATCCCCTTGCAGCAACAACAGAGCACTGCGCTGGCGGCCCGCAACCCAGCGAAAGCCACCGCTGATCAGAGGGACAGGCTCCACCAGCAGGTTCTCCCGATCCAGCGACAACGTTCCCTCCGGGGCGATCAGCAGATCAGCCCCATCAGCTTCAGCGCTGGTCAGTGCCGCGCGCAGCAGTCGGGGGAACTGACTCTGACGCTCAGCACTGAATTTCTCTCTGGTGGGAATCGCGGGCTGCCAGAGAGCCAGGTTCAGGGGTTGACTGAAGACATCGGGACGATCGATCCCGACCAGTGCCGCAACACCGAGAGCGTGTAGGAGCGCCAAGCCAAGCACTCCGATCCCCAGCAGCCGACAACGCTTGCGGTCGCGATCAGCGCTGGCCAGCAGCGTGCACAAGCACCAGCCCAAAAACACTTGCAAAGCCGCCAGACCTCCGGCGCCAAACCAGCGCGCCAATCCACCCAGGGCCGGGTCGGCGGGCAACACGCTCCCTCCCACACCGATCCAGAACAGTGGGCTTCGAGACAGCAGGGTTTCTCCAAGGCCCCAGACCAGGGACGCAACAAGCGCCTGCAACGCACCACCCCGCCCTGGCAGCAGCCGAACCAACCCACTCCAGCCGCTCAACAACAACGCCGCGGCCAGCACACAGCCCAGCCAAACAGCAGCAGCCAGGGGAAGACTGAGCAGCTCTGGCACCCCTAACCAGGTGAGTGGGTGCAGGGCAAGAAGCCAGCGATGGCTAATCGCCACAGCGAGCCCCCCCCAGAGGGCTGCGGCCACAGGGTTCAACGCCACAGACCACAGCAAGGCCAGCGCAGGCAACATCCACCAAAGCCCCGACAGGCTCAAACCGGTGCCCGCAAGCAAACCTCCCAGAAGAGCCCGGAGCAGGATCTGGGATCGGTCATTGCCCATGGTGCCCCCCAGACGTTGACGTCATCCTGAAGTCACAACGCTCGACATCCGCGATGGAGAACGCCAACCCTCTCCAACAGATACTGCTCCGAGGTCTTGGCACCACCACCCTGGTGGCCGACCGCCTGCGTGGCGTCACCCAGGAGTGGGTGAGTAGTGGACGTCTCGACGCCAGCCAAGCCTCGGCTCTGGTAGACGACGTCCTGAAAGCCCTGCGGGGGGAAACCCCTGAACTCGAGCAGCAGATGGGGCGCAATCTGGAGCGCAACCGCGACAATCTTCTGCAGGATCTGGGCCTTCCCAGCCAGAAGGAAGTTGATGAGCTGCGCGGCCGCATCGACCGACTGGAGCAACAACTCCGCCAGCGCGAACGCCAGGACTGAACCTGCCAGACTCATCCGGAACAAAGGGAGCTCCAGTGCGCGACATTCTGATCAGTTCTGCCGTGTGTGTGGCGTGCCTGATGGTGGCGCTGGTGAGTCAGATCGTGGCACCGTCCACTGTGATTGCAGCATCACCCTCCACCACCATTCAGGCCGCCGCCGCTCAGACGGCTGACGTGCAGGCCTCCTCGGCGATGGAACTGGACCCCGACGAGACCAACCCAACCCTCTTTGCTATGGCACCCGACACCAATCAGGCTGATGCGTCCGCTCTCGGAGGTGCAATGAGTGCCGAAAAGCCTGAAATCACAGCCAGCGGTCTGCGGATCACCGATCTCGTGGTGGGGACCGGCGCCGAAGCCTCCTCCGGCCAAACCGTGGTGGTGCATTACCGCGGCACCCTCGAGGACGGCCGTCAGTTCGACGCCAGCTACGACCGCGGGACCCCGTTCAGCTTCCCCCTCGGTGCTGGCCGGGTGATCAAGGGTTGGGACGAAGGTGTTCAAGGAATGAAAGTGGGCGGCAAGCGCAAGCTGGTGATTCCTCCCGATCTGGGATACGGAACCCGTGGAGCCGGTGGTGTCATTCCCCCCAACGCCACCCTGATCTTTGAAGTGGAGTTGCTTGAAGTGAAAGGTTGAGCCCGCTGCGAGGGCAACAGCTGAAGGTCACGCACTGTCGTTAGGATCCCGCTGCTCGGTTGCCCTCCCCATGGCCCATACCCTCCCTGCGCTGCCCTACGCCCTCGATGCACTGGAGCCCCACATTTCCCGCTCCACGCTCGAGTTTCACCACGGCAAGCACCACAACGGCTACGTCACCAACCTGAACAAGGCGATCGAGGGCACAGATCTCGATGGCAAAAGCCTGGAAGAGGTGATTTCCGCTGTTTCCGGTGATTCCAGCAAGGCCGGCGTGTTCAACAACGCAGCTCAGGTCTGGAACCACAGCTTCTACTGGCAGTGCATGAAGCCCGGTGGTGGTGGTCAGCCCAGCGGAGCCCTTCTGGACAAGATCAACGCCGACTTCGGCAGCTACGACGCCTTCGTAGAGCAGTTCAAGGCTGCAGGCGCCACCCAGTTCGGCAGCGGCTGGGCCTGGCTGATCATCGAGAACGGCACTCTGAAGATCACCAAAACCGCCAACGCTGATCTCCCCCTCGCCCACGGTCAGAAGGCTCTTCTCACCATGGACGTATGGGAGCACGCCTACTACCTCGACTATCAGAACCGCCGCCCCGATTACATCAGCACCTATCTCGACAAGCTGGTGAATTGGGACTTCGTGGCCGCCAACCTGGCAGCTGCCTGATCAGACGCTGATCCAGCATCAAGCCCCCGCTCAGCGGGGGCTTTTTAATGCAGCGATCAAAGGGAGGCCATCAGCCTGCGATCAAATCGCGCAGACCCTGCTCCACGTTCTCTTGGCGCATCAGTGCTTCCCCGACGAGCACCGCACCCGCACCGCTGCGTTGAACGCGATTCAAATCGGAGCGAGTGAACAGACCCGACTCACTGACCAGAAGGGCATCTTGCGCGCGCAGGCGGTCACCAAACCGTTCCGAAAGTGACTCCGTTGTGGCCAGATCCGTCTCAAAGCTGGTGAGGTCGCGATTGTTAATGCCAATGAGAGGGAAGCCTCCAAGGGTGAGGATGCGCTCCATCTCCTCGGCATCGTGCACTTCCACCAGAACAGTGAGACCAAGGGTGGCCGCCACCTTCTGCAGATAGGCGAGATCCTGATCTGAAAGGATGGCTGCGATCAGCAGAGCTGCATCCGCACCAGCAGCGCGCGCCTGATACAGCTGATGCGGACTAAGAATGAAGTCCTTGCACAACAACGGCAGTTCCACGGCTTCACGCACAGCCACCAGCACATCGAAACCGCCCTGAAAAAAGGTTCGATCCGTGAGCACCGACAGGCAACTGGCCCCTCCAGCGGCATAGGCCTTGGCAATGGCGACGGGATCGAAATCCTCACGAATGACGCCTTTGCTGGGACTGGCCTTCTTGACTTCAGCAATGACGGCAGGAGCGCAAGGGGCTTGACGCAAAGCTCCCAGGAAATCCAGCGGTGGAGGCAGTTCTGCAACCCGTGCCTTCAGCTGCACAAGGGGCATGCGCTGACGGGACGTCTCAATCTCACGGTCCTTCTCCCAGACAATCTTCTCGAGAATGTTGCGAGGCTCACCGTCCTGGTGGGGGATGGCGTACTCGAGGTGGGCCACCTGAACCTTCGGGTTGGGCGGTCGACGACGGATCTCCATGGCAGATACGGGAAGAAAGGAATCAGGCAGGTGTGAGAAGGGAGGCTGCCGCCTGCTTGTAAGCCACCTCCACCACTTCACTGAGGGTTGGATGGGTATGAACTTCAGTGGAGAGCTGACGCACGCTTTGTCGACGGGCCACAGCATTCGCCACCTCCTGAATCAGATCGGCGGCATGCAATCCATAGATGTGGGCTCCCAACACCTCTCCAGAGGCCTTGTTGAACAGAAGCTTCATCAGACCATCGCTGTCCAATTCAGCGAGCGCCTTGGAATTGGCCTTGAAGTAACTGCGCACCACGCCCAGCTCAAACCCCTGATCGGCGGCCAACTGCTTGGCATCAGCCTCACTGAGCCCCACTGAACTGATCTCCGGATGGGTGAAGGTGGCAGCAGGAATGCTGCGGTAATCGATCTCGCGGCTGTGGCCAAGGATGTTGTCGATGGCCACCGTCCCCTGCGCAGCAGCCGTGTGCGCCAGCATCAGTTTTCCGGTGACGTCACCGACCGCCCAGAGATGGGGGACCGGCTGGCCGTTGGCCATCACCTGCATGCTGTCGTTGATCGGCACGAACCCGCGCTGGGTTTCAACGCCGAGCTTGTCCAGGTTGAGGTTGCGGCTCCTTGGGACCCGACCGGTGGCCACCAGAACAGCATCCACCTCAAGGGTCTCCACAGGCTCGCGGGTCTGCATATCGACCAGTTCAATCTGAACCGGAGCCCCCGGTTTGATCGATTGGGCCAGAACCCCTGACCGTGCATCAATATCCCGCCCATCAATCAAGTGACGCGCGGCGATTCTGGCGATGTCGGGGTCAAAGGTCGGCATCACCCGATCCAGAGCCTCAATCATCGTGACCTCGCAGCCGAGCGCCGTATAGACGTCTGCGAATTCCAGACCGATATAACCGCTGCCGATGATGGCGAGCCAGCGCGGGAGCCACTCCAGGCTGACCGCCTCATCGCTGGTGAACACACTGCGACCATCGGTCTCGATACCAGGCGGTACAAAGGGATCCGAACCTGTCGCCAGAATCACATCCTTAGCCGTGATCACCCTGTCCACACCACTGATCTCCCTCACGCCCACGGCTTGAGCCGACTCCAGCCGGCCCTGGCCACGAATGATGGTCACACCAGCCCTCTCCAATGTTTTGGTGAGGTTTCCGCGAATCGTGGCCACGAGTTGATTGGCGTGATCAGCGATTTTCTGGCGTTCGAAGCGCACTGGGGCGGCATGGATTCCGAAACCGGCAAGATGCTCGGCATCGGCCAGCTCGCGAACACGGCCTGAGGCAGCGAGCAGAGCCTTGGAGGGAACGCAGCCGCGGTTCACACAAGTCCCGCCCATATCGCGCGACTCGATAATCGCCACCTTCAGGCCATGCTCAGCCGCATGCTTCGCGGCATCGAAACCGCCATAACCGGCACCGATCACGATCACATCGAAGTCGAAACTGGCGTCGCTCACCCGGACTGCTGCATGGGAGCCGTCATTGTCGCCCGTCGGCGTTCCAAGAGAAGGGGAACAGCCGCTGCTGCCACATTCAATGATTCCACCTTCCGACCGTGAGGGAGGGTCACGCCATGGCTGCAGCAGGCCAGCAGCCTGGGATGCAAGCCGGCCCCCTCATTACCAAGCACCAGCACGGTGGGGCGACACCAGTCCAACTGCCAATACGGCTGCACCTCGAGACCTGTTCCAGCATCAGGAACGAGGGTTGCCACCACCTGCAGTCCTCTGGCTCTTGCGTCCTGGAGGACGGTGGCCAGTTGTTCGACCCCCAGGGCGTCCGTAGGTCCGAAACGGCGGTAGGGCAACGCAAGGATCGCTCCAGCAGCAGACCGCACCACCTTCGAGCCCAGTGGATCAGCCCCAGCCCCCATCCAAACCTGTTCGACATCGGCTGCCAACGCTGTTCGCAGCAGGGTTCCGACATTGCCGGGATCCTGCAGGCGATCGAGCGCAAGAATGAAGTTCGGATGGGGATCTGGGGAGGGCAAGCGCTCGAGCGGCCACAGGCAAGCAACCCCATCGGGATGCACGGTGGACAAAGCAGCGCCGAGCGCTTCTGAACTCATCAATTGCAACCGAACCGGCCCAGGCAACGCGGCAAGCAAAGTTCGGTGGCGCTGAAACCACAGCGGTGTGGCCAGAACATGCAGAGGATCGATCCAAGCTTGGGCATGAACAAGAAGTTCTTGCACTTGGTGTGTTCCCTCGAGCAGAAGGCACTGCTCGTTCTCCCGGCCGGCTCTGCTTTGCAAAGAGCGAATCCGTTTGATCAGGGGATTGCGCCGACTCGAAATCGGCTCACCCTCAGCCCCTGAAATCGCCGACACGTCAGAACGTGGTGTGCTTCCGCACCTTCAGTCCTTCGTGAATGGCCAGATCCGATCCATCGATATCCAGTCCATTGACTGAAGCGATCTCACCTTTGAGCCCCTCGGCGGCGAGGTTCTCGACCATTTTTTTGATCACCTGATCTTCCACCGCTGATTGATCAACGGAATCGGGTGTCAAAAATTCGAGGAATTTGCCGACCTTCGACGCAACCACCTCAGAAGAGTTGGAAATCTTCAGCACGATCATGGTCAGCGATTAGAGGCGCAAGCTCTAACAACATAGTGCGGATGGGGAGACTTGAACTCCCACGACATTGCTGCCACTAGTACCTGAAACTAGCGCGTCTACCAATTCCGCCACATCCGCTGGCGTGTGTCGCGTAGGCGACTTAGCGACCATAGGTCATCGAAGGGCCGACTCCCCAGGTGCTGTCAAGCCAGTTTGAGCGCCGGCCGTCTAGACGGTCTCAAGCGATCTCGTCAAGATGGGCAGACTTCTGTTGAAAGCGAGGAATGACAACCGCGGCGCCTCCGTCTCAGGACATTCTCAAGCCGCATCTCGCCATTGATGGGGGGCACAAGCTTCAGGGAGAGCTAAGGGTCAGCGGAGCCAAGAATTCGGCTCTGGTACTGATGACAGCATCACTTCTGACCTCCGAGCGTCTCACGCTCCACAACGTCCCCCCCCTGACCGACATCGATGGGATGGAAAATATTTTGGTGTCGCTTGGGGTGAAGGTTCGTCGCCGCTCAGAAACCGTGGAGTTGCAGGCGTCGAGTCTCACAAGCGCAGAACCTCCCTACGAACTGGTGAATGGTCTTAGGGCCAGCTTTTTTGCGATCGGATCGATTCTCGCGAGGATGGGATACGCCAAAGTGCCCCTTCCTGGTGGATGCCGCATCGGTGCACGACCGGTGGTTGAGCACATCCGGGGATTGAAAGCCTTAGGTGCTTCGGTGACTGTGGAACACGGTGTCGTGACAGCGGCAGTTCCCGGTGAGAGCAAGCGCCTGAAAGGTGCCTCGATCGTGTTGGACTGCCCGAGCGTGGGCGCCACGGAAACGATCCTGATGGCCGCAACCCTGGCAGAAGGAACCAGCGTGATCGAAAACGCTGCGCAGGAGCCCGAGGTTCAGGATCTTGCCAACCTGCTCAATGCCATGGGGGCACGCATCACCGGAGCTGGTGGTCCCACGATCACGATCCATGGAGTGGACAGCTTGCATGGTTGTGAATATTCCGTGATTCCTGATCGCATCGAGGCTGGAACCTTTCTGCTCGCAGCAGCAATCACCCGTTCTCCCCTTCGGATTGCACCGGTTATTCCCGACCATCTGAACGCCGTGTTGCAGAAACTGCGCGACTGTGGCTGTGCGCTCGAGATCGACGGAGATGGCATCACCATCACCCCTGGAGAGATCAAGGGCGTCGACATCACCACCCAGCCATTTCCTGGTTTCCCTACCGATCTGCAAGCTCCTTTCATGGCTCTGCTGGCAACAGCCAACGGCACGAGCGTGATTACGGAGAAGATCTACGAGAACAGGATGCAACACGTGGCTGAGCTGCAGAGGATGGGGGCAGCCATTCGCATTCAGGGGAACACGGCCGTCGTTGAGGGTGTCTCAAACCTGAGTGCTGCCCCGGTGAACGGCACGGATTTAAGGGCTGCAGCCGCCATGGTTCTTGCCGGCCTCGTCGCCCGAGGCAACAGTCAGGTGTGTGGTCTTAACCATCTCGACCGGGGCTATGCCGGCATTGAAGACAAGCTGCGTGCTTGCGGTGCCGTGCTTGAGCGGCACCTCCCCTGATCAGGGGCTCGGGTTGGTCGCTTAATGTCGAGAGCGGGGGAGCGTGCCGGAATTGGTAGACGGACTCGACTCAAAATCGAGCGCCTTCGGGCATGTGGGTTCAAGTCCCACCGCTCCTACTTCACCTCCAGCGGATCGCATCGAACACTGAGAGACTGAATTTTCAATCTCCCCTACGGAGTACCGATCGCACAGCGTCATGGTGGAGCCCAAAGCTGATTCGATGTCCTCAGCGGTGATGGGCACCTACAACCGCTTCCCTCTGTCCCTTGTGAAGGGTCGTGGGTGCTGGGTGTGGGACGACCAGAACCGACGACACCTCGATGCCGTCGCTGGGATCGCCACCTGCACACTCGGCCACAGCGATCGAATCCTTCGGCGTGCCCTCTCCCGCCAGCTGAAGACGCTTCAGCACGTCTCCAACCTTTACAAAATTCCTGAACAGGAACAACTGGCGCAGTGGCTGGTGGCCAACAGCTGCGCAGACAGCGTGTTCTTCTGCAATTCAGGAGCGGAGGCCAACGAAGCCGCCATCAAGCTGGCGCGAAAGCATGGCCACAAGCGCCGCGGGATCGAACGGCCGGTGATCATCACAGCCGCTGCCAGTTTTCATGGCCGAACGTTGGCAGCGGTGAGTGCCACCGGTCAACCCCGTTACCACCAGGGATTCGAGCCCATGGTGGAAGGATTCGAATTCTTCCCTTACAACGATGGCGATGCTTTCGAGCAGCTGCTAATGCAGCTGGAAGAGAACGGCCCCAAGGTGGCTGCTGTTCTGATCGAACCACTCCAGGGCGAAGGCGGTGTGAATCCTGGCGATCCCGCTGTGATGCAGCGCATCCGCAGGCTTTGCAGCGAGCGCGACATTCTGCTGATCTTTGATGAAGTGCAAGTGGGGATGGGCCGCACGGGCACACTCTGGGGATATCAACAACTCGGCGTCACACCGGATGCCCTCACCCTGGCCAAAGGCCTTGGAGGAGGGCACGTGATCGGAGCCCTGCTGGTGAGTCAGCACGCTGACGTGTTCGAACCCGGTGATCACGCCAGCACCTTCGGCGGCAATCCCTTCGCTTGCCGTGCGGGTCTCACCGTGGCCAGCGAACTTCTGCGACGCGATCTGCTGAAGAACGTGCAGGCGCGGGGAGCGCAA
This sequence comes from Synechococcus sp. PROS-7-1, assembly GCF_014279795.1. Classification (NCBI taxonomy): domain Bacteria; kingdom Bacillati; phylum Cyanobacteriota; class Cyanophyceae; order Synechococcales; family Synechococcaceae; genus Synechococcus; species Synechococcus sp. PROS-7-1. The sequence continues at coordinate 1,724,071 of NZ_CP047945.1, forward strand.
CTGAATCAAGGACTGAACAACCTGGTGGAGCGTTATCCCGACCACCTAGCGGGGAGTCGCGGCTGGGGACTGCTGCAGGGTCTTGTTCTCCGGGACAGCTGCGAATTTTCAGCCGCCGATGTGGTGAAGGCCGCCCTTGAAGAGCAGCTGCTGCTGGTGCCTGCCGGTGCTGCGGTGGTGCGCATGGTGCCTCCCCTAGTGATCGGGCCCAGGGAAATCCAGACCTTGCTCACCCGACTGGATCGGGCGCTCCAGCAGCTGATGTGAAACCACTTCACCCGGGATCCGGCAGAGATGATCTGGGTGATCTGCTGCCGCGCTTCGATCTCAGGGGGATGGACCTCTCCCTCGACCGCATGCAGGAGGCTCTAAGGGACCTGCAGCATCCGGCTGCTGGGATCCCCGCGGTGCAGGTGGTGGGGACCAATGGCAAGGGATCCATCGCCTGCTTCATTCACCATGGATTGATGGCCGCCGGGCTGCGCTCAGGCCTCACCATCTCGCCCCACCTGCTGAGCTGGTGCGAGCGCATCCGCGTGAACGAAAGACTGATCACCATCGAGGAGCTTCGCTGCCTGCTGCAGAGCTTGCAGCCGGTGGTGTCCACCTTCCGGCTCACCCCATTCGAACAGCTGATCTGTGCTGCCCTGGTGCATTTCGAAAGGGAGCGCCCCGACTGGTTAGTTCTGGAGGCCGGTTTGGGTGGCCGGCTGGACGCCACCACAGCCCATCCCCATCGCCGCCTGATCGCGGTGGGCTCCATTGGCCTGGACCACCGGGAACATCTTGGGGCCACCCTGGAGGAGATCGCAGCCGAGAAAGCCGCGGCCATTGCACCAGGAAGCCACGTGGTGAGTGCGGCGCAGCGCCCAGAGGTGCAGCGGGTGCTGGAGGGCAGAGCTGCAGCCATGGACGCCAGCCTTCACTGGGTGGAACCGCTCGCCAACGATTGGACACTCGGCCTGCCCGGAGATCTTCAGCGAAGCAATGCAGCTGTGGCCAGGGCTGCCCTGGAATGGATCGGTCGCGATATCAGCACGGGCATCACAGTGGATGCCATGCGCCATGGCTTTGCGAAGGCCCGCTGGCCAGGCCGGCTGCAGTGGATGCAGTGGCATGGGCGACCGGTGCGCGTTGATGGAGCCCACAATCCGCCAGCTGCTGCTGCCTTGGCCAAGGAGCGATGCCGCTGGTTGGCTACCGATCAGGCGCAACGTTGGGTGCTGGCGATTCAGGCACACAAGCAAGCCCCAGCCATGCTGAAGCACCTGCTGCAGCCCAACGATCTGGCCTGGATCATTCCCGTTCCAGAGCACCGCAGCTGGAGCGTGGAGCAGCTGCAGCTTGACGTTCCTGAGCTTGCCCACCAGCTCAGGGGTGCCGCAGATGTCACTGGGGCGCTCACCCAGCTCGCGCAGGACGGGTGGCCCCAAGCCGCCCCAGTCATCGCCGGTTCGTTGTACCTAATCGGTCATCTGCTGGAGACGGATCAATTGCAGGCAGAGTGATCCAATGCTGTGCCCGTCGATGATGCCTCCGCTGCTGAAACTCATCACCGCCATCACTCTGGTGATCACCGTCCTGTGCGACCCCGCAATGGCCCTCGACACCTCAGCCGGGGTGGGCCTGCAGGACAGAGCGTTGTTTCAGGAACGGGTGGACTACACCCTGACCAATCAAAACGGCGTTGATTTTCATGATCAGGCCCTCAGCAACACCTCCTTTGCCGGCGCGGCGGGCAAGGGCGCTGATTTCAGCGGAGCCAATCTGCAAGGGGCGATCTTCACGCAGGGTGCGTTTGCCGATGCCAACTTCCATGGCGCCGACCTCAGTGATGCCCTGATGGATCGTGCGGATTTCACAGGAACGGATCTGCGAGATGCCGTCTTGATTGGCGTGATCGCCTCTGGAAGCAGCTTCGCCGGGGCTCAGGTGGATGGCGCGGATTTCAGCGATGCCCTGCTGGACAGGGATGACCAGCGCAGGCTCTGCCAAGAGGCCGAGGGGGTAAACCCCACCACCGGTGTGCTGACCCGCGACAGCCTCAGCTGCTAAACCCACCCAGCTTCCCGGGGTTCAGAAGACCCGCCGGATCCATCCGCTGCTTGGCGGCCACCTGGTCGCCATCAACGACGCCAAGCCCTCCGCCCTCAACGGTGATCACATGAGGGTTGAAGATCAGAGCCCCGAGGTCTCGGCACTGCTGCATTAAACGCTCCAGCTCGTCAGCCCCACGCCAGCGCACCAGCGGTAGGGCCGCAAGCCGCTGCACACCCTGCTGACGCACCGCTTCCAGATGAAGAAGCACATCCCCTCCCCAGGTCTGCTTAAGCGCTTGCAGGCAGTCCAATTCAGGTTGCGGAAGCAGCATCTGCAGGTAAGTCCAACCCGGTTCGCTCTGGCGCATGTGCAGGGTGGTGTGATTCCAAGTCAGTTCCCGCAGACCATGACCGGCATGGTGCATCTCCGCACCGCAGTACACCACTGCCGCTCCGCAGTCGGCCGCCAACCGCTCCACCGTGCTCACCGCATCGGGAGCCGCCAGCAGGAGCACACGATTCGCCTTTGTGTCAGGGAAATCCCAGGCCGGCAACTGAGCCACAACGTCACCCTCCAGCACAGTGCAGAGATGGAGGTCCAACGCCGAGCCACAGCAGCGTTGCGCTAGCTCCACAGCGGATGGCCAATCAAGGCAGTCGATCACCACCTCCTGCCACTCCACTGTTGGCGCTGTGGCGAGCGTCAATGCGGTGATGATCCCGTTGGTCCCGTAGGCATGATTCAGCGCCTCCGCATCGGAGGCCTCCAACTGAAGCCGCTTTGGTTCCGGCTCCATCGTCACCACCTCGAGACCGAGTAAGTGGCCCGGATCGCGCAGAAACCCCCAGCGCACCGATCCGATTCCACCGGACCCACCAGCGATGAAGCCGCCGATCGTGGCGCTGCGCCAGGTGCTGGGAAGCAGGCGCAGCTGACGACCGTGGCCACGCAGCGTCTGATCGAGATCCTTCAAGAGGCAGCCACATTCCACCGTGACGACACCGGTCGTCGCCTCGATCCTGCGGACGGCACGCAAGCGTCCCATCAGCATCACCACCCCTCCCTCGAGGGGGACGCTCTGTCCGTAATTGCCGGTGCCGGCGCCCCTCAGGGTGAGCGCAATGCCATGACGGCTACAGGCCGCAGCCACACCCACCACGGCATCCACCGTTTCGGGGCGCACCACCAACGCCGCCCGGCAAGGCGCCAGACGCTCCTCCAACACCGGTGAGTAGTCGTAGGCATCTTTGGAGTAACGATCCAGATCTTCTGAACGTTCAAGCAGGGTGAGGCCTGGCACTGCCGCCAGTTCCGCACGCAACATCTCAGGAACCATGGACGTCACGATCAGAGGAACGACCTTTCAATCCTGAACCCAAACGCCACCTGCCAGCACCTTGCGCTGGGGAGGAGTCGAGAGCAGTTCGGGCCAGCCGCCAGCGGGCAGATGGATCAGATCCGCAGGAGCACCGGGGCGCAGCACTCCATCCCAAGCAAGGCCCAGCAAACGGGCGGCATCCGTGCTGAATGGAGCCATCCCCTCCTCATCCCAAGGAGCCAGCTGAGCAAGGGGAACACTCATGGCCATCAAAGCCAGAGGGTCCAGGTTTCCTCCTGGAAACCAGGGATCCTGCACGTTGTCTCCCCCCACAGCCACACACACACCGCGATCACGGAGCTGGCGGATCGGAGCGAGGGGTCGTTGCACCGGTGTGGCCTGCCCTCGACGCCCAAGGAGCCATCCATTGGTGAGAGGCAGGGCTACGACCTGCAGATGATGCTCCGCCATCCGCTCCCCCAGACGCCGGAGCGAGCCTGGATTCAACAGCGAAAGGCTGCTGGCATGGCTGCAGGTTATTGGCACTGACACCTCCATCGTGCTGAGAACCCGAAGGAGTTGCCGAACCCCGGCCGCAGGATGCTCCGACGCCTCATCGATGTGCAGATCAACGGGGCATCCCAGGCGCTCCGCCAGCGCTAGGAGATGTCGCAGCGCTTGGCGGGGGGCCCTGCCGCGACAGGGGGGTTCGATCACACCACCGATCACGCCCTCGGCCGCTGCCACCTGAGAGGCCAGCTGCTCTCCCTCCGGAGTGGACCAATGGGCGATCGGTACGAGCGCCACCAGCTGGAGCTCAATGCGCTTTTTCCATTGCTGCCGCCTTTCCGTCAACACCTCCCAGCTGCAGGCGGCCCCTGGCCCCAGACTGTCGATGTGCGTGCGAATGGCCCGAAGGCCATGGCGCCAGGCCAATGCCAGCGCCCGCTCACTGCGTTCTTGGACCCGATCAGCGGTGCGGGTGCGATGTTCGCGCATGTTGGCCTCCATCGCTCCGGCATAGGTCCCCGAGCGATTGGGGTAGTCAGTCCAGGAGAACGCTTTATCGAGATGGGCATGGGGCTCGACCAACCGGGGCAGCACCATGCCCTGAGCGTCTGCAACAGGCAAGACGGACGTAATCCTGCCGTCCATCCAGCGCAGCTCCACAGAGAGCAGGCCATCTGCAGGCCGCTCTGGTGCCACGCCAGGAGGCAAGTCAACAAGGCTGGTCGGGCAGCGGCCACGCAGAGTTCCAGCGTCTTGCGGCCTCATTCCAACTGTCCAGCATCGGACTGGGTCTTCAGGACCAAAAACCGACCGGCAACCCCCAAGGTCGTGACGGAGTAGCGAGGGAGACGCAACGTTGGCAGCAGATCCTGCCCCCCCACTGTGGTCACGTAGACGCTGGCCACGCCCAAATTCCAGCGCCGTGTGAACTGGGTGGCGAGCGACGCAAGCGTGGCCTCTTGGTCAGCGATCAACCGGGGGCAGTCCTTGATCCAGAGCTGCAACACCAGGGGCAGCGTGCGTTGAGAGCAGAGCTCGTCGGTCGCCAGACTGACCAATTGGGTACCGGCATGAGCGCTGTAGTCCTCCTTGGTGGGATTGGTGACTGCCAGGGCGGTGACGCTCCCCCCAAGCAAGAGAGCCATGGCGATCGCTGTCGCCGGAGACCAGCGCCGATGGGCGGGGGACGTACGCAGGGCCTGGGGGGCGGATTGGTAGATTCTTACCGACGCGGCGGGCGTCGCCAAGTGGTTAAGGCAGCGGCTTGTGGCGCCGCTATTCGGGGGTTCGAATCCCCTCGCTCGCCCTTCACATTTTTTGTGGCTCACGGAGCCATCAAGGCCTCGAGCAGAGCCTCCGCTCCATGCCTGATCGGATCAACGCAAGGGAGCGATAGTCTCTCACTGAGTTTTGCGCAGGAACGCGCGCACTCCTCAGCGCTCAGTCCTGCCGTATTCAGGGCCACCGCTCTAACCCGGGGTGGAGGTCCAGCGCCGTGCGGTCGGCCGATGGAAGCCAGCCCCTCACAGAGCTGAATCAGATCCTCCAGGGGAGGAAGGGCAATGTCTGGCAAACGATGAATGCAGCTCTGATCGGCGCGATGCACCATGAGCAAGGCTGTTGGCTGGGTGCCGCGCAGCAACGGAAGGGTGGCCGTCGAACCGGGGTGACAGAGCGATCCCTGTCCCTCCACCAGCAGCAGCGCATCATCCGCTACTGCGGACGCTGCGCTGAGGACCGCCGCCTCCACCGCACCTGCGGCGTAGTCGACCCGTACGGCGTCGAGAGGGACCCCCTGGCCGCTAATCAGAATTCCGGCCTGACCTGTGCCCACGAAGGCCACGGGCACAGCGAGTCGCTGCGCCGCTTCTTGAACCGCCAGGCAGGCACTCATCTTGCCGACAGCCATATCAGTTCCAACAGCCAGAACGCGCTTGCAGGGCAAAGCGGCAGCCCTGGCCTGACCAACCCTGAGTCCCTTGGGCTCGCAGCGGAGATCCCAGATCCAGCATCCAGGCTGAACCGCCGCGCTGAGCTCCGGATCATCGGCCAGATGGGTGTGCAAGCCGCTGGCCACCGAAAGCCCCGCTTTCAGAGCAGACAACACATCCGACCGCAGAGCCGCTGGCAGCACCCCACCGGAGGGAGCCAGGCCCACCACGGCCACAGACGGTCGAAAGGGAAGGGCCTCACCCAGATCCCTCACCACCGGAACAGACCTGGAAATCCCGGTCACGGTCTCCAAACGCTGGCCGGCATGGTCTGGGTCAATCACCGCCACGATCGGTCCGCGCCGATGCCGCAACATCGCCAGACCGGTCTTGCCGGTGAGGCTGTCGAGGCCTCCGTGCTGGAGAAGCACCACAGGATCCTGGTCAGAAAGCATCAGGAGGCCTCCAGTGGCGTAACACCCAAGCCGCTCCCTGGCGGTGGCAGCAGTCGATCCCCTTTGAGGGGCAAGCCCTCATAAGGATCGTCCAGCAGATTGAGGTGGCTGTCCAAGTCAGGCCAACGGATGCAGGCAAGCAACTGCGCCGCAGCTGCATTCAGCAAGGTGCTGTCGGAGTAACAGCCCACCATCAGATCCAGATCAAGCCGTTCAGCCAGCTGGGCCATCAGCCAGGCCTCCGAGAGACCACCGGTCTTGAGAAGTTTGAGATTCACACCGTCCACATGGGGCGCCAACCGAAGCAGATCCTTCAGATCCCAACAGCTCTCATCAGCAACCAAAGGGAGATTGCAAGTGGGGCGTAGCGCTGCAAATCCCTCCAGATCCTCCTCCGGATCAAGACGAGCGGGCAACGGTTGCTCGAGCAACACCACCCCCGCCTGCTCCAGGTCCACCTGCATCGCCTTGGCCTGCTCAAGCGTCCAACCTCCATTGGCATCCACCTGAAGTTCATGGGCCACCGCCATCCGCTGGGAGCGCTCCCGAAGAGCGATGGCCACCGCCTGCAACAGGGCGCGGTCGTGCTCCAGCCCCTCGGGGCTACCGAGTTTGAGCTTGATGCGCGTCGCCGGCATCTGACGCCACCAGCGCTCAAGACGCTCCAGGACCTTCTCAACAGAGGCGAGACCAAGGGTGACGCTCGTGGCCACTTCGCTGGTCCCTGCCAACGACAACAACGTCCAGATCGGTTGCCCCAGCTGCTTTCCCCACCAGCCCCAGAGGGCCAGATCCACAGCACACCGCGCCGGCGGAGAGAGGGGGGTCAACCAAGGTGCCAGGCCATGACGGTCCTGAGGATTCAAGGACTCCAAGATCGGCAATAGAGCTTGAAGTTCAGCCTCAATGCCCTCCAGGGCATAGGCGCGATGGCCCGTATCCAGCCCACCGGTTTCCCCTAACCCCACAGTCCCGCCGTGGTCGAGGCGGAGTTCCAGGCGTTCCACGACGGACGTGGTTCCCCTGCTGATCGCCAAAGGCACCGCCTTGGTAAGGGGAAATCGACGCAGACTCCAGCCCATAGCCCGCGAGCACCAATCCACAAGGTGGCACAGCACCGCCGTATCCGACACTGAAAGCAGCTTTCGACGCCGCCGATCCCTCGGACGGCTCTCTGCCTTGACCGTGACCGCCTCGCCCACCACCCAAACGCTGCCGAGCCGGGAGCGCGGCAGCTACTGGATCACCACGTTCGGCTGCCAGATGAACAAGGCCGATTCCGAGCGCATGGCAGGGATTCTCGAATCCATGGGCTACCGGGAGGCAAGCGCCGAACTGGATGCCGATCTGGTGCTCTACAACACCTGCACCATTCGCGACAACGCGGAGCAGAAGGTCTACAGCTATTTAGGACGCCAGGCCCAACGCAAACGCACGAACCCGAATCTCACCTTGGTGGTGGCGGGCTGTGTGGCGCAGCAGGAAGGTGAGTCGCTGCTCAGACGGGTGCCGGAGCTCGACCTGGTGATGGGGCCTCAGCACGCCAACCGCCTCGAAACGCTGCTGCAGCAAGTGGACAGCGGCCAGCAAGTGGTTGCCACCGAAGAGCATCACATTCTCGAAGACATCACCACCGCCAGACGCGACAGCAGCATCTGCGGTTGGGTGAATGTGATTTACGGCTGCAACGAGCGCTGCACCTACTGCGTGGTTCCTTCCGTCCGCGGCAAGGAGCAGTCACGGCTTCCAGATGCCATCAAGTTTGAGATGGAAGGGCTCGCGGCCCAGGGCTTCAAGGAGATCACCCTGCTGGGGCAGAACATCGATGCTTACGGACGTGACCTGCCGGGAATCACGCCCGAGGGCCGCCGGCAGCACACTCTCACCGATCTGCTCCATCACGTGCACTCCGTTGAGGGCATTGAGCGGATCCGCTTCGCCACCAGTCACCCCCGCTATTTCACTGAGCGCCTGATCGACGCTTGTGCCGACCTCCCCAAACTCTGCGAGCACTTCCACATCCCGTTCCAAAGCGGTGACAACGACGTGCTCCGGGCCATGGCCCGGGGCTACACCGTGGAGCGCTACAGGCGCATCATCGACAGAATCCGCGAGCGCATGCCCGATGCCTCATTGAGTGCGGATGTGATCGTGGCCTTCCCTGGTGAAACCGATGCCCAATACCGGCGGACCCTGGCGCTGATCGAAGAGATCGGTTTCGACCAAGTGAACACGGCCGCTTACTCACCGCGCCCAAACACCCCCGCCGCAGACTGGGACAACCAGCTGCCTGAAGACATCAAGGTGGAGCGACTCAGAGAAATCAACGCTCTGGTGGAGCGCTGCGCGCGGGAACGCAACGGGCGCTACTCCGGCCGGGTGGAAGAGGTGCTTGCTGAGGGAATCAATCCCAAAGATCCATCCCAGTTGATGGGGCGCACCCGCACCAACAGACTCACATTTTTCCGCTCTGAAAACGGAGAAGGTCGTCGCTTCAGTGCCGGTGACCTGGTTCAGGTGCGCATCGATGCCGTGCGCTCCTTCTCACTCAGTGGCACTCCTCTGAACTGCTGATACGTTGCGGGGCAACCCGACGTACCGACAACGCCCCCATGCCGACTTCCCCTCTCCGCGTTGGCGTGGTGTTCGGAGGAGCATCCGGCGAGCATGCCGTGTCGATCCGATCAGCCCTGACGGTGATCCAGGCGTTGAGGGCCACGGAGAATCAGGAGCGGTTCGAGGTGATCCCGCTCTACATCGATCGCGATGGTCGCTGGTGGGAGCCGACCGTTGCCCAGCGTGCGCTTGATCAGAACAGGGCCCTCGACGCCAACGACCTGCCCCAACCTCTGCCGGCTCCTGGGCTCCGTCACTGGCCGGTCGATCCCGACACAGTGGATCTTTGGTATCCAGTTCTCCATGGTCCCAACGGTGAAGACGGGACGGTGCAGGGCCTGTTCACGCTGATGAACAAACCCTTCGTTGGCTCCGGGGTGCTCGGATCCGCTGTGGGAATGGACAAGCTGGCCATGAAAGCCGCCTTTGCCGCAGCTGGACTGTCTCAGGTTCCTTATGTGGGCCTGAATGCGACCGACCTCGAGGACCCGGAGCAACGCGAGCAGCTCCTCACCCGGCTGGAGCAGGAGCTGGGTTACCCCTGTTTTGTCAAACCCGCCAACCTGGGTTCATCGGTGGGCATCACCAAAGCGTGCAACAGGGATGAGCTGCTGGCCGGCTTGCACCAGGCGGCCGCACTCGACCCAAGGCTGCTTGTCGAACAAGGCGTCAAAGCCAGAGAACTGGAATGTGCCGTGCTGGGGCGGCGACATCTGCGGGCCTCTGTGGTGGGGGAGATCCGCTTTGACGCCGATTGGTATGACTACGAAACCAAGTACACCGAGGGACGCAGTCACACGCTGATTCCCGCTCCACTTCCAGCATCGGTGAGCCAGCAGATCCAGGCGATGGCGATTCGGGCTTGCCATGCCGTCAATGCCTTCGGCCAGGCCCGCGTGGATGTCTTCTACGACGAAACGTCCGGCCAGATCTGGCTCAATGAAATCAACACCCTGCCTGGCTTTACCTCCCAGAGCATGTATCCCACGCTCTGGGAGGCCACAGGTATCCCATTGCCGCAATTGGTGGCGGAGCTGGTCGATACAGCGCAAGAATGAGTCGATTGATGCTGGTCACGCCGCGATGATGCACGGACTGCTCTGGCTTCCACTGCTGCTGGTGTTCGTGTTGCTGGCCGCTTTGGGTTGGCTTGAACGCCGGAGACAGTCACTGTTCAGACAGTGGAGTCAGTCGTCGGAGCTCGCCAAACTGGATGGGTGTGGAGCGGCCCGCCTCAAGGAGGGTGAACTCAGTTGGAGCAGTTTTCACGCCGGAAGTTTCCGAGAAGAGGGGCGGTTTGTGATCAAGACCCTGGAACTGGTTGAGCTGATGTCTCTTGCTTCGGGAGACACACCGCTCTCCGAGGAATCCCAGGGTCAGTGCCGTCTACGGCTGATCGGCGAAGGGCTGCAGATGGACGTTCCTTTTTCCGATGCGGAACGGGCCCGTCGCTGGATGGAGCAGCTGATGGCCAAGGCCCGCTGTGACCTCTGATGCCCCGCAGTCAGACCCAATCCATCCAGCGTCGGGCTTCGAAATCCTCGGGTCCGCTGCCTCCAAGCGTTGAACGTCGCAGGCGGTTAAGGCGAGAGCGACGGCGCGACCAGTTGATTCAGGCCTGGCGGATCCTGGTCTTCACCGGATCGTCCACCGCGCTGGCCTGGATCCTTCTCAGTGCAGGCTGGACGCTGCGCTCCATCGACCAGCTCCAAGTCGTCGGTAGTGATCGCCTCGGCCCAGACAACGTCGCCAAAGCAGGGCGGCTGCGCTTTCCACTTCCGCTGCTGTCGTTGAAACCGAGCACGCTGGAACGTCGCCTGATGGCGGAATTGCCTGTGCAGTCGGTAACCGTGCAACGGCGGTTACTGCCACCAGGCCTCGAGGTGGAACTGCAAGACCGACGCCCCATCGCCGCAGCTACACGCAGTGGAGCTGGGGGAATGGAGCAAGGCATGGTGGATCGTGAAGGGCACTGGATGCCCCTAACCGTGGCGCGCCAGGGCGAGGCACCGGCGAGTGCCGTTCGTGTGCAGGGCTGGATCCCAAGCCGCCGCTCAACCATCGCCAAGCTGCTCGAGCAAAGAGATCAGCTGGGCAGCCCCTTGGAGGTGATCCATGTGGCTCCCGATGGAGATCTCAGCCTGCGCACGGCCTCTCTCGGACTCGTCAAACTCGGCTCCAATGGAGCCCTCCTCGACCAGCAGCTCAACACTGTGGTCCAGTTGACACGCAGCCTTCCAGCCCAGCTGCGAGGTCAGAGCGACACCAGCATTGATCTATCAGACCCGAGCAAGCCCGAACTGCAATTGCCGGCAAAAGCGGCAAAGAAAGCGAGCGAATCCTGACCACTGGTTGCGTTCTCTGAGAAGGAAACCGAGTGTGTCCTCACTGTCGGCGATCGTCACTCGCAGGGACATAATGCAAACGCAGCTCAACGGGTCAGCGGTACCAATGGAGATGGTGAACGGTCAAATATCGTCGTCTCCTGCAGCCGAAGGGATTCTTCCCAGTCAGTCAGCCCGCATTGAGGTGATCGGCGTTGGCGGTGGTGGCAGCAATGCCGTTAATCGCATGATCATGAGCGATCTCGAAGGAGTTGCTTATCGGGTCCTCAATACGGATGCCCAAGCCCTGATTCAGTCATCCGCCGAACATCGGGTTCAACTCGGTCAAACCCTCACCAGGGGTCTTGGCGCTGGGGGCAATCCCAACATCGGTCAGAAAGCGGCTGAAGAATCCCGCGCTGATCTTCAGCAGGCCATCCAGGGTGCTGACCTGGTCTTCATCGCTGCCGGCATGGGAGGCGGAACCGGCACCGGCGCTGCACCCGTTGTTGCTGAGGTCGCCAAGGAAAGTGGCGCTCTCACCGTTGGCATCGTCACCAAACCCTTTGGATTTGAAGGTCGCCGGCGGATGCGCCAGGCCGATGAAGGGATCGCTCGCCTGGCGGAACATGTGGACACCCTGATTGTGATCCCCAATGACAGGCTCAGGGATGCCATCGCAGGTGCTCCCCTTCAAGAAGCATTCCGCAGCGCCGACGATGTGTTGCGCATGGGTGTGAAGGGAATCAGCGACATCATCACCTGCCCAGGCCTAGTGAATGTGGATTTTGCCGATGTGCGTTCGGTGATGACCGAAGCCGGCACGGCTCTTCTTGGCATCGGTGTTGGATCCGGACGCTCCCGTGCCATCGAAGCAGCTCAGACCGCGATCAACAGCCCACTGCTTGAAGCGGCCCGGATCGATGGCGCCAAAGGATGCGTGATCAACATCAGTGGCGGTCGTGACATGACCCTTGAAGACATGACCAGCGCGTCCGAAGTGATCTACGACGTGGTGGATCCCGAAGCCAACATCATCGTGGGAGCTGTGGTGGATGAGGCTCTCGAAGGGGAAATTCACGTGACAGTGATTGCCACCGGGTTCGAAAACGGTCAGCCCTATCGCAGTGAGCGCAGCATTCCCAAAGCGGCACCTTCGGCGTATGTAGCCCCTGAAACGTCAGAGTCTGGAGCCAGAATTCCCGAGTTTTTGCGTCAGCGTCAATCCCGTCAGGATCAAGCGAACTGAAGGTGATCCTCCGCTGAGCATGCGCTGCCGATCAGCAGGAGATGAAGAGGGGTGACCCGGAATCCACGCCTGTCCCGAGCATCCCGTGTGGCTGCTGCCTTCCGGATCTGACCAGGTTTGGGCGTCTGAACCGCATGGGTCCGAGTCACTTCGGATGTTAGCAATGGACTCCCGCTGCCTAGAGGAAGAGGTTGAGAGCCTCTGATCTGATCCGGTTCAAACAATCCGGCCGCCCCATCACGATGCTCACGGCTTGGGATGCCCTGAGCGCCTCAGTCGTCGAAGAAGCAGGAGCTGACATCGTGCTGGTCGGGGACTCGTTGGCGATGGTGAGCCTTGGGCACACCACCACGCTGCCTGTGACCCTTGAGCAGATGCTGCTTCACACCCAGGCGGTCTGCAGAGGGTTGCGCAAGCCTGCATCCGAGCAGCCTTTGGTGATCACCGATCTGCCCTTTCTCAGCTACCAGTGCGGTCTCGACCGTGCCGTGGCCGCTGCAGGGCACTTGCTGAAGCACTCCTCAGCAGCCGGCGTGAAGCTGGAAGGCGCCGAGCCGGAGGTGGTGGAGGTGATCGAGCGGCTGGTGAGGATGGGAATTCCCGTCATGGGCCACTTAGGTCTGACACCCCAATCCGTGCATCAGCTGGGGTACCGCCGCCAAGCGAAGGATCCAGTGAGCCAGGAGCGCTTACTACGCCAGGCCACCAGCCTCGAGACGGCCGGTTGTTTTGCGATGGTTCTGGAGCACGTGCCGGAGGCCCTTGCAGGCCGAATGCGCAGAAACCTTCAAATCCCTGTGATCGGAATCGGCGCTGGGCAGGACTGTGATGGCCAGGTCAGCGTGACGGCCGATCTCCTGGGGCTGACACCCAGGCAACCACCCTTCAGCCCCGCGCGCCTGGATGGGAGGACTCTGGGCATTGCAGCGCTTCGCTCCTGGCTGGAGGAGCAGCGTCAGCCGGCAGCAGATCCCACCACTGCACAACCTCCACCAGGATCTGATTGCTGAGGGCCATGCCAAGGGGGTCTGTGAGTCGCCAGCGATGCCCCCGTTTCACCATCAAGCCTTGCGTGAGGAACTCCTGCCAACGCTGTTCCAACGCAGGGAGATACAAGGAACAGCGCTGGGCCGTCCACCCACAGCACTGGGCTTGTTGCAGCAAATCCACCCCTTCCCGACGGCGTAGCCCCACCAACAGTCGGTCTTCGAGACTGAGCGGCTGCGCACTATCCAGCAGCAGCGAGGCATGGGGCCCTTCCCGCTGTTGCTGCTCGAGCCACAGGGCATAGGCCTCCCGAGTGCGCGGCCTGGCGAATCGCTCGCCCCAGGGGGCACTGGTGGCGCCGAGACCAAAGGCCCACCATCCCGCACCACTCCAATACACGCGGTTGTGGCGGGACGCATGCCCCGGCCTGGAGAAATTGGAAATCTCATAGCGGCAGTAGCCCGCATCGAAAAGGTGCTTCGTCGTGAAAGCGATTCGATCGGCGGCTCCGTCCTCATCGGGCAGCATGAGCGTGCCCTGCTGCTCGCGTCTGGCGAACACGGTGCCGGCCTCAATGCTGAGGTCGTAGATCGAGAGGTGAGGAGGGTGCAGCGCTACAGCTTCTGTCAACGCAGCAGACCAGGCCGCATCACTCTGATCGGGAAGATTGCGGATCAGATCCAGGCTCCAGCTACGAAGACGTCCCTCCTGCAGGAAGCGGTGCATCCAGCGGCAGGCCTCAAGCACGTCCGTCCGGCGATGCCGCCGCCCCAGAGCGGCAAGAACAGTGTCATCGAAGCTCTGCCCACCGAGGCTCACCCGGTTCACCCCATGACGGACCAGCGCCGTGAGTTCAGCGAGAGAGAAGCTGGCTGGATCCATTTCCAACGTGATCTCTGCCCCTTGCTGCAGGCCGAAACGATCCGCAAGGGCATCGAGTAGGCATCCCACCTGATCCGGTGTTAACAGAGACGGGGTGCCGCCACCGATGTAGACCGTTGCCAGCGGAGGACCTGGTGGCGACGCACGGATCTCCTGAAGAATCTGGTCCAGATAGAGCGCAATGGAACGACTGCCAGGACCATCCAGCGCATTGACGCGATCACCGAGAGGGACCACTGCGAAATCGCAGTAAAAGCAGCGGCGATGGCAAAAAGGAATATGGAGATACGCGCTTCGGGGCGCGGGTGCGGACATCATCCCGAGCCAAACGATCGACGATGATGCATGCTGCCTTCAAACGGAGTGAGCAGCCGGAATCCAACACGATGGTTGAAGCGCTCATTCTCATTCTGTTTCTCATCTCCGGTTCAGCCACCGGCTGGATGGGAGTGCACCTGCTGCCCCAGGAGCTTCTCGATGATGTGAATGCCCAGTGGGTGCGCTTCGGGCTCACGGCTGCCGGAGCGGGCATCGGCATCGTGGCAGGGCTGGTCTTCCGCAGGCTGCGGCAGCAATTGATGCGGCAGGTCCGCACCATGCCCACCGATCTCTTGGTGAGTCGGGCTGTGGGACTGATCCTCGGGCTTCTGGTGGCCAACCTGCTGCTAGCACCAATCCTGTTGCTGCCTTTGGCAGGAGCCAGCTCCTTGGTGAAACCCCTGGCAGCCATCCTCAGCAACGGATTCTTCGGCGTCTTGGGATACAACCTGGCCGAAGTTCACGGACGGACCCTTCTGAGGCTTTTCAATCCGACCTCAACGGAAGCGTTGCTGGTGGCTGATGGTGTTCTGACACCAGCAACGGCCAAGATTCTTGACACCAGCGTGATCATCGACGGACGCATCCGGGGAATGGTCGGCTGCGGCCTGCTTGAAGGCAAGGTGATCGTGGCGCAGACCGTGATTGATGAGATGCAGCAGCTTGCTGACTCCAACAACCTGGAGAAGCGCGGCAAAGGGCGCCGTGGACTCAAGTTGCTCAATGAATTGCGAGAGGCCTACGAGCGCCGCCTGGTGATTAACACCACCCGCTACGACGGTGCTGGCACCGATGACCGTCTGCTTCAGCTCACTGAAGACACCGGTGGCACCCTGGTAACCGCAGATTTCAACCTGGCCCAGGTCGCCCGCCTGAAGGATCTGAAGGTGATGAATCTCAGCGAACTCGTGATTGCGTTGCGTCCCGAAGTGCAGCCCGGCGATGAACTCAATCTAAAAATCGTGCGAGAGGGCAAAGAGGATCACCAAGGTGTGGCCTACCTGGAGGACGGCACGATGGTGGTGGTGGAAAATGCCCGCTCGGCGATTGGAGAACGCCGCCCTGTGGTGATCACTGGTGCCCTCCAGAATCCCAGCGGACGCATGGTGTTCGCCCGTTTGGATCAAGATCGTGCCCCAAGCGTGGTGGGCAAGGAGAGCAAGGCGTCCAAAGCACCCCGGAAGTCCAAAAGCAATGAGCGTCCGGCGCCGGAATCCCGCTAGGCTCCTGCCACGACAGGAGATGAGAAGCGGATGACCACGTCAGCCCCGTATTACGGCGACTCGTCGGTGATGAGAACGCCACCGCCGGATCTGCCGTCGCTGCTGCTCAAGGAAAGAATCGTCTACCTCGGGCTTCCTCTCTTTTCAGATGACGACACCAAGCGTCAGGTGGGCATCGATGTCACAGAGCTGATCATCGCCCAACTCCTGTATCTGGAGTTCGACAATCCCGATAAGCCGATTTACTTCTATATCAACTCCACTGGCACCAGCTGGTACACCGGTGACGCCATCGGCTTTGAAACCGAGGCCTTCGCGATCTGCGACACCCTTCGTTACGTGAAACCGCCTGTTCACACCATCTGCATCGGCCAGGCGATGGGAACGGCGGCAGTGATCCTTTCAGCCGGCACGAAAGGGCAGCGCGCAGCTCTTCCCCACGCTTCAATCGTGCTGCACCAACCCCGTAGTGGTGCCCGCGGCCAAGCCACCGACATTCAGATCCGCGCGCAAGAGGTTCTCCATAACAAGCGCGCCATGCTTGAAATCCTTTCCACTAACACCGGGCGCTCAGTGGAGGAACTGTCGAAAGATTCCGACCGCATGAGCTATCTCACCCCTGAGCAAGCCAAGGACTACGGACTGATCGATCGCGTCCTCACCAGTCGTAAGGATCTTCCGGCGCCGGTTCCCGCCGCCTGAACACCTTTCATCCCCACCCTCTCCCACACGTCATCCCCCAGGAACCATGCCCATCGGAACCCCAAGCGTCCCTTACCGCCTTCCCGGCAGCCAGATGGAGCGCTGGGTCGACATCTACACCCGCCTGGGAGTGGAGAGGATCTTGTTTCTTGGCTCAGAAGTCAATGATGCCGTCGCCAACAGCCTCGTCGCTCAGATGCTGTATCTCGATTCCGAGGACAGCGGCAAGCCGATTTACCTCTACATCAATTCCCCCGGCGGCTCGGTAACAGCAGGCTTGGCCATCTACGACACGATGCAGTACGTCAAGAGTGACGTGGTCACCATCTGTGTCGGCCTGGCCGCCTCGATGGGCGCGTTTCTGCTTGCAGCCGGTACCAAAGGAAAGCGCCTGGCACTGCCTCACAGCCGGATCATGATCCACCAACCCCTGGGCGGAACGGCGCAGCGGCAGGCCAGCGACATCGAGATCGAAGCCCAGGAAATTTTGCGCATGAAAGAGATGCTCAACCGCTCCATGGCAGAGATGAGCGGCCAAAGCTTCGAGAAAGTCGAGAAGGACACCGATCGTGACTACTTCCTCAGCAGCCAGGAGGCCAAGGACTATGGCCTCATCGATCGCGTGATCGCTCATCCGAACGAGGCCTGAGCCACCCGGCGCTTGCGTAAGCTCAGTCGTTACCAAGCTCCACAACCACCGTCCGGATGGCTCAGCTTTTCTACGACACCGATGCCGATCTCTCGCTGCTCAGCGGCAAGACGGTAGCCATCGTTGGCTATGGCTCCCAGGGTCATGCCCACGCCCTCAATCTCAAGGACAGCGGTGTTGAGGTGGTTGTCGGTCTGTACGAAGGCAGTCGCTCCGCTGAGAAAGCCAAGGCCGATGGCCTCGAAGTGCTCTCTGTGGCGGAGGCTGCAGAACGAGCCGACTGGATCATGGTGCTGCTGCCCGATGAGTTCCAGAAGGACGTTTACGCCAAGGAAATTGCACCGCATCTGAAAGCGGGCAAGGTGCTGAGCTTCGCCCATGGCTTCAACATCCGCTTCGGCCTGATCAAGCCTCCTGCCGACGTTGATGTGGTGATGATCGCCCCCAAGGGACCGGGCCACACCGTGCGCTGGGAATACCAGAACGGTCAGGGCGTGCCCGCCCTGTTCGCGATCGAGCAGGACGCGTCTGGGCAAGCCCGAGGCCTGGCCATGGCCTACGCCAAAGGAATTGGTGGCACCCGAGCCGGAATTCTGGAGACCAACTTCAAAGAGGAAACCGAGACCGATCTGTTCGGTGAACAGGCTGTGCTCTGCGGCGGCCTCTCCGAACTGGTGAAGGCAGGTTTCGAAACCCTGGTGGAAGCTGGCTACCAGCCCGAGTTGGCTTACTTCGAATGCCTGCACGAGGTGAAGCTGATCGTGGATCTGATGGTGAAGGGTGGCTTGTCGGCCATGCGTGACTCCATCTCCAACACCGCCGAATACGGCGACTACGTGAGCGGTCCGCGCCTGATCACGGCCGACACCAAGGCGGAAATGAAGCGCATCCTCAGCGACATCCAGGACGGCACCTTCGCCAAGAACTTCGTGGCGGAATGCGAAGCCGGCAAGCCGGAGATGAACAAGATCCGCGAACAGGACCGTCACCACAAGATCGAGGAAGTGGGCAAGGGCCTGCGGTCGATGTTCAGCTGGTTGAAAGCCTCCTGAGCCAGGGACCATTCAGCCCATCGTCCTGGTGATCGCCGCTGCCGGTCTCGACTGGTTGATCGGAGATCCCCGGTGGTTGCCCCATCCCGTGGTGTGGATGGGGCAAGCCATCCGCTATCTCAGGCAACGGCTGGAACCTTGGGCGGGAGATCGTCCCAGGGAACTGCGCTTGAGTGGTGGTCTGATTACGACGGCGCTGGTGTTGACCAGCGTTGGCGCTGGATGGCTGATCGAGCGTTTTTGGCTGCAGTCCAGCGGACTTTGGCAGTGGGCTGCTGGTTTGATCCTCGTGATGGCGCTGGCCAGTGCTCTGGCGGCACGAAGCCTTCACGACAGTGTCATCGCCGTGGTGAAGGCCCTCCCAGACCAGGACGACGCAGAGCCGACCCTTGCACGGGAGCGACTGAGCTGGATTGTGGGCCGGGAGACGAACCAGCTCTGCGGCAATGAGATTTTGCGCGCAGCAGCGGAAACGGCCAGTGAAAATGCCGTTGATGGCGTCTTCGCGCCCCTGTTCTGGATGCTCGTTGGCGTTGTTCTCTGGAGAGCAGGCTGGCTCCAGGGTCCTGGCCCTCTCGCGCTCGCCTGGGGTTTCAAGGCCAGCAGCACCCTTGATTCCATGCTGGGCTACAAGCGCGGAAGATTGCGCTGGCTGGGGACAGCAGGCGCCCGTTTGGACGACGCCCTCACCTGGCTGCCGTGCCGATTGGTGATGGTGACGCTGCCCCTGATCAGCCGCAGCTGGTGGATGTGGCCCTCATTGGTACGGGCGGCGGAACGGGATGGATCCCTGGATCCCTCACCGAACGCTGGACGGTCGGAAGCGATCTACGCCCATTGCGCCGATGTTCAGCTTGGAGGCAGCAACCGCTATGGGGACACGTGGATCGACAAACCCCTTCTGAAGGCTGGAGGCGCTGAAGCCGACCCGCACGGAGTACGAACCATCCTCAATCTGTCGGCGCGACTGGAATCGCTGTGGCTATTTGCAGCGGGAGGACTGAGCCTGCTCACGAAGCAATGACTTAGCGGGTGTGAAAACGTCCCAAGATCAGGGCAATGAGAATGGCCACATACAGCTGGCCACTCACAGTGATCACCGTGACGATGACTTGGGACGTGACATCAGCAGAGTTCATCACTCCGGATCCAACAGTGGTGAGCAGGTTGAACGAGGCCGCCATCAGCACCGGGGCGTAACGCTCCACAGCCAGCGCCCCGCCCCCTGTGAGAGACGCATGATCACCCTGGGTCAATACGGACAGATCAAAGGCCGATGGATGCAGCTCGAGAGCTGCAGTCAGCAGAACTCCACCCGCAATCCCAATCAGGAGGTACCCCTGCGCAGCCCCCATCACCACAGCCACAGTCACAAACGGCTCTCGGATCAGCGACCGAATCATCCACAAAACATTCACGAAGAAAAAAACAGTCCAGACGAGCACATGCGGCAGCGTGAGCCAATGACCAAAAGCCGGCAGAAAAAACAAGGCCAAGTGCCAGATCACTTCGAGTGCAATCGCTAGAAATCCGAGAACGTAGATCGACCTGATTTGACGCTTGATTCGGCTGTAACGCACAACAAATCCCATCAGCACGACTGCCAAGGAGATCAGAAGAGCCGACAGAAAAAACGGATATTGAACCGCAAACGGGAGCAAAAGCAGAAACAGCAACTTATTGACCAGGAGTAGGAAGTAACCCCTATGACGGAAGCGGAGACGCTGGATCTGCTCTTTCGAGTAATGCCTCATTCCTATGGATCAGTAAGCGCCACGATCCATCGGCAACAGAAGAACTCCAAATGTGCGCAAAATGATGGCGGAATCCAGAAAGAATGAACGACCTCTGGCATACGCCAGATCCAGTCGAACCCGTTTTGCGTAACTGAGGTTATTGCGACCGCTTACCTGCCAAAGCCCAGTCAGTCCTGGGCGGACGGCCAGGACCTCGTCCATGTAGTCGGAGTAGCGCTCAATTTCCTTATCGACGATCGGTCTGGGCCCCACCACGCTCATCTCTCCACGCAACACATTGAGGAACTGGGGAAGTTCATCGAGGCTTGATCGCCTGAGGAAACGGCCAATCGGCGTAATCCGCGGATCTTCCCGCAGCTTGAAATCACGCTCAAACTCAGCACGCATGGCTGGCGATCGCTCCAACACCTGAGCCAGCACGGCATCCGCATCGGCTCGCATGGTGCGGAATTTGATGCAGCCAAAGCGACGGTATCCCCGGCCAACGCGTTTCTGCACATAAAACACCGGTCCCGGAGAGCTGAGCTTCACCAGTGCTGCCAACAAGCCAAACAACGGTGCTCCCAACGCGAGAACGGCGAGTGAAAAGAGCACATCACCACTGCGCTTGATGGTTCTCCCCACTCGGCTTTGACGGCGAACGAGGGTGAGGGCTGTCAGGCTCGAGGCAGGAGCGGAAATCAGCTCGAGATGCCGTCGAGAAGCACGGCGGCTCATCCCGGAAGCCGAAGGCTTCAGCACGGATTTCCGGGATGAACCGACCAATCCCTGTCCCTTGCGTCTCATCCCAATCAACCGCAAAGACAACGATCCGTCAGCCGTGCGGGGCCAGTAGCAGCAACGGCACAGAACCAATGCACACGACCTTGACTCCGCATCAAGCCGTCTCACAACGCGACAGATTCATCACGAAGTCTCTCAGGCAATTGCCGCCGAGGCGACTTGTCCCGAAGCTTGGGGCATGGCAACGACCAGCACCCCTCTCAACAGCCTGCTCGAGGAGTCCCTCAAGGAGCCCTCAATCGGTGAAACCGGCAACTTTCGATGGCATGCCACGCCTGTGGGCATCGCCGCGCTCTGGCAATCCAACAACCAGCCTCTCACCCCTCCCTTTGACGATGCCCTCAAAGAGGGACTGGAAGTCGGACTCGATCTCACTCGCGAAGAACGCGAATTTCATCAGGTCAGCCTTGGGCTCGTTCTGCTGTTTCATTCCTAATCAGGCACTAGTGACCAGGTTGAGCACAGCAGAAATCACCGTTGAATAAAAAAGAAAGCTCACAATGGAGTGAAACCACACCACTCTACGAATCCTTGAATCTTCAAGTGTTACATCACTCATGGCATAGGTGAGGCCTACCGCGAAAGCGACGTAAAGAAAATCGGTAAAAATTGGTTCATTTCCTTCGAAGATCAATCCCTGAGGGGACTCACCGCTCTCGCCACTGCGAGGGTTGAGCTGAAAATAACTCTTGGCATAGTGGATGCCAAAACCATTGTGCAATTGCATCCACGTAGCGAACATAGACAGAAAGTAAACAACAATTCTCAACCATTCCGGCAAGAAACTCTGACCAGAATGAATGTCGCTAATGCTTAAGCTCAACAGGGCAATACTCATAAATGTAAACAAAACCGTCCTGAGAATCAGTCGCATGCGACGAGCTCTTTCATGGCCGAAGAGCGTTCGTGTCTGCGGAAGATTCAATCGTGATGCACAAACATTGAAACGGACAAGGTCGAGCAACATAGCGCTGAGAAACCCAACAGAAAAGGCTTCATCAAGCACATTCCAGCGCGCCCCCATCAAGCAGAAGATGATCAGGGCAACAACAACACCAATCGAGCCAGCGATCTTGGCGCGCTCTAGATCATGAAACGCACTGAACAGCCGATGGGGAAAAGGGGAGGCCGTCAGAACCACCTGTTCACGATTCAAATCCATTCAGAGGTCAGGAACCGGTTCCAAACGAGTCTTTACTCCCAATGCTTAAGTTAAGGGAGGTTTTTTGACACGGCCATGAGCGTTGATGCGCATAAAACCACTCACTTTGGGGTGGAGCATCGACTCCATGCCAGAGCCCGCATCCGCTTCAAGTCTGAGCCCAGCCCAGAGATGCTGCGGAGCGTGATCTGGCTGATTGAGCGTGATGAATCGGGCGTCATGGCTCGCTCCGCACTGGCGGGACGAGGGCTCGTGCTCTGGTGTGTCGACAAGGAACAATCCATCGAGATTGGATTACAACTCCTCAAGAACGTGCTGCAAGCTCCCTGCGCGCACCTTGTCATTCCCCCTGAACGCGGATTGGCCGGCGTGCTTCAGCGATCGCGTACGGGTGGTATCAAAGTTCTAATGGCCCTTGCTGTGGCGGGATGGGCGCTCCCTGTCCTACCTGGGACGCCTTTCTTTTTAATGGCCTGGTGGTTGGGATGGAGGCCAGAGCCATCGCCTACCTCTCAGCGGAATTCGATCTCGATGCAAACGCCTTTAACTCTTGCGGATAAAGGTGTGAATCCATGACATTCTTCGGGCAAGGGGATGTGCAGACGTTGTTCCAATGCGGAGATTTCCAGTTTTTGATCTCGGCAAGTGATGCGCAGATCCGCTTTTTCGACACCGGGAGCGAAAACACGGCAAGTGAGCGTCAATCGCCCCTGCTGATCCCCACGACCCCAGTGCACAGAAGGAGGCGGCGTCGATGCTGAGCCCCACCATTGTCGAATGGCATCCCGTTGATCCAATCCGTCGCGCGCAGTGATGAGGATGGGTAGTCCCGAATCTGACAAGGGGATCATGGTCCAGCCCTGACCCTGCAGAACGATGCGACTGAGTGGAAGGGAATTGAGCGGCATCAGGGCGCAGCGTCGTCTCAGAACAGGCCAGCGTGCGGCATCTCCAATCAGCGCCAGCACCAATTCGCTGTGAGCAGGGTTGTTCAAACAGGTGGAGAGTGTCTGCAACCGCCTTCTCCATACCTCGGGTGGTCTTAGAGCGTCAGCAGCAGGCAATTGCAAGCGCAGCATTCGGTCAAAATGTGAAAGCTTCCGCCGGGTCTCGGTCCACCAGGTCAACAGGGGGTCCCAAAGGGAATCGAGCAGCTCCGGGCCCTGACGAGCCAGTTGAAGCATGGCCAGAGCCTGGGTAGCCGGTGGAAGCACCACCGTCACAACCCCATCACCGCTGGAGTTGATCTTGTGATCCAGCTGTTCAGCTAGCCATAGCAAGGCCTGGAGATCCCGGAGTCCTGGAAGCAGCCAGGGAGGCTTGGGGTCAACATCCTCGAATCCCAGCATCAGAAGCCAAGGAGTAAGGGGCTGTTTCAGCTCACTCCAAAGCATGCGGGAATGCGCCTCGATCGCGAAGGGCTTCACGATGCGAGGAAAGTCGCTTGGAAGAACCAGCGACAAATCCCCGGCAAGGTCAAGCACCGGGCCCTCATCAGGTTGTGCAATCAACAGATCAGAGGCCATTTCCAAGTGATCAGCGCAAAGGAAGACCAGCGATGGCACTGTCTGTCCTTGCAATGTATTGACCACTACGTTTCAAGCCCTCCTATCAATTTTGACATCGCTGAATCGAAAAAAAGCAAGTAGGTTCCTCGAAAGAGTGGTTCATGCAATGTTCGAGCTGGAGACCGTACTTGCCTTCGGTGTCGGTGCCGGACTAGTTGCATTGGCACCAATGGTGAAGCGTTTCGGCAATCCCCAACTGGGCGATTCGATGAACCAGACCGGGCGGTCCATGGCCAAAAGTGGAATCAAATTGGGGGTCACCGTGGCCAGTGCAGCTGGTGCTGCTGCCAAGGGAGTTGCGCGCGGAGCGGCGGAAGCAGCCGAGGGGCTTGGAGATCTGGTTGCTGAAGCCAAGCATGAAATGGAGTCCTCTGTAGGGACAGAGGAGCCTGCTGTTAAGTCGAGCAAATCCAAGAAAGTCACTGAAGTCACTGTCGAGTGACGCATTCCACCACCATCTCTGGTTGCTTCAACATGAGGGAGGAGTCGCTTGGCTTTCAGCTCATTCATCGCAGTGATCAGCGACTCCGCTTGAGTCTTCCTCGCGATCGCAAGTCTCCTGAAGCGTTGAAGCATTGGTTGATCGGTCAGCCTGAAATCCTCTCAGCCAGGGTCAACACCTGGGCTCAATCACTCATCATCACCCTGCCTCCATCCACCTCAGGATGGAGTGACAATGACGTGATCAGCTGGATGAATTCCCTCCCCAGCGATGGGGAACTGATGCATCAATTCAACGCCTGCCCTCCGGTTCAGGACGTTGCCTTGAGGGATGGCGATGCGGAGGAGCCCTTCGTCCCCTCCCGGATCATTCTTCCCGTCAGTTCCTTGGCACTGGCACTGCTCGCCGGCCCCTTATCGCTGCCACCTCTGGGCGTGGCGATCTTCATTCTCATCGCGGCCCGCCTGAGCTTCCGTCGGGCATGGGAAGGCCTTCGGGATGAACGCCGCATCAACGTCGATGCTCTCGACGCTTTGGCCGTGGGTATTCACAGTCTCGAGGGGTTCCTTGTTGGCCCGGCGTTGATGATCAGCATGATCGAGGGCGGTGAAGCGGTTCGTGATGCCACCCAACGGATCGCGCATTCAGCTAGCTCCGATCTCCTGGCCGGCCTTGAGGCGGATGTCCGCCGTATTGATGATGCTGGCAACGAAACGATCGTGCCCAGCTCTGAACTCAGATCAAATGACAGAGCCATTTTTTATCCAGGGGACAGCATTCCCTGCGATGGAATCGTTGAAAAAGGCGAAGTCAGCTTCGATGTTGTGAAGCTCACCGGTGAATCTGTCCCCCGACACGCTGAGGCAGGTGATGAAGTTTTGGCTGGATTCATCCTGCTTGAAGGAACCATGATCATGCGCATCACGGCTGTGGGCTGTGACACCCGCATCGGTCAAATCACAGCGCTGATCGACTCAGCTCCTGTTTTCGACACTCGGGTGGGCAATGTCGCAGCAAGGGTTGCCAACCGCTTTGTGTTGCCGACTCTTGCGTTGGCAGGAGTCTCACTGCTTCTAAGCGCAGGCAATCTCGCCCAGGCGGCCTCCCTGCTGATGTTCGACCTAGGCACCGGCCTCAGGGTTTCTGTGCCAACGGCGATCATGGCTGCCCTGACACGCGCAGGTAGCCAAGGACTCCTGATCCGTAGTGGACGTGCGCTCGAACTCCTCGATGAGATCGACGTTGTTGTCTTCGATAAGACAGGCACACTCACCAAAGGGCACCCCTCGGTGGTTCATTTCGATGTGCTCGACCCATCGTTCGAGCCCGAGACACTGATGCATTTGGCGGCATCCGCCGAACAGGGACTGAACCATCCGATTGCAGAGGCCATCGTTCAATACGCGGCACTCTCAGAACAGCATCCTGCCACTCCTGATGCCTGGGATTACAAGATTGGGCGTGGAGTCTCCGCTGTGATCGAAGGCCATTCCGTGTTGATCGGTAACTCCCGATTGCTGCGCGAAGAAGGCTTGACTGAGCCAGAACTACCGATTCGCCCAGAGCTGGACACAGCAACACCTGTCTTTCTCGCCGTCGACGGTGCCATCGTCGGTGTTTTCCACGCCGCCGATACCCTGCGTCCCGACAGCCACGCCCTGGTGCAAGAACTGCACCGCCGCGGCATCCAAGCGCACATGCTCACCGGCGACATCGCAACCGTTGCTCACGCTGTGGCCGCACGGCTTGGTCTACATCCAGATGAAGTGCACGCGGAAGCGCTACCCGATCAGAAAGCAGATCTGGTGAAAGCGTTCAAAGACCAAGGCAAGCGGGTGGTGTTCGTGGGAGATGGCATCAATGACTCAGCGGCTCTGGCCTACGCCGATGTGTCTGTTTCATTCGCTTCTGGCAGCGACCTGGCCAGGGAAACCGCTGACATCGTGCTCACGAACGATCGTGTTTCCGATCTAATCGCTGCACAGGATCTGTCTCGGCTCACCTTCAAACTCATCCGCGAGAACATCGGCATCGTTGGCGTTCCCAACCTCAGCGCACTGCTCATCGGAACCTTCTTCCCCCTGGGACCGATCACAGCGGTGCTGATCAACAACGGGTCCTCCTTGGTCGCTGCTGGTAATGCCATGCGCACGCTCAGATTCCGTCCTTCCCCCCTATCAGAACCGCAAAGCTGCGACCTGCCTGCACCGTTGCGCGCCAGTGATCTTGCCAAGCGCTTGGGAACAACCCATCAAAGGATTAGCTCGATGCGCAAGAAAGGGGGACTTCCCTCTTGGAGCCGCCTCCAAGATCCTGACGGACACAGCTGGCGCTACTGCGAAACAACGCAGATCTACCACCCGCTGGAGATCGCTGAGGCGGTGGCTTGAGCAGCAGCGACTGCCTGACCTTGCGCCACCGCAACGCCCTGCGTTGCCGCTACACGATTGATTCGGCGACCACCATGTGCTGGAGTCAACTCGAACGGGAACTCTCCAAACGCCTCACCAACCACAGCATTCAGTTCCGTTGCAACAGGCTGGCCGGTTCGATTTCGTTCCACACCACAGCAGCTCAGGGTGAACTGAATTGGCACGTCGCAACCCACGCCCTGGTGGCGTCCCTCGATGCTTTGGGAGTCACGCCTCCTCCTCCCAAGGTGTTGGCGATTTCCGTAAAAACGATCAGATCCCCATTGCCACCCATTGGCAATGTCATCACGTTGGCACTCAGTTTGATTCTCGCCCTAATGGCCTTTCTGCTTCTACTGATCGGCCTACCAGCGCACCTGCTGCCATTGTCCCCGGGTTCTGTTCTGATTCTTCTGGCGACTTGGTGTCTTGAACTCTCACTGCTGATGCGACGTCCCTTCGTTCAATCCGCCCCCTGATTGCCATGACAACCATGGTTTCGATCACCTCAGATGTCCAACCCTGGACAGTGGTCAGTGACCTTCCCGGCAGAGTCAGGGTTCGCTGGAACCCTTCACTCTTCAACGTTGAGACACTACGCCACACCCGATTGGTGTTGGGTGGTTGTCCCTGGCTGCTGGGATTCCGCATCAACCCCCTTGCCGGAAGTCTCTGCATTCATGTGAGCTCCGACCACCGCCCGAAGCTGGAGGAGCTGCTTGCTCTGGCACTCGATCCAGGTGGCACGCAACTCGAACCGGATTGCGAGGCTTTGGTGCGGTCAAAACGCGCAAGCCGCGTGTTGTTGCACGGTGGAGTCTGCACAGGGATCTTGCTGTTTGATCTCTTGATCCCTCTGCCGCTCACCCTGCTGGTCGGCCTGTCGTCGGTGATGATTTGGCCAAGGGTTCTTGCAGGATTGCGATCTCTCTTCAAGGGGGAGACCGATTACGACTTAATGGAGCTTGGACTCTCCGGGCTCATGCTCATTCAAGGACTTCCCGAGGAAGTTCTCGTGGATCTCAGCATTCACGATGGAACGGGCTTGATGCAGCAATCCATGCTGCCCTCCGACGAAACCGGAAGCCCAAAACGCTTGTTGCAGCGACTCGAAGAGCGAATTCATCTCACGTCGCCGGATCCCGATCAACAGCCCATCTGCCTTTCCGATGCGAAACGCGGGCAAAAGTATCGAATTCATGCCGAACAAATGTGTCCCTTGCGTTCGCGCGTGGAGTGCGGGGATCTGCTTGTCATTGATAAACGCATTAATGGAGACTGGCAACCACGCTGGTTGAAGCAAGGCGATGGCGTCAAAGCCGGGGCGCTGGTGATTAAAGGCCAGGGAGTCCTGAGCCTGCAGACGGAACTCGACAACGACCCCACTTATGCCTTATTGCAAGAACAGCAGACACACAGCTGCCTCGAGGACAACGTTTTAGCGGGCGATCTCGCAACCATCGGTCGCTGGATGAATCCTTTTCTGCTGCTAAGCAGCGGTGCTTTGATTGCCACTGGTGCCGGCCATGCTGCGTTCGCGCCCCTGCAATTCACCCCCCTGCACAACTGGGAACAGAGCGTGAGTGGTGCCAGGTTGACAGCGGTAGCTGATCTGAAGCTGCATAACGTCACTCTTCACAACCCCAACACGCTGAGCAGTTTTGGCAAGATCAAGCATCTTGTGGTGACCTTCAGCAGCCTGAACCACCACCGTGGGATCAACCTTGAGGAGCACAGGATCGAGGATGGCTTAGCAGAAGGAAGCCTAGTGAGACTTCTCGCGGGAATCCAATCCTGGTTAGTAGAAGAGGGAGGCCCCTCGATCTGGGCCGATCAGCTACGCGAGATCGACAAGCCCACAGCAATTGACTCGGTAACGATCGAGTCAGCAACCCGACGCTTCAATGTGGTGACCGCCGATGGCCAGCGCTACTTGGTAGAGCCCGATGTGACGGAATCGCCTTCCTCCTCAGATGCCATTGAGATCCTGCATCCCCTAACCATTCGTCGTGATGGCAACGCAATCGGCAGGATCACCATGACGATGTGTCCTGATGATCATTGGATTCAAGCGTCATCTTTGCTCAAGAGACAAGGCATCAAGCTCCATGTGGTCTCCACCCTTCCGTCGAAACAACTGAAAGCCAGCGTTCACAGCCTGGGACTTCCTGATGGCCAAATCCATGGAGGTTGCGACGGAGCCAAGCGGGTCGCACTGGTGAGACGCCTTCAAGGACAATCCCAAACTGGGGTGGCGTATCTGGGGTACCTGATCCAGGACCTCGCAGCCCTTGAATTGGCCGATGTCTCAATCGGCATGCGCGTCGAAGACGACAGCCTCTTCATCTCTGAACTCTGCGATCTGACGATTCCCACGAACGCCGGATGGATTCCCAGACTGATCGAGCTGAGCCGCAGATTGCAGTCCACAGAGAACAGCAACTTTGGACTGATCACCACCACACAACTCATTTCGACCCTGGCAACGGTTGTGGGTTGGATCCCGCCGCTTCAGACCATCCTTCTTGCCGACCTACCGATGTTGATTGCTGAGCTGCACAACATCCTGAGCGTTGAACGGGTGGGTTACCCCGCTGGGGATGCAAGACCTCAGCTGGCAGCCTTCACAAGTCGCCATGAGGATCGCTGACCCGACCGCTGGATCCGCAGACAACGAAGTCCTCGTCTCTCAAAGCCTTTCCCATCGTCGAGATCCTGCAAAGGAGGTAGGCGCCTGAGCTGAAGAAGATCCGCCAGCTCGCGGCTGTCCACTTCGATGCCAGTTCGCACAAGCTGTTCAAGGATCTCGAGACGCTCCCTGAACAGCCTCAGATCTGCGAACTGCTCAGCTTTCATCCAATTGGAATCGCCACTGACGACCGGCAAAGACGACGCATCACCCTCGCCATGGGCCTGAACCAGCTCAAGCTCGGTCGGTACAAGCTCCCCACCATCGCTGGTGACTGCAGCTCTCAAACGTGAAACGTCACTCGCCCGCAGGAATGTACGCAGCCCTCGACGCTCAGGACTGATGCCAATCCGCTGAGCCAAGACAAGAATCTCAGCGCGCGAGAGTCCCAGCTCGGATTCGAGTCTCGACAGGGTCAGCATCTCATCAGCCACGGGCAAGCAACGGACCACCGCGTCATGTTGGTCGTGAACGACTCAGAACGGGGTGGTCATGACGACACCGTGTCCAGAACAACGAGACAATTCATGGCACCCTGCGGCCAAAATCCTTCTACGAGAACAGACATGACGATGACGCCGGAGCAGAGTCTTCAAGCTTTGAAGGCGGGGCATGATCGATTTATGGCGGGAGAGTCCCGACACCCCCACTCCTCTGCTCACAGGCTCAAGCAGCTGGTGGATGGGCAACGCCCGATGGCCGCCATCTTGAGTTGTTCCGACTCGCGCGTTCCCGTTGAGCTGCTCTTTGATGCAGGATTTGGGGATCTTTACGTGGTCCGCACCGCAGGGAATACAAGTTACAGCGACACCATTGGCTCTCTCGACTACGGCGTGCTGTCGCTGGGCATCCATCTCATTGTGGTGATGGGGCACGAACGCTGCGGAGCCGTAACAGCAGCCTGCACTCCAGAGGAAACGCTCACTCCAGCACTCAGCGATCTGGTTGGCACCATCCGCTCCAATCTCAAACGCGTTGGTATCGCCAATGATGTGGGGGCAGCCTGCCGAGCCAACAGCATGGAATCGGCTCGCAGCTTGGTTCATGGCAGTGCGTTAATGCAGGAGCGCGTGAAGCAAGGAACTCTTCGGATCGAAGCGGCTTGTTACACCCTCGAAGAGGGAGCCATCGAGTGGCTCGGTGCTGTCTCCTGATGAGCACAAGTCGCCGCTATTTCGGCATAAAGCAGTAATTTTCAATGGATGTTCATCGGCCTTTCCTTCCGGCCCCTTCACCACGATGTTCGAACTCGAATTTCTCCTGGCCATGGGCGTCGGCGCTGCGCTTGTTGCTGTAGCACCTGCCGTCAAGGCCGTTAGTGGAAAGGAAACCGACTGGAGCCGCTCGGTTAGCAACAGCGGCCGCACCATTACCAAGCAGGGGCTCAAGCTTGGAATTCGTCTGGCCGACACGACAGGAGCACTCTTGAAAGGAGTGGGACACGGCTTTTCAGAGGTCAGCGAAACCTTCACGGACCTTCTCGCTGAAGCTCGTGCGGACCTTGAAACCAACAAGCCAACCCAACCTGCCGTGACCGTGACATCCAAACGCGGTTGAACTCTTAAGCCCTCTTGCCAAGCGTGAGGCATGCACCAGAACGGGAATTGAAGATATCCGCGGTGAGAATGGGGAGATCCACAAGAATCACTGCAATCAAAGGGTTGAGTGGGATCACAAGGTTCACCAACACCACAAACAAGTGAGGCATGAGCACCCAAACCACTTGCTCTGTCTGCCGTCTCTGGAACCGTTGGCAAAGATTGACCAGCACAGGGAGCTGATCAATACAGCGAGTTGCGATCAGAACATCGGCAAGCTCCTGGGAGAACGCCTGATCCAGGTCAGAGATCCGCATCCCCACATCAGCAGCTGCGATCAAGGGAATATCGGCATCCTCTCCTGCAAGCAGCATCACCGGTCCCTGGGAGCGAGCCTGCTCAAGCAAGGACAACTGCTTGGACACATCAGGCTCAAACACAACATTCTGCTCGGGAAGATCGAGCCGTTGGCGCAACAGATTGGCGAACTGCATGTCCCAACGCATCATGAGCGTGATCTGCACACCATTGCGTTCCAGTCTTCGCAAAGCTCTTAAAACCCGTCGCGATTGACTCACCTTGAAGGCCACCCCTCCAATCAATTGACCGGAGCGAATCACATACATCCAGGTCCAGTGACCAATAGGACCGAGATCCCCTGAATGCTGGAGCTGACGGGCACGCAAAAGATTCGGGCCTCCAATCTCAATCCGCTCACCCAACACCAGACCACGCCATCCGAGAGAACCATTCATTTCGATCTCTTCCACGCTGCATGGATCCAGATCCATGGCTTGAAGAAGCGTGGTGTAAGCCGTGAGTCCGAATGGTCGTTGCTTGCAACGGAACCCGGCCAGGATCTGCACCAGTTCGTCGGCACTCGCATCCATTAATGGGTGAAGGCTTTCCAGTTCCATCGACATGAAACGGCCAAGCACCGATTCCGTGATCAACAACTGATGGCTGGCCGCTATCGCTGCACAGGTCTCAGGTCTTTGCAGAACCATGCCCAGATTCAAGGCATCCCGTTGGAGAGCGCCTAACTGCAATGAACAGCTCAACTCCCAGTCGCTTAGGGGATCAAACTGAAGCAGTCCTGCCGCACGGCTGGACTGTCCGGACAGAAGTAAACCACCTCCCGCCATCAGGATCAGAGGGACGGTGCGCGAGTGCAGACGTCGTGATGCCTCAATGATTGGAGGTGGAGCGACCTCCGAGGCCATGACTTGGGTGCAGTGATCCTCTGGTTGCAAGGGATCTTCTGTTGCGATCACCCGGATCACAAGATCACCACTAACCAGCCGGATCCCAGCAGGCAGCTGTTGAAAAGGCCTGACTGGGATCTGCACAGAGCGACCATCGGCCCAGAGCGAAGCAACGGTTCCTGCACCTTGCACCACCTGTCCGTGACAGGGCAATCGCTCGCCTTTCAACAGACGCAGATGATCACCAGCCCTGAGGCTGGAACTGGGAATCTCTGCCACGGACCCATCGGATGCCTGCAGCCTCACCGAACAACGCTGGCGAAAGTCCTCGAGACGCTCCCGAAGCAACGTGCACTGCTCAGGGCCAGGCGTCCAACGCTTGAGCGAATGATTGCCAAGTTCAATCCCCCACTCCAACAGCAATGCCTGACCATGACCGCGAAAAGCGAGGGAGCCGTACCAAAGAAGATCCAGGGTCTTGGCTGGAATCTGCCCTGCACGCCGTTCGGACCAAAAGGCCCGCAACAACGGCAGGAATAAAAGCGGACCCACTGGAAGCAACAGCAGCAGCATCGGCAGGTCAAGAAGCGCATTGACACCGAACAGGGCCAGCACAAAAGACAGTCGACGCAGTGCCTGCGCATTGACAGACGGCGCTATGGACAGGGACAGAGCCACCTCTTGCTGCGCCGACTGCTGCAGGAGCATGAGGACTGCTCGTTTGTGCGTGAGACGACGCGGGTCTCCCTCCAACGTGAGGCTGCCGGCCATGGCATTGGCCCGAACACGGCGGACCCAACGACGCTGGAGTGCCTGATGGATGAGTGCCTGCACCTGAGAAGGGTCTAGGGAACAGTCCACACGACGCAGTCGCAGTCGGCCTGGAATGGAGTGCATCACCTGCCAGTGCATGCCGCTGGCTGGACAGAGCAGAACCTGACCGACACACAAATGCTTCATGACCACAGCGTGGCGTGGTGAAGGCATCAGCCAGGTGTCGCCCGCAACCTTCAAACAGCATTGGCATGGAACTGAGGCCATTCCGGTGAGGAACGGGGGCACTCGCCCTCGAAAACTCATCTGGCTCCGAAAAACTTCTAACCCCAGAGGTTCTCAAATGTTTTTGCCATCATCTTTAAAGACAAAAGCCACAGAATTACCTGCGGCAGGTCGAATTCAACTTGAGCCTATTAACAATCACTGGCTATTAACGACGATAGACCCAAGAACACTCTGAGCATCGATCACCCCGACTAATGCACAGTCGTAAATTCATCAAAACAAAGATTCCTTCGTTCTTCAAACGCATTTTTCGGATCATGACCAACCTGAAGGCACTCAAGCAAAAGCACCAAACACCGACAGGCCATTCCAACAAGTTGAGTCAGCCAAAAACAAATCGTTCAGCGCTGATGTCTCAACAGTCGTTTCATTAAAACGGAGAGGGTGGGATTCGAACCCACGAGGGTGTGACCCCTACACGATTTCGAGTCGTGCGCAATCAACCGGACTCTGCCACCTCTCCCTGCGCAGTGATGCGCTCAATCACTTTAGAGCTCCGCCCCACGCCCCACCCAAGCCACCTCGCCACGTGGGGGTAACAGATCTCTGCGACGCAGAGCAAACACCCGCTGTCCCACCTGAACCTGCAGGTGTCGACCTCTGGCACCCGTCACGCGCAAACCGAGGCCTGCACTTGTCAACGTCTGCCCGGACCGCAGAGGCAGCTGCCCCTGGTGCTCCGCCACAACGGTATGTGCCAGGGGACTCCAACACTTGGACTGGTCCATGGCCACAGGGTCCATCACCGCCACCCAATCAAAACGGGAATGGCCAAGCCCCTCGCCCAGTTGCCTAGCCACATGGCAACTCAGGCCATCGCCATGGCTGCTCAACAAAGCCGCACGGCCGCGATGCCGCAGCACCAGCCACTGGCGTCCCCACTGCTCCACCCTGATCAGGTCATCACTGAACTGCACCCACCCCTGCACCACCACGGCCAACAGAGCCAGAGGAATGGCGTGGCAACGCCAACGCCGAAGCGCGGGTAACCACCAGGGGATCAAGGCAAGGGCGAACGCAAGCACCACCAGCGGTTGGGGACGGCCGGTGAGCAACTGGGCCCATGGCCAGCCACTGATCCAGTGCACCACGGCGATCAGCACGCCTGCCAACTGCTGAACGGGCCAGATCAGCCAGGGCAGAACAAAGGCGGTGATCGGCGCCGGCGCTACCAGCACAAGCAGGGCCAACGCCATCGCCGACAGGGTGAGCGGAGCGAGCAACGGAGCCGCCAGCAGATTGCTGACCAGGGCGTAGAGGGGGGCCGAACCGAAGTGGAGCAACTGCAAGGGCAGGGTCCAGGCCAGGGCCGCCAGGGGAACGGACAGGGCAGGGGCGAAAGGGCGCAGCCACCCCGGCCCATGGGTGCAAAGCCACTGTTCCAGGGAGGCCGCCGACAAGACCAAACCAGCGGTTGCTGCAGCGCTGAGTTGAAATCCCACGGAACGGGCCCAGGCTGGATGCATCAGCAGCATGAGCAGCAGGGTGAGCACCAGCACGCCGATAGGGCGACTGCGCTGCCCCCCTTCACGAATCAGGAGAGCGGCGGCCCCCATCAGCACGGCCCGCACCACCGAGGGCTGGGCACCGGCCAACGCCAGAAACAAGCCCATGGCACTCCCCCCGGCCCCGATGCGCAGAGCAGACGGACCTGAGCGGGTGGCCGCCAGGGTGGTGCCAAGCAGCACGGAAAGATGAAACCCCGAAGCGGCCAGAGCATGGGATAACCCCGCCACGCGGAAGGCCTCACGCAGATCCGCCATCAGATTCACTTGGGCACTCCCCAGCACGAGAGCGGCCAGCAGTCCACCGCGCGCTGGCCCGGCGGCCTCGCTGAAGGCCTCGGCAATGTGCCGGCGGCCATCCGCCAAGGGCGTCCAGGACTGGCGCAAAACCCGGATGGAGTCAGTGCGGATCTGACTCCAACTGCCTCGAGCGACCAACCGCTCCGCTCCCCCATGAAGCAAGGAGTGGGCGGCAGGCCGCGGCCTGCGTAGCGGCCCTATGACTTCGATCCAATCGCCCAGATGCAGAGGCTGCTGACAGGGCTCGACGGTGAGTTCAGTCCGCCCCCTGCGCCGCTCACCATCGAGATGGTTCACCTCCACAAGAGCCCGGCAACGCCCATTACGGACCTGTCCCTCGTTCAGCAGCCGTCCCTGGAGGGTCACCACCTCAGCCGGGCCCTTCATCGGAATCCGGTGACTGGGATCGAGGGGGTGGGGGCGCGGCTCAGCGGCCAGACCGGAGCGGGCGATCACCAGCGCCAGCAAAAGGGTGATCAGGCCCAGCGATTGCCCAGAAAGCCGCAGCCATCGGCGCAGGACGGCAAGACCGAAACCCAGCACCGCGAGCAGCGTGCACCAGTGCTGCCAGGTCTGGGACAGCGCCGCTCCCAGAGCTCCCAGCAGCAAGAGCAACGCCGTGGCCAGGGCCGAATTCATGCTGCACCCGCATCAGTGATGCACCGAGGATTCCCCCATTGGCCGCAAAAGAATCAGACCGCTGCAGCCGCCGCACTCGGCTCCAGCAGGGGAAATCCGAGCGCTTCTCGCTCAGCCAGCCAGGCTTCTGCCACCTGGCGGGCCAGCGTGCGGATCCGGCCGATGGTGGCCGTGCGTTCGGTCACCGAGATCACGCCACGGGCCTCGAGGAGATTGAAGGTGTGCGAGCACTTGAGCACGAAATCCAGGGCCGGAGCGGGCAGATTCTGGGCAATCAGATCCGTGGCCTCGGCTTCATAGATCGCGAACAGCTGCTTCAGCCGCTCTGGGTTGGACGCCTCGAAGTTGAAATGGCACTGACCCTTCTCGAAAGGAAGCCAGATATCGCCGTAACTGCGCTGGGCATTCCAGCTCAGATCCCAGATGCTCTCCACATCCTGGAGATACATCGCCAGGCGCTCGAGGCCGTAGGTGATCTCAATCGACACGGGTTTGCAATCCAGACCACCGCACTGTTGGAAATAGGTGAACTGAGTGACCTCCATGCCATCCAGCCACACTTCCCAGCCCACACCCCAGGCACCGAGGGTGGGGGACTCCCAGTTGTCTTCCACAAAGCGGATGTCGTGATCAGCGGCCCTGATGCCCAGAGCCTCCAATGACGCGAGATAAGTCTCCTGAATGCCGTCGGGGGAGGGCTTGATCAGCACCTGGTATTGGAAATAGTGCTGAGCTCGGTTGGGGTTATCGCCATAGCGCCCGTCGGTCGGCCTGCGGCAGGGTTCTGGATAGGCCACAGCCCAAGGCTCAGGCCCAATAGCGCGCAGCACAGTGTGCGGACTCATGGTTCCAGCCCCCTTTTCGGTGTCGTAGGGCTGGAGCAACAGACATCCCTGCTCAGACCAGAAACGGTTGAGGGTGCTGATGATGTCTTGAAAATGCATCCGTGCGTTGGAGCCGTTGCAAGGCATTCTCCTCAAAGGCCTTCCCGGCTCAACTCAGGGACAGGCAACGGTGGAGATGGGCGATGGCGTGGTGACGATGGGGATGGCCATGGCCTGGACCCATCATGCCCAGCCAGAAACTGCCATCTCCCTGAAACACGAGCACAGGCTTGGACGCCCCCTTCCCATGGGTCTCAAGCAGGGACATGCAGAGCTGTTCAGCGACCTCCGCTCCCCTGGGACGGGACCGCAGTCGGCGCAAAACGGGATCCACCTGCGAGAACGACACGAATGTTGCTTTCTGCGAGTCGGTCACAAGGATCATCCCGTCCAACCACTGGACTTCATCCAGGAGATCTTCGATTGACGACAACAGCGATGGCAGCGGAAAGGCCAACGTGCATTCCCCCGTTTCTTAATCATTTCTTTCATAAGCCATCGGTCTCGCCTGTCGCAAGCGATACAACATGAGGTGTTATGGCTCTTCAATCACGCAGGGTCAAAAGCCCCATCAGCCCACCGGCAATGGCGCGATGACAGGCACGCGAGAAGCCTGCCTCTTTCGCCAGCAGTTCCTGGGAAGCCCCATCGGGAAAGCGCTGCAAACTGGCTTCGAGATAGGCGTAATGGTCTTTGAGGCCAAGCCCTTCGGCGACAGGCACCACCACACGCCGCAGATACGCCCGCTGAAAGCGTGCCGCCAAGGAGGTGGACGGCAAACGATTGAAATCAATGAGGCCTGCCCGGCCCCCAGGCCGAAGCACCCGTTTGATCTCTCTGAGGCCAGCCGCCGGATCAGCAAGGTTGCGCAGCCCGTAGGCCATCACCACCCCGTCAACCGAAGCGGTTTCGAAATCCAGGTCCAGGGCATCGCCCTGCTGGAACTCAACAGGCAACCAGGGCTCGCGCCCTGCACGACTGCGCGCAACCGCAAGTGGCGCCTCGGCCGCATCCACCCCAACCACCTGGCCTCCAGGGCGAACCCGACGAGACAGAGCGAGGGCAACATCGCCGGTGCCGCAGCAGAGATCCAGCCAGACCTCACCCGGACGCGGATCCAGGTGACGAATCAGCTGACGTTTCCATTGACGATGCAACCCGAGACTGAGCAGGTCGTTCAGCCGGTCGTAGGTCGGCGCTGCGTCATTGAACAGCTGTTCAACAGCGTCTGGATCTCCTGGTCTCAAAGCAAGAAGTCGTTCAGGGTCATCACCATCACCGTGGCCAGTCCAACCGCAGCTGAACACACCAGACATCCAGCCAACATCAATGAAAACTCCTGTTGGTCAACCGCCGATTGCATGAGCTGCAACCCCCAGGCCACCAAAGCGATCACGACGCTGACCAGGGCGAGGCCAATCCAGGGAGCCGGCGACCATGGAGCCTCCACCGGCAACAACAGTGCACTCGGAACAGTGGGGTTGGATCCTGGGAGCAGCACGGCGCTGGCCACTTCGCATCGCGTTTAAAAACTTTAATAATCCGGAGCGAACTCAAGGGGGCGAATTGCCAAACCACGTCGTAACAAGTCGGTTTTGATCTCTTGAACAGACAGCACGCCGTCGTGAAGCAGGGACGCCAGCAACGCGGCCGATGCCTGTCCACCGCTCGGCCCCTGGTCGAGGGCCGCCGCAATGTGATCGAGCGTCCCGGCTCCACCTGAGGCAATCACTGGAACCGGAACCGCTTGTGCGACAGCACGGGTGAGGTCGAGGTCGTATCCCGCCTGGGTGCCATCCCCATCCATGGATGTGAGCAGGATTTCTCCAGCTCCATGCCTGGCCACTTCCCGGGCCCAGTCCACAGCATCAAGGCCGGTGTTCTCGCGACCACCCTTCACGTACACATCCCAACCGCCGCCATCACGCCGACGGGCATCGATCGCCACAACGATGCACTGGCAACCGAAACGTTCCGCACCCTCTTTCACCAGTTCAGGACGCCGAACCGCTGATGAATTGAGGCTGACTTTGTCGGCTCCGGCCCTCAGCAGTTCCGTGATGCCTTCCACAGAGCCAATCCCTCCACCCACAGTGAATGGAATCGTGACCTGCTCGGACGTGCGCCTCACCAGATCTACGAGAGTGGCGCGCCCTTCGTGACTGGCCGCGATGTCGAGAAACACCAGCTCATCGGCTCCGGCCTCGCTGTAACGGCAAGCAAGCTCAACCGGATCTCCCGCATCGCGCAATCCCACAAAATTGATGCCCTTCACCACCCGACCAGCGGCCACATCGAGGCAGGGAATCAGGCGGAGAGCGACCATGGCGTTTGATTTGCGGCTGTTAGGGTTGCGGCCACTTTCCAAGCCTCGCAGGCCATGTCACAGCAGGCAGTCACCATCGACATCGGCTCCAAGGTGCGCGTCACCCGCGTTCGTGATCGCATTCCCAAAGCTCTTGTCGAACTGCTGAAATCCGATGCCAACGGCACCGTGACTGATTTTCGGACCGTGGATGGCAAAGGAATCGGTGTGGTTGTAAAGCTCAGTGATGGGTCAACCAACTGGTTCTTTGAAGATGAAATTGCTCCCGCCTGAGGACTCAACGCGTGAGTGACGCCCGTCAGCTGCTCGGCATGAAAGGTGCCAGCGGCACCACCAACATCTGGAAGCTGCGCCTGCAGCTGATGAAACCCGTGACCTGGATCCCGCTGATCTGGGGTGTGGTTTGTGGTGCAGCGGCCAGCGGTCATTACGAGTGGCGCCTGGATCATTTCGCAGCAGCCCTTGCCTGCATGGTGATGAGTGGTCCCTTGCTGGCTGGCTACACCCAAACCATCAACGATTACTACGATCGCGAGATCGACGCGATCAATGAGCCTTACAGGCCGATCCCATCAGGGGCCATTCCTCTGGGCCAGGTGAAACTGCAGATCTGGGTGTTGCTGCTGGCGGGACTCGCCGTGGCCTACGCCCTGGATCTCTGGGCCGGGCATTCCACCCCGGTGCTCTTGCTGCTTGCACTGGGTGGATCCTTTGTGAGCTTCATCTATTCCGCTCCCCCCTTAAAGCTCAAGCAAAACGGCTGGCTTGGCAACTACGCCCTTGGAGCGAGCTACATCGCTCTTCCCTGGTGGGCCGGACAAGCGCTGTTCGGTCAGCTGACCTGGGCCACAGCACTGCTCACGCTGGCTTACAGCCTTGCAGGACTCGGCATCGCCGTGGTTAACGATTTCAAGAGCGTGGAAGGTGATCGTGCTCTTGGGCTCCAGTCACTTCCGGTTGCATTCGGCATTCGGCCAGCAAGCTGGATCAGCGCAGGGATGATCGATATCTTCCAGCTGTTGATGGTTGCCGTGCTGATCGCCATCGGGCAGCATTTCGCTGCTGTGCTGCTTGTGCTGCTGATCGTGCCTCAGATCACTTTCCAGGACATTTGGCTGCTACGGGACCCCGTGGCCTACGACGTGAAATATCAAGCCAGCGCCCAGCCATTCCTGGTGCTCGGCATGCTGGTGACGGCCCTGGCGATAGGCCATAGCTCACTGACCCCGGGGATGTGACCCGCACCCGTCGTCACTGGGCTCTGATCGGTGGCTCTGCCGTCGTGGTGGGTGTTGGTGTGGCCCTCGCCCAGGCCGCTGTCACCCGCGCCTTCGACGCCACCCTCCCCGATGCCCGCGGCATCAGTCGCTTCAACCGTCCGGGCACGATCACCCTGCTCTCCAGCAACGGTGGAGTCATCCAGAAGCTCGGACCTGCCACACGGGAAAAAATCGAGCCGGGACAGATGCCCCTGCTGGTGAAGCAGGCCTTCATCGCCGCTGAAGACCGCCGCTTCTATGACCACGACGGTGTGGATCTCTGGGGAATCGGCCGAGCCTTGGTGCGCAACGTCCGCCAGGGAGCTGTGCGCGAAGGAGCCAGCACGATCACCCAGCAGCTGGCCCGCACGGTGTTCCTGAGCCAGGACCGCACGCTCACCCGCAAGCTCAAGGAAGCGGCCCTGGCCTACAAGCTCGAACGCCAACTGAGCAAGGAGCAGATCCTTGAGCAGTACCTCAACTATGTGTATCTCGGCTCCAGCGCCTATGGCCTCGCCGATGCCGCCTGGGTGTACTTCTCCAAAACTCCCGACGAGCTCAACCTTCCAGAGGCCGCCTTGATCGCCGGCCTGCCCCCAGCGCCTTCGGTGTATTCCCCTCTGGTGAATCCGAAACTAGCCCTGGAACGGCGCAGTCTGGTGCTCGACCGCATGCGTCAGGCGGGCTTCATCACCGCAAGCGAAGCCGAGCAGGCCCGCAACAGCCCGTTGGCGCTCAAACCTGCTGTTCCCAAGTATTTCAACAGTGCAGCGCCCTTCTTCACCAGCTGGGTCGCCCAGCAACTGCCCCGCCTGCTGACCCCGGAACAGCTGGAAGTGGGTGGCCTGAAAATCCGGACCAGCCTCAATCTGAAGTGGCAGAAGAAAGCACAAGCCGTGGTGCGTGAATTTGCACCGTTCGACACCGAAGGATCGATTGTCTCGATGGAGCCGGGCACAGGTCTGGTGCGCGTGATGGTGGGAGGCAAAGACTTCAGCAGCAGCCAGTTCAACCGCGCCACCCAGGCCCTGCGCTCGCCTGGTTCCACCTTCAAGCTGTTCCCCTACGCCGCTGCAATCAATGCTGGCGTGAAACCGGAAGACACCTTCGTGGATGCCCCCCGCTGCTGGGCCGGCTACTGCCCCAAGAATTTCGGCAACAAATACTTCGGCACCATTTCCTTGGCTGACGCTCTGCAGAACTCACTGAACACCGTGGCCGTGCAACTGCAGGACAAGGTCGGGTTTGACGCGATCATCAGCACCGCCAACAAGCTGGGCATTGGCAATCAGCGCCCACTGGGCAAGTACTACCCCATGGCCATCGGGGCCTACGAGCAGACCGTTCTTGACATGACGGCCGCCTATGCCGCTGTTGCCAATCGCGGGGTGTACGTCACTCCCTCGGCATTTGAAGAAATCCGAGGCCCCGACGGCAACGTGCTCTGGAGCCGTCGCGTGGATGGCGACAAAGGACGGAGGGCCCTCGACAGCGACGTCGCTGACGCCATGAATTGGATGTTCCAACGGGTGGTGACCGGAGGAACCGGCGCCGCCGCCCGCCTGGATGACCGTCCTGTGGCCGGCAAAACCGGCACCTCGGAGGGGGCGCGGGATCTGTGGTTCATCGGATCGATTCCACAACTCACCACAGCGGTGTGGTTCGGCTACGACAACAACAACGAAACCAACAGCAACAGCGGGGAAGCGGCCTGGGCCTGGAAGCAGTTCATGGAGGAGGTGAAGGGCACTTACCAAGTGCAGAACTTCCCTCCCAAGCCCGTGCTCACACGCACGTTCCAGCCTCCCGGCAAAGCCAAACCCTCCGGGAGACGAGACGAAGCCCCATACCAGGGATACGACTTCACTCCAGGGCCTGATCTCTGGGCGCCCGGTGAAGAGCCCTTCATGGGGGGAACGGAACCGCCGGCTGCACCGGCAGCGCCGCAGCCCCGTTACGTCGCCCCAGCGGGGGGACCTCCGGTGGATGAAAATTTCAGGCCCTTGCCGGTGCAGTGATCACGGCCGCATAAAACCCATCTCCCCCCAGCGGATCAGGCCAGCGCTGCTGCTCAGATGCGAGTACAAGCTGGGGATGGCGCTGCAACCAGCCATGAATCTGATCGGTGTTCTCGGCAGGGTGGACGGTGCAGGTGGCATACACGATGCGTCCGCCAGGCTTGAGTAACGGCAGTAATGCATCGAGAAGGCCGGCCTGAAGCTGCACCAGATCTGCAATCGAAGCTTCGGTGATGCGCCAGCGAGCATCAGGATGACGGGCCAGGGTGCCCAGACCTGAACAGGGGGCATCCAACAGAATGCGATCAAAGGAAGCTCGCCACTGCGGGCGTTCCTCAAGCAACTGCGCTGCATCCGCCGCCAAGGCGTTGATGCAGCCACAGCCAAGTCGAGCAGCGTTGGCGGCCACCCGTTGCAGGCGCCCGGCAGAGCGATCCACGGCCCAAACCTCACCTTGATCACCCATCAATTCCGCCAGATGGGTGGCCTTGCCGCCGGGCGCGGCGCAGGCATCCAGCACCCGCTGCCCTGCCTCTGCGGCCAGCAACGGAGCCACCCACTGGGCCGCACGATCCTGCACGCACCAATGGCCTTCGTCGTACCCCGGCCACTGACGCAGATCCCCTGCCGGTTCCAACACCTGCAAGCCATCCGGACAGCCGGGGATGACGGCCGTGGGCATGCTGCGTTCCGCCAGACGTGCGGCCATCTCTGTTGGCGATGAGCGCAGCCGGTTGATGCGCAGATCCAAAAGCGGCACCTGATTGCAGGCCTGCGCCACTTGAGCGGCCTGAGTCGGGCCGCACCAACGCAACAAATCCCGGGTGAACCAGAGCGGCAGCGACTGGTCTTGAGCCAGCGCCAGCGCAGGATCAGTCGGCTGGACCAAACCGTCGCCCGCCTCACGGGCCCGAAGCGCTGCACGCAGCAGACCATTCACCACAGGCGCCAGGCGCGCCAGCTTGCCGCGTTTGGCCAGTTCCACCGACGTATTCACCGCAGCGGCGGCAGGGATCCGCTCCATGCGCAGCACCTGGTACAACCCGAGATGCAGCAGCCAGCGCAGGCGTGGAGGCTGTTTGCGTGCTGGCACTTTTCCAAGCTTGTCGAGCCAGGCGTCCAGCCACTGACGCCAACGAATCGCGCCATAGGCCAATTCGGTGGCCAGGCCGCGGTCAGCGGCCTGCAAGGGGTGCTGGCGCAGTGCCCGCTCGAGGGCGACATCGGCGTAAGCCCCAGCCGCAACAGCTTCCAGCACCTCCAAGGCGACACGGCGCGACGGCAGCCCGGGCGTTTCGGATCGAGACGGCGACTCACTCACGCATGTCAGGCCACACAGCATCCAGACCTAGCGCCTCGCGCAACGCCAAGGGATCCGGCTCCCAGAGGAAACGGCGCAGCGGCAGCCGCCCCTCGTCATCCACGGGAATGCCTTCGCTGATCAGCAGCTCACGCTGGATCCAATCAGAGCCCTCGCGGCTCAGGCTCATCGAAATCTTTCCTTGGGCATTCACCACCCGCTGCCAAGGGATGGGCGATGGAAGAGAGAGCCTGCGCAGGGCCCAACCCACCTGCCGCGCACAGCCATAGGCGCCGATCCAGTCAGCCACCTGCCCGTAGGTCGCCAGCCGTCCATGGGGAAGGAGGGCGACGACGGCATAAACACGCCCATCAAAGCCAAGGCAGGAGGGCGCCTTTGCCATCAACCACCATCCACCTGACAGCCGATCAGGGCACCGGCAGCGCCTCCCACCGGCACACCGATCCAGCGACCATTGCCTCGAGACAGAGCAGCGCCCAGACCGGCCCCCAGCAATCCGCCAATCACGCTGCCTTCCACGCAGCTATTGGTATCAGTGTCGGCAGCTGCACTGGATCGCACCGGTCGCCCTGCGTGCCCATAGCGGCGATCAACATCATCCCTGTCGTAGTCATACACCGTGAGGGGTGCAGCCGCAGCCGGGGGATGGAACGCAGGTGCCGTGGTCGCCAGGGCGATCACCACAGCAATGCCGGTGCCGAACGAACGCTTCATGCCAGTGCTTGTGAAGTCACCTTGATGCTGAATCGCTTCAACGCCGATTCATGACTGATCGGCCTCAAGGTTGCGTCGGAATTTGACTGGGCAGGGCGTTGCATACCCTCGAAGCAGGCTCCATGCATTCCCCCATCGGCTGATGCCCCTGCTCCCCCGCCGCTTCGAGCGCCTGCGCACCGTGCTCAATCAACGGATGGCCGACCTCACGGTTCTGGTGGAGCATGTTGAGAAACCCCACAACCTCTCGGCCATCCTGCGCAGCTGCGATGCGGTGGGTGTGCTGGAAGCCCATGCGGTGAGCTTCAGAGGCAGACCGAGAACCTTCAACAGCACTGCCCAGGGCAGTCAGCGCTGGGTTCCCCTCCGCGACCACGCCGATATCGGTTCAGCGGTGCGCCATCTCAAGGAGCGGGGTTTCCGCCTCTACGGCACCAACCTGGGCGTGGATGCTCGTGATTACCGCGACTGCGACTTCACCGGGCCCTGCGCCTTCGTGCTCGGCGCTGAGAAGTGGGGTCTAACCGAGGAGGCCACGGGCTTGATGGACCAGGCCGTATTCA
Organism: Synechococcus sp. PROS-7-1; assembly: GCF_014279795.1. Lineage (NCBI taxonomy): Bacteria > Bacillati > Cyanobacteriota > Cyanophyceae > Synechococcales > Synechococcaceae > Synechococcus > Synechococcus sp. PROS-7-1. The sequence continues at coordinate 1,768,473 of NZ_CP047945.1, forward strand.
TCCCCATGCGGGGAATGGTGCAGTCTTTGAATGTGTCGGTGGCCACGGCCACCCTGCTGTTCGAAGCGCTGCGTCAACGGCAGGCAGCGGGCGTGGCACCGCACAACGGTGAAGGCATCCCAGCGGAGCAATACGGCGATCTGCTGTTCGAATGGGCCTATCCCCAGGTGGCCGCCTGGTGCCGAGAGCAGGAACGCAGCTATCCAGCACTGAGCGGGGATGGAGAGATCCTTGAGGATCTTCCGCGCACCGCCAGATTGCGCTGCTGACCTTCGAGCCAGCGGCTACGGTCCGAATCAGTGAATGCGACCGCCCCGCGATGGCCATCGAACTGGGTGATGTGCATCTCTATCGCATGTCGCTGCCGGAGCATGAGTGCCCCTGGGGACTAAAGGCCATCGCGCTGCTGAAGAGCCGGGGCATCGCCTTTCAGGACCACCTGCTCAGCAGCCAAGAGGAGGTGAACGCCTTCAAGCAGCGACACAACGTGCCGACCACGCCGCAGATTTTCTCGGGCGACAAGCGCATCGGGGGCTACAGCGATCTCGCCGCTGCGTTGGGAGAAGAGCCGGAGAGCGCTGACTACTCCTACACACCCGTGGTCGCCGTGTTTGGCACGGCTCTGTTGATGGCCCTGGTGCTAGGCGACAGCATCATCCAGCACTTCATGGGCTTTTCGATCTGCGCGCTGGCGATGCTCAAGCTGATGGATGTGGAGTCGTTCGCGGCCAGCTTCGTGAAATACGACCTCATCACCCAGCGCTGGCGGCCCTGGGGAAAGCTCTATCCCGGCATTGAGCTGCTGATCGGCCTTGGATTTCTGCTCAACTCGCCCTTGCCTCTGGCCGGTTGGGCCGCGCTGGTGGTGGGTCTGCCCGGCATGGCCTCGGTGATCAAGGCGGTGTATGTCGACAAGCTCGCCCTCAACTGCGCCTGCGTGGGAGGCAACACCAAAACGCCTCTAGGGATTATCAGCTTCTCGGAATACGCCATCCTCACTGTGATGGGCTTGCTCGTGGCGTTTCAGCTGGCGTTCTGAGGATCGTCTTTTCGTTGCTTAAGAACGCCAACAATCAGAACGGCATCAACACGTCTTTGCTGCCTTGGGTGCGCTGTTGAACCGGATGGTTGCGACGGGCTGCAGGCAAGCGCAGCGCAAACACCAGCGCCAGCACCTCAAGCAGCAGGCTACGGCCGATGAACAGAACCACCAGCCCCAGGGTGATAGCCAGCATCTGCTCGAGCAGGCCGATCACATCGTCGGGATTGCCGCGGCCCGACACCCAGAGGGTCACCATCAGCGACAGCAAGACGAGCGTGGCCCAGAACGGCATGGATGGTTCAAGCGCTGCTTTCAGTGTGCCGCGTCTCGGCCCGTGCTGCTCACCCAAGCCTCCAACCCTTCACCCAGGAAGGAGAGCCCCAGCACCAGGATGAACATCGCCAGCCCTGGATACAGGGCTGTCCACCAGATGCCCGTGGGGACAGCAGCCAGGGCCAGGTTCAAATCACTGCCCCATTCCGGAACCGTTTCCGGCAAACCAAGGCCAAGAAATCCCAGGCCACCCAGCACCAACACCGCATCAGCCGCATTGAGCGTGAGCAACACCGGAACGGAGGTGATCACGTTGCGCAGCAAATAACGGCGCAGAATCCAGACCGGCCCCGCCCCCAGGGTGCGGGCGGCTTCCACGAACAACTCCGCCTTCACCTGGGCTGTTTGATTGCGCACCACGCGGAAATACTGCGGTACATACACCACGCAGAGGGCTGCCGCGGCGTTGGGGATGCCCCGACCGAGCAGAAAGGCCAGCACCACCGACAGCAGCAGCACCGGCAGTGTGTACAGGGTGTCCATCAGCAACACCAGGATCCGGTCCACAGCGCCGCCGAGATACCCGCTCACCATGCCCAGGGGCACCCCGATCACAAGGGCAAGGGCGACGGCCAGCAGCACCACCTGCAACGCCACCCCACTGCCCTGCAACGTGCGCACACACACGTCCCGCCCCAGCCGGTCCGTGCCGCACCAGTGCTGCAGGGACGGGGGTGCATAGATGGGGTTGTCCAGCCCGGCATTGGGGTCGGGCAACACTCCAGCGGCCAGCAACAGCGGGGTGACCAAGGCCACGAGCACATAAATCGCCACGATCACCAAACCCCAGCGCGCCATGCGGCCCGAGAGGCTCGGCCGGGCGGTGCCCAAGGGAGACGACGCAAAGCTCACGTCAGCGCAAGCGTGTGATGGGGTGCATTCTTGCCTGCCTGGGCGGCAACGAGCAGGATTGACCTATGCAACCGTCGCGCCCCTGGAAGCAACGCCTCACCGGCAGCATGCTGGGGCAGTTGCAGCTGGCCACCTATGCCGCCGTGCTGCTGGGATTCACAGCGGCCACAAGCACAGGGCTCTGGTTGAGCGAGCGCACACGCCTGCAGGTGGGGGAAGCGGAGCTCCGGGCTGGTTCGGAATCGCTGGCGTTCTGCCTGGTGGCCCACGGCGGCGAGGGAGAGGATGTGATCCGCAGAGAACTGCAGGATCACTCCAGCGTGCGCACTCAACTCTGGCTGGAACAGCCAGATGGTTCAGTGCTCAGCCCAGAGCGCTCGCACCTGCCATTACCAGAGGGCCTGCTGCAAACAGCCATGGCCGCCAACAGCACGCGCACGCCAGGACAGGCCCATGTGATCGAGGTGAGTGGGCGCGATTACCTCACCCTGCTCGACCGCAAGTTGAACTCCGGTGCCCTGCTCTGGAGCAGCACGGAAATCACCGGGCTGGGCCGATCACAAACAGAATTCCTGGGCTGGATGATCCTGATCTGGGGAAGCTGCCTCGGGGGCTCCCTGGCGCTGGTCACCCTGCTGGTGCGACGGATCACCAAGCCACTGCAGGATCTGAGCGACCGCAGCGCTGAACTCACCGCCGACGGGCTGAAATCGGCAGCTCTGCCGGTCCCCACGGGGCCTCTGGAGCTCACCCGCCTCACGCGCACCTACAACGCCCTAATCGAGCGGCTGGCGTGGTCGTGGAGTCAGCAGCGCCAATTCGTGAGCGCGGTGAGCCATGAACTGCAAACGCCACTCACCCTCGTGTCTGGTTCGCTGAAACGGGTGATGCGCAAGGCCCCGGATCTGGATCCGGCATTGATGCAACGCCTCCAAGACGCCCAGGACGAAACCACCGACATGCAGCAGCTCCTCAACGACCTGCTGGATCTCTCCCGCAGTGATTCCGGCCGGTTGCAGGTGAAGGAGGAAGCGGTGCCCCTGCAGCCACTCATCGAGACCATCGTGCGCGTGCAGGAGCCTGCCTATGGCCGCACGATTGAAGTCCAAGGGATCAACGATCAGGCATCTCTCGTCGCCCTGGCCGATGCATCCCGGCTGCATCAGGTGCTGGTCAACCTGGTGGAAAACGCTCACAAATACTCACCGCCGGATCAGCCGATCCAGCTCACCCTGGGGCGGGTTGCCGAGGGACTTCAGTTGGAGGTGATCGACCATGGCATCGGCATTCCCAGCACCGACCAACCCCACATCTTTGAACGCTTCCATCGCGGGTCGAACACCGGGGGCTACAGCGGCAGCGGCCTCGGTCTCTCCGTGGTGAAATTACTGGTGGAGGCGATGGGGGGATCCATCACTGTGGCCAGTGAACCCGGGATGGGCAGCCGCTTCCGCATCCTTCTGCAATCGGCTTGATGATCGCTTACCTCATCCTCTGCACATTGCTGGTGCCGGCCAACCTCTGGGCCACGATCACCCCCCACCTGCACAGCGAGGTGAGCATGCGCCTGCTGCATGCGCTCTCAACCGCCGTGCTGATCCCCCCCTTAGTGAGCCTGTGGCGCCAACGCCGCAGCGTCCAGCCGCTGCCCGCGTTGTTGTTCGCTCCCTTCTCCGTTGTGCTGGTGGTGGTGAACACTCACATCGCCCTGATGGGCATGGGCGTGCGCTTTGGCTGGATCGATCATTTGTTTCTCACCATCGCCTGCCTCGCCGTGATCGCCTTTTATCTCCTCACTGGCGATGAGGCTGGAGCCGTGGATCCGAGGAACGAGGGCATCGCCTGAGGCTGATCACGAACACGGCTCCTCCGCCCTCGCCGTCCTCCACGGACACCTCTCCTTCCATCTGTGAGACGAGGGTGGACACCACCGCCAGGCCGATGCCGCTGCCAGGGATGCCGGTGTTGTGTTGCCCACGGCGGAACCGCTCGAACACGAGGCTGCGTTCGTCCAGCGGAATTCCCGGGCCATGGTCGCGAACGCGCAACTCCACCCGCGACGGTGTGCTGGAGCAGCCAATCTCAACCGGTGTGTGAGCGGGGCTGTATTTGCATGCATTCTCGATCAGATTCACGAGGCACTGCACCACCCGGTCGCGATCCGCCCAGGCCTGCAGGCTGTGGGGATCGATGCCGTCAGCAGGGCAGAAAAGAAACTGGCGTTCGCCAGCCCCCTCGGCCAGGGCAATCGCTTGCTGCACCGCCTCGCAAACACTCAAGGGTTGGAGCTCGAGTTGCAGGCTGCCGGTTTCGGCTCGCGTGAGCGCCAGCAAGCCCGTGACCAGCCGCCCCAACCGACGGCTCTCCTCCTCGACGATCGCCAGTTGATGGCGCTGGTCCTCGGAGAGGTTGTCGGAACGACGCAACAGACGGCGGCTGTAGCCGGCGATCAAGGTGATCGGATTGCGCAGTTCGTGGCTCACGGTGCTGGCGAATTGGCGCTGTCGCTCAAAGGACTGGGCCAGGCGATCAAGCAGCTCGTTGAAAGCATGGGCAAGGGGCTGGAGCTCGTCTGGTTCCTGGCCCGGCGTGAAGCGTTGCTGTTGCAGCGAACTGGAGCGCACAGCGCTGAGGGTGTCACCAAAACGGCGCAAGGGGCGAAGGCTGCGCTGAATTCCGCGGCGATTGATCATCAGCGTCAGCAACGACGCCAACAGGGCCGCCACGGTGAGGATCCCATTGAGCTGGCGCTGCAGGGCCACGTCCTCGCTCACGTCCTTCAGGAGATAGAGGCTCCAGGGGGTTTTGCCCAGGGTGAGGGTCGTGCCACTCACCATGTAGGTGCGGCCTTCGGCCTCAAAGGTCTGCGGACGGGACATGCGGCGCACCTGTTCTTCGGCCTGAAAACGCAGCGCCGGCGTGGAGACGATCAGATCGTTGCTGCTGAGCTGGGGCATCACCATGCCGGCTGGAAAGCCCGTGGGATGCCCCCAGAGGGCCAGATCAAAGGTGGAGAAGTGGCTCAAGGTGCGCTGCAGCGTTTGCGCATCCACCTGCTCGGCACTGCTGCGCAGGACGACACGCTCGGCCCTGCGCATGATGTCCAGCTGGCGTTGATAACGCTGCTGGGCGAACACCTGCAGGTTCACCACCAGCAGCAATCCGTAGCCCAACAACACGGCCACCAGGCTTGTGCGTTCCAAACGCCGCTGAATCGCTGTGGATGGTGCTGTGAACAGGCGTGGCCGCCAGGGCATCAGCCAACCTGGGAACAACACAGTCATTTCAAGGCAGAGCCAAGACCTTGTCGTCCCCCAACTAGGGGATCACCGAGCAAGACCCGTCGTGGCTCAGGCATCCAGACGGCTCTGAAATCGCCGGTGTTGGCCAGACCCATCACGAAGCTCCTGCTCCAGTTGCAGTTGGAGCAGCGGAAGCGTGGGATGGTTCTGGGCGCTGAATCCAGGAACGGAACGATCGGGCAATGCATCCAGCAACACCCGATTTTGATAGGCCCCTTCAAGATTAATCACGCCATCGAGCCCGTAAGACGGACCGCAGCGCATCAGCACCTGTCCCCGCCAGATCGCAGAAGGTGCCTGGCCAACGGAGTAAACGATCACAGCGCTGCCCCGGGCATCTGGATCGCCGGCCGCCATGGCGATGGCGAGCACGGGTCGCCGTCCGCTGAGACGACAGGGCCAGGAGGATGAAGGAGGTGGATCGACCATCCAGCCCTGAGCGGTCGCGATCTCGGCTTTGATCAGCGCCAACGTGCGGCGCTGCAGCCCTGTGGTCTGCAGGCGCTCGGCCATGGCCGAACCCAGCCTCAGATCGGCTCCGATCAAGCGCAGTAACACTGCAAATAACGCAGTGCCCAAACTCAAAGCCAGCAACAGCTCCAACAGGGTGAAGCCCCTGGCGCATTGGCGATCCATCACCGGTTCAGCCCTCCTGAGGCAACGGCAAACACTGGCTGCTGCGCAACGCCTCTCCCTCCACTGGGGGAGAGGCCGCATAGCGGCCGATTCGGCTGATCCCCAAGGGCAGGCTCACCACCAGACAGGGGCTGGCGGACACCCGGGGATGGCGCAGCACCGTGGTGCCGCCATCGAGCAGCAACCCGTTCGCCGACACACGCACCACAGAGGGCAAATTGGTGTGCACCTTGATTCCGGTCTGGGCTGCGCCCTCCTGGAGCGAAAGCGCTGCACCACTGCACGGAGGCAAGGCGTCGCTTTCGGCCGCCAGCCAGGCCTCGGGACCAAGGGCCACAGCACAGGCCTGCTGATGCCGGCGGGCAGAGAGCCGGGCGCGTTCAAGTCCCAGGCGCAGGCGACGGGCTGCCGCATCGAGCTGCAACCGATCCCGGTCGGCACCGGCATGCACCAGGCCAATGCTGCAGGTGATGCCCACGATGGCGACCACCACCATCACCTCCACCAGGGTGAATCCATTGCGAACGCGTTTCATGGCTGGCACAGGCCGTAGGCCGCGGGGGTGATCAGTTGGCGCCGCTGCGGACCAGCAGGGCCTTGGGGTGGGTGCGCCTCGAGCTCCTGCCAAAGACCAATGCCATCGGGATCGGCACTCAGGTGCCGGCGTATCCCTTCTGGCAGCGGCAACGCTTCATCCATGGCTGCGCTCAGGCTGCTCACAGCAAAGCGGCAGGAGCCATTGGTGAGGGTGTGGGCCCCGGCTTCGGCGATCAGCCAGCGATGGCTCGCCAGGCGGAGCTGTTCCAACTGATCACCCTGCTGTTCCAGCCGAGTGGACGCCGCCACTTCGCTTGCTGCCTGACTCCACACCCCCAAAGCCGCGGCACTGCTTCCAGCCAGCAGCAGGCTGGAGATCAACACTTCAACCAGGTTCATCAGGCCTCCTCCTGAGCGGGACGGCCCAGCAGCTGGGGCTCCCCGAGCGCTGTGATGCCTACGCCATCCAGCAGATGCACGAGCACCTGCGCCTGGCGGCCATTCGCGGTGGCCAGCAGCAGGGTTCCGCGGCTGGCAGCGGGCTGCCAGTTGATCAGCCGCCAGGGCTCCCCAGCCACAACGCCGTTCGTTAAGTGCTGGGGGTTCGCCTCTGGGCAGGCGGAGGGCCTTGCCTCCCAGGCCGCAGACGGCAAGAGCAGCAGGCAGGCCTGGGGGCCCTGGGCCGCCGCCGCAAACGCCTGCGCCGCCGAGCGCAACTGATCCGCGCCGGCGGCGCGCTGCTGATGGGCCGCCGCCCGCAAGCGCCCCTGAAGGCTGAGGGTGTGAATGGAGGCACTGCCCAGGAGAAGCAGGGATGACACACCCAGGGCTAGGGGCATCACAAAGCCTTGGACCTGCGGCCTGAACGGATGCCGTAGCGGTTCGCAACAGAGCATGGGAACGGGAGCAGTACAACTGGCTGAAGCATTCCCCGCCCGCCAGCCATAAGGTGACGGCAACGACTTGTTCGCGATGGCCGAGGAGCCCAGCGACCAACTGCTGATCGTCGACGACGACCCGAAGCTGTTGCAGTTTCTGCTCGAAGAACTCAGCCAAGACGGCCTCGTCTGCCAAGGGGCCAACTGCGGAGCCGAGGCTTTGCTGCTGCTGCGCCAACAGCGTTTTGAACTGGTGGTGCTCGATTGGAACCTGCCTGATTTCAACGGCATCGAAATCTGCAGGCGCCTACGCAGCAGCGGCGACACCACACCGGTGCTGATGCTCACGGCCCACCACGATCTGGATGATCGGGTCCAAGCCCTGGATCTGGGAGCCGATGACTACATCACCAAACCGTTCGAGCTGCCGGAACTGCACGCCAGGGTGCGCGCCCAGCTGCGGCGCAACCGCTACGCCAACCCAGATGCTTCCGCCGAAACGTTGACCCTCGGCGATCTGCAGCTGGACCTGATGAGCCGCAAAGTGCAGCAGGGCGAACGGGAGTTGGCCCTCTCCCAGCGGGAATTTGATCTGCTCGCCTTTCTGGTGAAGCACCACGGCGAAGTGCAGGCCCGCCAACACATCCTCGACAGCGTGTGGGGGGCGCCGTTTGTGGGTGACCCCAACACTCTGGATGTGTACATGGGCTATCTGCGCCGCAAGTTGGAAGGCCCCGATCGTCCCCGGCTGCTGCACACCGTGCGCGGGGTTGGCTTCATGGCGCGGCTGGCGCAACCTTGAAGCGCAGCTGCAGATCGGCCCCACCGCCGGGTGCCTCAGCAATTACCACCTCGCCGTTCATCGCCCGCGTGAGTTCATCCACCAGCGCCAGGCCGATGCCGGGCCCCCGTTGCCCGGCGGCTGTGGATCCGCGCTGAAAGCGCTGCAACACCAGCGCCCGCTCGGCTTCGGCAATACCCGGGCCGGAATCCTGCACATGCAACACCAGCTGATCAGCCACCACCTCAGCCAGCAAACGCACAGAACCGGTGCTGAAGCTGAGCGCATTGCTGATCAACAACTGCAGGCTCTGCTGCAGACGGGTGGCATCAGCAGAAAACTGGGGCAGCCGTTGCGCGGAGGGAAGCGGCAACAGCAGGCGCTCCCCCGCATGGGCACAGGCCTGCTCAAAGGCCAGAAGCAGCTGTTCATCAGCATCAAGAAGGTCCGGCTGCAGTTGCAGCCGGCCGCCGTCGCAGCGGGCCAGTTCACGCAGGGAGGTGAGCAAGTGGCCCATCCGCCTAGCTTCCGCGGAGATGGAATTCACCGAGTCCTGGGCCGGATCGGAGAGCAGCTGGCGCTGCAACCGTTGGCTGTGGCCGGAGATCACCGTGATCGGCGTGCGCAGCTCATGGGCCACGCCATCCACAAACGAGCGCTCCCGTTGCCAGGCCGCAGCTAGGCGTTGCTGGAGATTGTTGAAGGCCTCAGCGATCGCACGCAGTTCCTGGGGCTGACGGCTGGGATCGAGCAGGTGCTCACCGAGGGTGTCGGCCTCGAGAGCCTGGAGCTCCTGATCGAGATCATTGAGGGGAAGTACCAGCCCGCGCTTCAACACGGGCCGCAGGAGCAGGGAGGTGAACAGGATGGAGGCACCAGCGGCGGCCACCAACAGCATTTGTGAGAACTGCTGCTGCTGCAGGGAGGCCGTCACGTCTTGGCGCAGCTCAAGAAGACGGCGCTCGCTATTGGGTAGCTGAAAGCTGGAGCGGCTCAGCAACCACTGCTGACCGGATGGCCCTGATTGGAGCGTGGGCACCAGCAAGTCACCATCATCAACAACACGCGCCTCCAGACCCAGGGAGAGGAGTGGGCCAGCATCCAAGGAACCGGAGGAAGCCTCCTGCAGCAGGGATGCCGCCAGCTTCAGGTGCTGCTGTTTGCGCTGCAGGTCCCCCAAAGCCGCATTCACCACCAGCAGCAGCAAATAGCCGGCGATCACCGAGAGCAGAGCGGTGGACTGAAGCCAACCGCGCAGTGATGGCAGAACGGTGCGCCGCAAAAGCTGAGAGCAACCCTAAGAACCTTCTTAGGAAGCTTTAGCCGTTCCTTCCTGTACGAACCATGAGAAAAGGAGATGGTGAATCCGTGAGCACCACAGGTGCCAAGACCTTCACCCAATCCACGGACCAGCCATGACCACTCTCAACAGCCGGCTACAGCTGGCCATGCTCAACCGCAAGAAATCACGCAATCTGCTCGAGAAGGGCTTCACCCTTGTGGAGCTGATGATCGTGATTGTGATTGTTGGCGTTCTGTCGGCAGTCGCGCTTCCAAACTTCCTCAGCCAAACACAGAAAGCGAAAGCCTCTGAGTGCGTGCAACAACTTGGGGCGATTACGAAAGAAGGATATGCGCTCTCACAAGGGACCACAATTGCACAAGTCAAGACGGAGCTCGACGCTGGATCCGTCACGACCGCGAATAATGCCGATGGGGAATGCACATACGAAACAAGCGTCACCGACGATATTTTCAATGCCCTAGCGACAGGTGCACCTGACAAAGATCTAGACGGAAAAACGCTTGCTGCGTGCGTGAACACGACGACTGGCAAACGCGATGTTCAAACAGCATTTGATGTTGCCGCTAACTGCGCAGCAGAAGAGGGGGATGATGGGTGATTACAAAACCCAATCAAATACTCTGACTTCAAAACTGGCTCGCAGCCAGTTTTTTTTGACCAAATGATCAGCAAGTCAAATGCTTTTAACCCAAAAAAAAGAGAAAGGATTCACACTGACCGAGCTGATGGCAAGCGTAGCCATTACAAGCATCCTAATCAGCCTATCACTTACAACAATCTCAAAACAAACAAAAAGAGCTCATCTAGCAGAAGCAACAACACTCATCGCTACCGGCCTAAAAATAGCCGGCATCGAAAGTCAAAAGCCTGGATATACACCAACAAACGACTGCAATGTTCCTGCTATTGACAGCAAAGGCTTAAACGACTGGATTATAACCTGCGACTTTGAGGGAGAAATATTCACAATCAAAGCATCAGGCAAAGGCTCAAATCCCAACATCCCAACAACCCTTTCAACTGGAACCTGGAGCCTCAACCGAACCAATGGATCCATAACTCAAGGCGTAGCCACTGGACTATAAAAATTCAACGTCAATAGAATAAAAAGTAAAAACCTCAGCCAATTATTAGCAAGATCTTAGAATCCCCTAATAAATTTACGCACAAAAGACCTAAAATGAAAAGATGGATAGCCTAAATAGACCAATCCAAAAAACTGGATTCACTCTTACGGAGCTTCTCATTGCTGTTGCGATTCTTGGAATAATGGGAGCAACGGCGTTGCCGAACTACCTCAACCAAGTCAATCGATCTCGCCAGAACGAAGCAGCCTCAACAATCGCTCAAATCCAAACCACCATCGCATCCTATGCCGATGAATTTGGCGTATTACCAACAAGCTGGGCCGAGCTCAACGACACTAGCGCCATAATGACCGACGATGGACCAGCCACCCAAGACAACTTTCAAGCAATCACGCTGGCAGGAGGGTATTACGACGTTGCTATCAGCAACAAAGACAACCGGTTCACGATCACAGCAACAGCAACAAGTGATGACAACTCCAATCTCAATATCATTGCTTGTGTGAATCTCACCAACGGCGCCAGCGGCATCAACCAAGGCACAAAAGCTGCTAAAGCATCAGCCCCTGACTGCGGATAAATGAAATTCCCCCGCTCCTCCCACAAGAAGCATCCATCAAGAAAGATCCCCAAGCAGGAGCAGGGTCTTTCGATGTTGATTGCCCTGATGATGGGGATGGTGCTGATGGCGGGCGTGACTGGATTACTGCTTCGGCAACTGATGAGCCGCAAGCTGGGCGGCGCGGAAAGTTATCAACAGATGGCCGAAACGGCTGCCTTGAACGGATTCAACAGGATCCTCGGAGAACTCAATAACGATGACAACACGGCCTACAAGGGCTACCTGTTCACCCTCGACCACCACGGCGGGGATATTGACAGTTCTGGAAGCGAGAAATGGGGTTGGAACGCCTCCAATCAAGCTGATTTTCCTTTGAGAGAACTGTGCACCAACCGCAGCCAATTGCCAGAGGCCGTGCCAGCCAGCGCAAGCACGGGAGAACCTCCCCACGTAGCACTGACGGAAAGCACATCCAGCCAACGGGATGATGGAAAAGCCAACATTCAGCTTCACTATCGATTACGGGGATACACCACTACGGCAACGGCCAGCAACAATGGTTCAGGGGAAGGACGCTTTCAAATCGAAGGCCTTGTTGCACGTAATGGAGATGATCCAGGCAAGGGATACCTCGCCAGAACCCTGCTGCTGCGTTCGCTCTATGTGAACTCGATTGTTGCCGGAGAAGGGGATTGGGCGGTATTGGCGGGCCAAACACTCTCGCTGGGAGACACCGAAATTCTCGACAAAAATGGAAACACAGGTGAGGGCAAAGTGCTGCTAAACGTCAACTCGGCCGATCGCTATCTCACGGCCAACGGATGCTTGCCCTCCAACCTGCTCGAGGATGTGGGAGCCAGCAACACCAACGACAATCTCGAAAACAGAATTGTGCCTATCTTCGAGAAAGGTTTGCCAACCAGCAATTTATGGAACCTTGGCCTAACCCAAGACCAGGCAAGTAACTCAGACAAGGTGCGGATTTGGAGCTTTGACGACACCAACTCATTGGCAGACTGTGATGCCATTGCCTGCAGCCGTGAGTCCACTTCTGCAGACGCCGTCGAACGTGGTGACCTGGAAGAAAGTAGCGGTTCTGTCATCCGTCTGAGTACGAGCGAACTCTGCAAGGGCACGGGAGACGATTGCCATGTCTTTGTGGAACACATCAACCTCACCAGCACGCGACTGCTGATTGAAACCAGTGCCAACCGCCCTGTTGTTCTGCATTTGGAATACCCCGGCACTTCCACCGTGGCCCCCTCAGAACCGGGCATCACCGGCAGCATCAACCTTGGCAGTGGCGCTCAGCTCTGCGGCGTCAACGCCGGCAGCAATACCTGCAATGGCAAGCCGGAACAATTGATCATTTTGTCTGCTGCACCAAAACCCAGCGGCGTGCGCAGTTGCGGGGTATCACCCGTAAGCGATAAGTATGTGCTCGCCTTTGATGGCGACAGTCTGCCTGCTGCCAGCGTGCATCTGATTCCTGGCATTGTGAAAACAGGCACCAGCAGCACCAGCCTGAATGGGCTGATCTGGGCCGATGGCGTCTGCACCGATGCAGGACCCTTCGACTTAATCACCGGAACCAGTGGCGACAGCACTGTTGTGCGTGATCTCAATGAACAGTGGGATTGGGAAAGCCAGAACTTTCCGGGTTATGGCCAGATGGTGACCCGTGGGATCCGCGGCACAGGCCTCGATACGTTCAGGCGTTGGTAACTCAATGCTCATCCACCACTCAGTTCCAGACAACACAAATCGATCAAGATTGCTATTTAAAGCACTTCAATTGTGATTGAGTAACACCATCGAGTGAAGCATAGACATCGCTATCGACACAAGCGACCAAGAAATCCAGATGATGGTTTTTCTATGGTCGAGGTGCTGATCGCAGGAATTCTTCTCGCCTCTGCCTTAGCAGCGGTGAGTCGAATTTCGGTAGCAGCTTTAAGTGGTAGTGCCAACCTTTCGGAGCGGGCAAGGATTGAAGCCGCCATTAATGACAATATTCAAGCCATGCAAAAAGAAGATTCCTACTACACCGCTGAGCGGATTATCGACAATGGAGGAGAAGAAGCCCTAAAAAGTGCTTGCACAAACCCTCCAGAAAAACTGAGTAATCACCTCCAAACGGTTGCACCAGAGCCTCGTCTCGCAGCCATCACACGCACATTTGACATTGATTCAATTCCTGGAATTCTGCGCATTGTCTATAGCTTTGAAGGCCCCGAACAACAGGTCAAAGCAGAACAACGAGTTATTGAGATGACCCCAAACTTTGCAGCCAAGTGTTACAGCACACGATGAAAACCAAATCAGCAGGTTTTTCACTCCTTGAACTCCTTGTGGGGATGGTGATCGTCACCATCGGCCTATCGGCAGCAATTCCGTCCTATCTGCGCAACATGCGACAGGGAGAAGTCGACCGCTACACCCAACAATTGGAAGCCGGATTTTTTGGCCTGCGCGCCAAGCTCGGCCAGCAGAAAACCAGTTGCACATTGAACTTCGACATCAGTGGGCTCAACAATTTCGCCGCACCCGCCGATGTGGTGGAGATGAAAGACCATCCTGAGCGGATCGAATGCTGCAACAGCGATATTGAAGCTGCAGGCCGACCCAGCGGCTGCGCCTATGGGCCTGAGATTGGGACGTTGCTAGCTGGAGATTCCAGCGGAGCGGAAAAAGACAAAATCATCCGCGACCGTTCGCTGCGTCTACTTGATCGTGAAGGGACACCAGAATCAGAGGTCGTGGTCATGAGCGTGAATCTGGCCAAGTATGAGCTCACGCCTCCAGGCACCAGCACCATGCCGGACGACTTGATTTTCCTGATCCGATCTACCAACACCCAGGAAGAAAGACTGCGCACCCGATGCGTTGTGCTTTCGAGCACTGGATACCTTTTTCGAGGAAGCTGGAACCCTTTGGACTCCAGCTGTGAGAAATAAATACTCTCACCGAGCACTCATCCAATCAACAAGCAAGCCTAAGCTTAACCGCGACAAAGCAATCAATAATAAAAAGATCAGCTTTATGTTCATGAGCCCAAGAATCAAGCTGCTTAAAAAAACACACACCACGGAACAGAATGGTTTTGCTGGAATGACCGAGCTGGTGGTTGCGGCGGGGGCGGGAACATTATTGATTTTGGCCTCTGGGGTAGCGCTGCAATCCACAGGCAGTCTGATCAAAGACACTGAAGTGAAGACAAGACTGCGCCAAAATACAACCAATGGGCTTCGACTGCTGCGTGCAGAAGTCGAAAGGAGCATGCACCTCATTATCAATAGCGCAGAAGGACTTGACAGCAGTAAGTCTCACATTGACATGGGTGATAGTCGTTATGCTTCGATCATTGACGAATGCAAGTCATTGGCTGGAAGCAGACAATTTAAGCCAATTTTTGGCGTAAAGATGATTGAATTAAATCAGCCAATTGTCTATGGAATGAGTTTAGGAGCAGCCAAGATTTACGATGATAGCAAGAAAGAAGGAGGCACCAGTTACTCGATCGTGAGGTGCGGTGCACCACTCAATCCAGAAGGTAAATACAGTGAAACAACAAATGTCTTTCTGAATACGGTCATCGAGGATATCGGCGCCATCCCCTGCCGCAAGGAAAGCGAACTCAAGGAAGGCGAAAGTCTGGCAACAGTATGTGAAGAGGATGGCCCGACCAAGGCCGAGATTCTGAACACCACGGATTTCACCTTCACGGCAGGAAAAACACCGAGCCGAACGGAACGTCAACCCGCACTGCGGGTTGAAACCGACACCAACTACAAATTGGTGAAATTCATCGGCCCGACCGCAGCAGGAGACGGGCAGGATGAAGACACCATCACCCATAGCTTCATCAACAAGCTGGGGGTAGGGGACAGGCAGGTCACCTCCCAACCCCTCTATTTCACCGCCTTCGCGCGTGCCGATAAACGTCTCGACAACTTCGGCAGTGAGGGCCAGGGAGGGCCACTCAACGGAGCCTTCTTCCAGAACATCACCAGCAGCAATGTGCGCTTTGTGATCGATGGATCAGGCTCAATGAGTGCCTGCGTGATGTGGGGCGACGGCTACGGCTCCTGGCGCACCTTCTACGATCCGAATCAAGGGCGCTACCGGGACACCCGCCGGATTTGCGCGCTGACCCGCATGGAAGCCCTAATAAGCGAAATGACCATGATTCTTGAGCAACTGCCAAACAACACAAAAGTTGGGCTCACCTCCTTCAGCTCCAGTGGTTACGGAAACCACAAAGAGTGGAGTGAATCGACAAGTGGGCTAGTGCGTTTGGGGGATGAAGGCAAGCGCGACTCTGCCATTCAGTTTGTCAACACTCTCGACAACGCCAAAGTGACCCGGTGGGGAGGGACCGATCCCTGGAATGCAATTCAATCAGCCTTTGACGACACGGAAACCGATACGCTCTATTTAATGTCAGACGGTCGACCCAACCGTGATCGCAGGGGTGGTCAATGGTCAAGCTGGGATCACCAAGACACAGCGAATTACTACGCCGGGGAAAACAACAATCGCAAGCATGACGGTGAAGACCGCGCCCTGATTGTGAATGCAACCTCACTCGGCCTGGAGTCTCCTTGGCTGGAACAACTCTCCGAGCTGACCCAGGGTTACTACAACCAGATTGACAAGGATTCCCTGCAAGAGGGACAAGAGGAGATCAGTTGATCGTCCTAAAAGCAAGGGGTTGAGCCGCTCGCAGCTCAACCCCCATCGTTCAACTTCAGCACCGCCATGAAGGCCTCCTGGGGCACATCCACCTTGCCCATGGCCTTCATCCGCTTTTTGCCCTTGGCCTGCTTCTTCAATAGTTTCTTCTTCCGGGAGATATCACCGCCATAGCACTTCGCCAGCACATCCTTGCGGATGGCGCTGATGCTGGTGGAGGCAATGATGCGGCTGCCGATCGAGGCCTGCAAAGGAATCTTGAACTGCTGGCGGGGAATCAGTTCCTTCAGTTTCTCCACCAGGGCCTTGCCCACGTTGTAGGCCTTATCCCTGTGCACGATCGTGGTGAGGGGATCAGCCCGCTCTCCATTGATCAGCACATCCAGGCGCACCAATTCATTTTTGCGGTAACCAATCAGGTGGTATTCCATCGACGCATAGCCCTGGGTGCGCGTCTTCATCTGATCGAAGAAGTCGGTCACCACTTCCGCCAGTGGTAATTCATAGATCAAGGTCACCCGATCGGTGGTGATGTATTTCATGTCGAGATACTCACCGCGTCGTTCCTGGCACAGGCCCATCAGCGCACCGTTGTATTCATTCGGCGCATAGATCTCCATCTTCACGTAGGGCTCTTCAATCGACTCACGCTTCTGCGGATCGGGAAGGGTGGCGGGGTTGTCCACCATCACTTCCGTGCCATCGATCATGTTCACCTTGTAGATCACCGATGGTGCGGTGACGATCAGATCGAGGTCGTACTCCCGCTCCAGCCGCTCCTGCACGATTTCCATATGCAGCAGGCCCAGGAAGCCGCAGCGGAAGCCAAAGCCCATCGCGCTGCTGGTTTCCGGTTCGAACTGCAGAGCTGCATCGGAGAGCTGCAGCTTGTTGAGCGCTTCGCGCAGATCCGGATACTGGTCGGCCTCGGTGGGGAACAGGCCACAGAACACCATCGGCTTGGCCTCGGTGTAACCGGGTAAGGCCTCATCCGCCGGAGCATTGAGCAGGGTGATCGTGTCGCCCACGCGGGCATCGGCCACGGCCTTGATCGAGGCCGCCAGGTACCCCACCTCGCCGGCATGCAGCTCATCCACCTTCTTTTGATCCGGCGCCATGATCCCGATTTCGTCGAGCTCATAGGTTTTCTTGCTGGCCATCAGCAACACCTTGTCTTTGCAGCTGATCCGGCCGCTCATCACCCGGAAATACACAATCACCCCCCGGTAGGGGTCGTAATAGGAATCAAAGATCAGTGCTTTGGTGGGCTCGTCGACCGCATCCTTGGGAGCCGGCACCCGGTCCACCACGGCCTGAAGAATCTCGGGCACACCCAACCCTGTTTTGGCCGAACAGGGAATGGCCTTGCTGCAATCAAGCCCGATGATCGCCTCCACCTCTTCCTTGATGCGCTCGGGGTCGGCACCCGGCAGATCGATCTTGTTGAGCACGGGAATGATCTCGAGGTCGTTCTCCAGCGCCAGATACACATTGGCCAGGGTCTGAGCCTCCACCCCCTGGCTTGCATCCACCACCAGCAGCGCGCCTTCACAGGCCTGCAGGCTGCGGCTCACCTCATAGGAGAAGTCCACGTGGCCGGGGGTGTCGATCAGGTTGAGCACGTACTCCTCCCCATCGGCCGCCGTGTAATTCATCCGCGCCGCCTGAAGCTTGATCGTGATCCCCCGCTCCCGCTCCAGCTCCATGTTGTCGAGAAACTGCTCCTGCATGTCCCGGTTGGCCACCGTGCCCGTGTCCTGCAGCAAGCGATCGGCCAGGGTCGACTTGCCGTGGTCGATGTGGGCAATGATGCAGAAATTGCGGATCCGTGAGACGGGGGCGTCGGTCATGCGGTTGGCGGAATCCCGGCTCGGGCTGTTCTTGTCAATAACCCAATCCTAGAGAGCCGTTCCGCTGATCAAGGCGACGTCACCAGACGCTCGATCTTGGATTCCAAATAGCGCAGAAACGGATCACTCGAGAGAGGGCGTCCTGTGACGCTGGCCACCAGCTGCTCGGCGTTGAGCGCCCGGCCGATTGGATGCACCGCCTCCCGCAGCCAGCTGAGCACAGGCTGGAGATCATCCCGGCGCACATGCTCTTCCGGTGCCCCGATCGCCGTCTCCATCGCCTCACTGATCTGGGCACTGATCAGATGGCCCAGCAGATACGACGGGAAATAGCCGAACAAGCCCTCGCTCCAGTGCACATCCTGCAGGCAGCCTTCAGCGTCGTCCGCTGGTGTCACCCCCAGCAGTTCGCCGTAACGGCGGTTCCACTCGCTCGGAAGCGCTTCCACCTCCAGCCCCTGCTCAAGCAAGGCCAGTTCCAGATCCGTGCGGATCAGGATATGCAGGCCATAGCTGAGCTCATCCGCTTCCACCCGGTTGCAGCCGGGTGCCATCGGATTCATGGCGCGCCAGAGATCCATGGCGTTCGCGATCGGCGCTCCCGCAGCGGCGAAACGTGGCCACCAGTGCTCAGCAAACGGCTGGCTGCGAGCCACCCGGTTTTCCCAGAACAACGACTGGCTTTCATGCACCGCCATTGAGGTGGCCTGGCCAAGGGGCCAGGCAAACCACTGGTGGCTGGAGGGGGGAAGGCCCTGTTCATAGAGGGAATGCCCCCACTCATGAGCGGTGGCCAAAAAGCAGGAGAGGGGCTGACCGGCAACCACCCGGGTTGTGATCCGGAAGTCCCGTGGCCCCAGAGTGATCGAAAACGGATGGGGCGAAGCCGCCACGCAGGTGATTGATTCGTCCCGTCCCCAACACTTGAGCAACTGATCACAGAGATCCTGCTGGGTGGAGGCCTCCAGATCCCAGCTCAACGAGGTGGGCCGAGGCCCGCCCTGCAGCTGGCCGAGCAGCTCAGGCAGGCGCTGGCGCAACGGTGCGAACAGCTCCTGCAGCCGGGCCAGGGTGAGGTCGGGCTCAAACGGCTGGGCCAGGGTTTCCCAGCAGGAGCGGGGTTCCACCAGCTGGCGCGCCTGCTCCTGGCGGAGAGCCACCATGCGCTTCAAGGCAGGGGCAAATTGGCCGAACGCTGAGGCAGCCTTGGCCTGCTGCCAGCACTCGTAGCCCTCCGACTTGGCCACAGCAATCGCCGACACCAGATCGGGGTCGAGGGCCTGCTGCCTGCGCAGCTCCTGCTCCAACAGATCCAGATTTCTGGCCTGGGCTGCTCGGTCTGCTGCAGAAGTAGCTGATGGCGACGCCTGCCAGGCCTGCCGAGCCTCCCCGATCAAGGCCGCGTAACGCTCACAGCTTTGCCGCGCATGCAATTGACGGGCCAGAAGAGCGAGCTGTTCTCCGCGCCAGGCCGCACCGCCACTAGGCATGCGTGTGTTCTGATCCCAGTAGAGCGTGCTCTGAATCGACCCAAGCAGCTGGGTTTCCCGGAGGTAATCACCCAGCGAAGTCCAGGCCGAGGAAGGAACGTCGCGCGTCATTCAGCCATCAGTCCCGGCGGCAGTAGCCACCACCCACATCCGTCCAGCCTGCCGGACAGTCCTCCCCCATCGCTGGCCTGAGGGTGTAGGTCATCAACCCAAGGGCACTGCACTTGCCATTTCCCATATCGATGTAACCCATCGGGCACTCGCTGGCGATGCGCTTCACGACCCTCTGGGCCTGCCCGCGGGGAGCCGCGGCCACGAAAGCCGCCGGAATCAGCAGTGCGATCAACAGCCTCTGCATCATGTTGTTCACCCGACGTCCCAACGCACTCCTCGGCAGCCACGCTAGGGGTGACGTCAGGATCACATCGAGTTCATGGCCTCCCTGCTGCCGCAGCACGAACGGGACAACCTCAACAGCACCCTGCCTCACTGGCAGCTTGAGGCTGATCGCCTCAAGCGAGACTGGCGATTCAAGGATTTCAGCGAAGCGTTTAGCTTCATGACGCGGGTAGCCCTTCTGGCCGAGACGATGCAGCACCACCCCAACTGGAGCAACGTCTACAACCGGGTGTCGATCGAACTCACCACCCACGACCTGGGCGGGCTGAGTGATCTGGATGTTCAGCTGGCCCGGTCCATCGACGCCCTCAGCTGACAGCTGCCACGATGGTGTGACGCGCAGAGACCCCTGAATGACAGGCACAGCTCAGCAGGCCAGCACCGTGCCAGTAACCATCCTCACAGGCTTTCTCGGAGCTGGAAAAACCACGCTGCTCAACCACATTCTCAACAACCAGGACGGCCTCAAGACAGCCGTTCTGGTGAATGAATTCGGAGAGATCGGGATTGATAACGATCTGGTGGTGAGCACCGGCGACGACATCGTGGAGCTCAGCAACGGCTGCATCTGCTGCTCGATTAACGGCGAGCTGCTGGAGACCGTTGATCGCATCCTCGAACAATCCAAAGATCTGGATTATCTGGTGGTGGAAACCACCGGGCTGGCTGATCCCCTCCCCGTTGCCATGACATTCCTTGGCAGCGAACTGCGGGATCAGACGCGCCTGGATTCGATCATCACCCTGATCGACGCGGAAAATTTCGGCGAGGAGATTCTCGCCAGCGAAGTGGGGCGCTCCCAGGTGATTTATGGAGACATCCTTCTCCTCAATAAAACCGACCTGGTCGACGAAGCGCGCCTTGAGGCCATTGAGAGCACGCTCCGGGAGGTGAAGAGCGACGCGCGGATTCTGCGCTCACAGAAGGGGGAGGTTCCCCTACCGCTGCTCCTGAGCGTGGGCCTGTTCGAATCGGATCGCGTTGTGAGCGCTGCTGAGGTTCATGACCACGGGCACAGCCACGATCACGCCCATGACCATGACCACGGGCACAGCCATGACCACGAGCATGACCCCAGCCACGCCCATCAATCGGCAGATCACCTCGCGATCGAAGGCTTCACTTCCCTGTCCTTCCGCAGTGACGGCCCCTTTGGTTTGCGCAAGTTCCAGAATTTTCTCGACAACCAGCTTCCGGAAAGCGTGTTTCGGGCCAAGGGCATTCTCTGGTTCAACGAAAGTGAGCGGCGGCATGTCTTCCACCTGGCTGGCAAGCGCTTTTCCATCGACGACAGCGACTGGACTGGGGAGCGAAAGAATCAACTGGTGCTCATCGGTCGCGATCTCGACCACGACACCCTGCGCAAACAACTCCAGGCCTGCGTCGCCAAGGACGCTGGTCAGGGCTTCGGCTAAATGCACCACTTTCAAACAATGTGATTAGGCTGACAACCAACGTGGAGAAGGAATGGTGGAACTTCTTGCAGCTGGCGGCTTGCTGATTGCTTTAGGGCTTGCCTTCTGGCTTCTCCTTGATTCCGACGATGACAACGGCGGCGGCGGCCTGATGGAGCCCACCCTTGTGCCCATCCCTGTTCGGCGCAGTGACCGCTGATCGCCAATCAAAAGCTTGAGCAACCCCGACCATGGTCGGGGTTTTTTTATGGCTAGGCACGGGCCCGGAAGCCAACAGGCAACAACCGCACCCTTATTGAGTACGATTCTCAAATTCATTAGTCGCTTCTCCATGCGCAAGCTTCCCCGGGGCTTGAACCGCGGCCGAGCCGCTGGCCTGCCCCTGCTCCTGGCAGCAACAACCCTCCTGGCCGCCTGCAGCCAGCAAGGCCAGCAGTCTGAGATCGGCGTGTATTCCGGCCGTCACTACAACACTGACCAACAGCTCTACGACCGCTTCACCGCCGAAACAGGCATCAAGGTGAAGCTGCTGGAGGCCAAAGATGACGCCTTGATTCAGCGACTGCGCACCGAAGGCGACACCTCACCCGCCGACGTGCTGATTCTTGCTGATGCCGCACGCCTGGATCAGGCGGCCGATCTCGATCTCTTCCAACCTGTGCGTTCCAACCAACTGGATGCGGCGGTCCCTGAAGCGCTGCGCGATCCCAAGCAACGCTGGTTCGGACTCACCCGCAGGCTGCGCACCCCCATGATCAACACCGCCTCGGTGCAAGCCGAAGAGGTGGATCAGTACCAGAAGCTGGCTGCTCCGGCCTTGAAAGGTCGCCTCTGCCTGCGCAACCGCCGCAGCGTGTACAACCAGTCGCTGGTGGCTTTCATGCTCGACCGGGAAGGAGAAGAGGCAACAGCCAAGTGGATCCGCGGCATGGTCGCCAATCTCTCCCAGCCGGTCTTCAGCAGTGACACCCCAATGATTCGGGCCGTGGCACAGAACAATTGCGGTGTGGCGCTCGCCAACAGCTACTACCTCGGACGTCTGCAGGCTGGCGACAAAGGCGAAGCGGACCGCAAGCTCAGTGAAGCGGTGACCGTGGTTTGGCCCGAACCGGTTCATGTGAACATCACCGGCGGCGGCGTGACCCGTTCAAGTCGCAATCCCGAAGCAGCCACCCGCTTCCTGGCCTTCCTGGTCGCCAGCGAAAACCAGGGGGGCTATGCCGCGGCCAACCACGAGTACCCCATCAAGGGCATGGGGGACGATCCCGTGCTCAAGGCCTGGGGCCCCTTCCGCCAGGCTGATGTGTCTGCCGCACGCCTTGGTGAACTGAACAGCAAGGCTCTGGAACTGATGAGTGCCAACGGTTGGCAATGATCAACGGGTGAAGAGCGTCAGTCCCTCCATTCCCTGCCCCCTGCCCCAGGGCACAAGCCCACAGGGCAGCCGATGGGTGCCGGGCCGGCGCTTGCTGGTGGCCGGTGCCCTGCTGATTGCAGTGATGGCGTTGCTACCGGTGCTCGGACTGGTGGGGGAAGGCCTGCAGGGGCTCAGAAACGGCAACGCCAGCCTCGGCTCCGACGGCGTCAGCCAGTTGCGCGGCACCCTTGTGCTTCTGGTGGGAACCGGCTTAGCCGGAGGTCTGCTCGGAACCGTGAATGGTTGGCTTCTGGCGAACTGCCGCTTCCCTGGTCGGCACTGGCTGCGGATCGCCCAGTTGCTGCCCCTGGCCAGCCCCTCCTATTTGCTGGCCGCCACGCTGGTGGATCTAGGAAGCCTGCATGGCCTACGCATCCATGGCTTGAGCTGGGGTGTGGCCGTAATGGCCCTCAGCACCTACCCCTACGTGTTCTTGCTGAGCACTGAAAGCTTCACCATTTGCGGGCGTCGGCAACTCGAAGCCTGTCGATGCCTCGGTGTCGGGCCCTGGAACAGCTTCCGCCGTATTGCACTGCCCCTGGCCCTGCCGGCCATCGGCGCCGGGATTGCCCTGATGGGGATGGAAGTGGTGAACGACTACGGAGCCGTTCAGCTGCTGGGGATTCCCAGCCTCTCGGCCGGCATCCTTCAGGCCTGGCAGATGGATGGCAATCCCGCGGGTGCCGTCGGGCTGGCACTGATCACCCTCTGCATCGTGATGCTGCTGGTGTTCGGAGAACGGCGCTTGCGCCGGCGCAGCCGCCGTTGGGCCGAGGGCGTCGCCGGCGGTGAATCCCCCGCCTGGCCACTGGAGGGGCTACGGGCTGTGCTGGCTCAGGTGCTCGGGGGCATCCCACCGCTGCTGAGCCTGGGGATTCCCCTGGTCTGGGCGTGCCACAACCTGGGGCAATTGGCCGCTGGTTGGCAACCGGAACTGCTGCTTCTGACGGCGCGCAGCCTTTCCCTTGGCCTCGCTGCCGCGGTGCTCACGGGCCTGGCGGCCTTACTGCTCGCGATCGCCAAGCGTTGGAGTCGCTCCCGATGGCTGGGAAGCGTGACTTTCCTCGCCGGAATGGGCTACGCCATTCCAGGAGCCGTTCTGGCCCTGGCGTTGCTGTTGCTGGGCGGCCCCTGGCAACTCTCGCCGATCCTGCTGCTGCTCTGGGGATACAGCGATCGCTTCCTCGCCGTGGGCAAAGGGGGGCTGGACGCGGCCCTGGAGAGGCTCTCGCCCAATTTGGATGAAGCGGCCACGGGCCTGGGTCTGCGCTGGCCGGCCGTGCTCCGCCGCGTGCACTTACCCCTGCTGCGCGGGCCGCTGCTGGTGGGAAGCCTCCTGGTTTTCGTCGACACCGTGAAGGAACTCCCCCTCACCCTGGCGGTGCGTCCGTTCGACTTCGACACCCTCTCCATCCGGGTGTTTCAGTACGCCAGTGATGAACGCCTCGCCGCCGCCCTCTGGCCGGCCCTGATGATCCTCACCCTGGGATTGCTGGCGGCAACGGCGTTGATTCCCAAGCTCAGTCGGGAAACAGATCAGCCCTCCAGCAGCGGCTGACCGTTGCGTCGCTGCACCGCCACCACACCAGGGCGGGGGGGACGTCCAGGTGCCTGGGCCGGCCAGTTCGAGCCCATCGCCACCGTGCGCAACTGTTCGATCACCCCTCCATCGCGGTCACGCAACGTGTGCACTTGCATTTCCTGGTCCCTGGGCCCACGGGCACCGTGGACTTCACCAGGGTGCTGAATGGCCAGAAACAGGGCCCGTTCCTGGTCATCCAGACTCAGGCCGCAGAGCTCACACTCCATCGGCCCGGTCGCGAAGCAGGCGGCCCGTTCGGCCTCGGTATCGCCGGTTCGGGGCACAAACCAGCAGCTGTTGTTGCCGAACTGATCGCTCGCTGAAGATTTGGCCGAGCGGTCGGTCACGATCCAGAGGTTGCCTTGGCCATCAAGCGCCAGGTTGTCGGGATTGGTGAACCCCAGACCGCCAGCCCAGGGTTCCCCGCCGGTGGCCGCCATGCGCCAACGGAATGCACCACCGCTGGCCTCGCCGCTGCGGGCCGAATCATCCGACAGACGCATCACCCAGCCATGGCCCCAGATCGCTTCCCCATTGGGCCCGCGGAAGATGGCGGGGTCCGGCCCACCGGTGGTGCTGGGGTAGCCGGAGGTGAAGGCCACCAGAAGGTCTCCCGTTAACGGATCGATCTCCGTGTCTTCAGGGCGGGCCGTGGGTGTTCCCCCTGCCGCTCGGGCCGCCAGGTGGGCATCCACCAGGATCGCTCCCTGCAGGAGTTCTCCCTCCCCCGCATAAAGACTGCCAAGGGTTGGAAAACGCTTCGCGTAAGCCTGCACCGCGGCGTCCTCGCGAAAGAACTCCGCACCGGCGCGCCGGCGATCGGAATGGGGAAGCTCCACCGGGCAACTCAGGCCAGCCTGGGTGAAGCGGCTGGGCAGGAAGGGCCGCACGGGTGCATCCGCACGCAGAGGAAGCCATTCACCAGTGCCATCCGCATGGAAGTGGGCCACCTGCAACTCACCGTTCTCAAGCAGCCGCGAATTGCCTCGATCTCCAGGGCTTGTGACCGGATCGGCACTAACAAAACGGTAGAGGTGGCCGCCCCGGCGATCACAACCGGAGTAAACCCGCAGCGGAGCACCGGCTTCAGCGCGAAGCGCTACAGCCTCATGGCGGAAACGCCCCAGCGCCGTGTGTTTGCGCACGGGCGTGTCGGGGGCTGCAGGATCGATCTCCACCATCCAGCCGTACTTGTTGCCAGCTAAGCCATACACATTGCCCAGTCCCCCCAGGCGGGTCTGCCGGCAGACGAAGGGGCGTTCAGAGGGAGACACCGCGCTGCCATCGGCGTACACCGGCTCCGGCACCTGGGACTGGAAGTTCTCCTCCGCACTGAGCACCGTGCCCCAGGGCGTGGTGCCACCGGCACAGTTCGCGAAGGTGCCGATCACCTGATCACCGAGACCGTCGTCGTAGCCCATCCGCTCTGCGCGGCGGAACACCGCGGCCGCTGGCCCGGTGCTTTGCAGGCGCTGGGAGGGTTCAGTCCAGCCAGCCAGACCGTCCACCCGGCGCTCCACTGGATCGCTGCGGCGGACCCACTGGCCCTCGCCATTGCGGCTGATGGCGATCACCCCCAGCCCGAGGTCCGCCATGGCTTCATCGCTGACGGAGCGAATCAGAGCCAGCAACCGCTCATTGCCCTGCAAGGCGGTGCAATCGATCACCCCATCGCGAGGGGCGAGAGCTGCGACCAATTGCTGCCAGGGAAGCGGGCGGCCGACCACCTCGCGGAAGCCCTCGGTCCAGGGCAAGGCACTGATGTATTCGAAATTCACCGTGAGCAAGGCCTCGTCCGGTCCGCGGGACACAAAGCCGAGGTAGTCGTTGTTGAAGCCGAAGCGCCCCTGGGGCATCGGATCTCCCCAGGCAGCGATCAAATCGGCGCGATACCCCTCGGGAACCACCAAGCGGTCCTCCACCGCAATGCGCCGGTACACCTGCTGCTGCTGTGCAGCCGTCAGCCCATCACTGTCCACCGGCAGGGGAGTCGGCACCGGTTTGAAAGGCCATGCAGACGAAACCGGCAGTGCCGAATCAGCGGCCGCAGCGGTTTGGCCCCGGGGCCGGGATCCCACCAGACCGGCAGCTCCAAGACCCAGCAACGCAAGAACGGAACGGCGAGGCAGGGTCATGATCAAAACTGAAAGCGACCGGACGGGCAGCCTGAACCGCGACGCGGCGCAAGCAGCGACACCCAGCTTCGCTGAAGCGGATTGAAATTGTCGTCACTCACCAGCACAAGCACAACCCGGCCGTCATCAAGTTGGGGCCCCCAGGCCATCCCTTCCCAGTTATCGGCAGGCAACCCGGCCTCCAGCAAATCCCAGCCTTGGGACGGGACCAAGGGCGGCGCTTCCTCCCGAGGGGACGCGGGCAGGGGCAGCACTTGCAGCTCCGCAGTCCAACGCTGGGGCGGCGCGTAACTGCGCAGAAGAGCCAGCAAAGCCGGTGGAGCATCCAAGGCCAGAAGCTCCGTAAGGCCCAGTGAGCGGGATGCCGCGGCCCCAGCGGGGCCAAGCGCGATCCGCCCCAGGGTGCGCGGCGGCTCATCGGTTGCCTGAACCGCCAGTGGCACAAGGTCTTGGTCCGCCAGAGGGCTGTCCTGAACCAGAGGAGCTTCGGCAGCCAGAACCAGATCACCGGCCGGTGTGCGCATGAGCGATTCAGGCCCTTTGTTGGCCCTCAATCCCTGCCCAGGCCGCTCCTGCCAGGCTGCGGGAAGCGAACGCTCCTCCAGAAGACGACCGTTGCGCAAAGAATGACGCTGCAGCCTCGCGCGCCGCTCTGGGGTGCGGCGGCCTTCACTGACGATCCAGGCCCCAGTTCCGGCGAGCACCAGGCCTTCACCATCAAACCCTTCAGGCAGCAGCTCGCCGGCACCGTCCTTCAGCAGCAAGCGGGGGCCGGCTCGCAGAGCACCTCTCCCTGTCACCTGGGCCCGCAAACCGCTGAACGGCACCAGATGCCCTCGGGGAGCATCACTGAGAAGCCAGAGCCGATCATCGTTCTGGTCATAAGCCGCTGCTGAGAAGCCCCCCATTGGCTGTCCATCAGAGCCCGTACGCGGCAGTGGAATCGTGCGCAGCAGCTCCCAACCAGCGGCCAGTGGACAAGGCAACACCTGAGCAGCCGTGGGCGGTGTCTCCATCTCAGAGGCTCTCCATATCCAGGCCCTTGGGTTCGATGCGGTACAGCCAGGTGATCACTGCGCCCAGCAGGGACGTGATCACCAGAACGGACAACACCTTCTCTGTTCCCCAGGCCTGAATCAGTGTGGGAAAGAAAAACGCCGTTAGCACCGCTCCCACCTTGCCGGATGCCGCAGCAAAACCGGCGCCGAGCCCACGGATCTTGGTGGGAAACACCTCCCCGGCCATCAGATAGGTGGTGGCATTCGGGCCGAGATTGGTCATGAACTGGAACAGCAGGAATCCAGCCACAGTGAGGGTGAGGTTGGTGTGGCCACCCGCACCACCGAGAGACGCGAGGATCAAGCCAACCGCACAACCGATAAAGCCAGTGATCTGAAGCGGAATACGCCCCCAACGGTCGGCGAGGACGATGGCGGCCGCAATCCCCACGAGGAAGCCCACATCGATCAAGGCCGTGCCCTTGGCCCCGATCATGTCGTTCTGGATCAGGTCACCCACGGTGGTTGCCTGGTTCATCTCCCCGAAGGCCATGGCGATGATCACGGGCGTGAAGATGCCGATCCCATAGGTGGAGAGATCCTGGAGGAACCAGGGAACGGACGTGAGGATGGTGGCGCGAACGTACTTACCGCGGAACAACTTCATCCAATCGCGACTGCGCTGCTCTGGGGCGACCTCCTCAAGACGATCCACGCTGGCGAGGGAGAGGTTCTGACGGTTCAGCAACTTGCGCAACTGTTTTTCCGCTTTCTCTGGCAACCCGCGACTCACCAACCAGTGACTGCTTTCCGGCAGGAAAAACCTCCCCCACACCACCGCCGCCACAGGAACGACCGGCACCAGAAAAAAGAGTCTCCAGTCGTTCACGCTGGGCATCGCACTGAGGATGATCGCCGCGATCGCTGTGCCCAATACCGCGCCGATCGCCTGAAAGCTGAACGCACCCAGCACCAGTCGCCCGCGGATGGCGGAGGGGATGCTCTCTGAAATCACGAGGTGCGCCGTTGGGTAGTCGGCGCCCAACGCCAGACCGATCACAAACAGGCTGCCAATGAGGATCTCCTTGGACGGTGCCGTCGCAGCAGCGATCAACGCCACAAGCAGCAGCACCATCTCCCCGATGAAGACGGGCTTGCGACCGAGGCGATCCGCCAGTCCGCCGAGCAGCAGTGCGCCAAACAGGATGCCGGCCAAGGTGGCGGCCGTCACGAAGCCCTTGTCGAGATCACTGAGATCAAAGTCTCTGGAGATCAAAGGCAAGCCCACCCCCTGCATGAACACGATCATGCCCTCGAAAAACTTCCCTGCCGTGGCCAGAGACCAAACCAGCCATTGCATGCTGGAAAGTGGCGGGCTGGCCAGAGGCGCCCCATCCTCCCAGCGGGGAATGTCCTCGATATGCGCTTGAACGGAGCGTTTCGACATACCCAACCCCAAACGTCCCCACCTTGCGAAGGGCGCAACAAGTCCGCACTAGGAACCGATTAAGACTTGGCCACCAGCCAACGCGCCGACAGAGCCCTATCCGCCCACACGCCCCCGGCAGCCAAAACATCCGCCAGGGTGACCACCAGGCGGTAACTCAAGGCCACAGCCAAAAGCGGCGCCTCAGGGACTGACTGACCCAGCCTCAGCAGAAGCACCGCCTCGAAGACACCCAAGCCTCCCGGGGCGGCCGGCACCACCAATCCAGCCGTCCAGGCCAGGGCGAAGGCCGCCAGCCAAGCGGTGATCGGCAGCACCTGATTGAGGCCGAAAACCTGCAAGCAGGCCCAGAATCCTGAAAAACGGCAGGCCACAAACAGCAGCTCAGCCAGCAAGGGGGGCCACGGGTAGCCATCACGGCCGCTTCCGTACTGCTCGGGTTCAGCCAAAACACCTGACGAATCGTCCTGCACCCGATTGAGCTGGCGCAGCCGCTGACGCTCAAGGCGACGCAACAGCGGCTCCCGCCAGCGAGGTAAGAGAAGCAAGGCCGGCAGGGGAGCCAGGAGCGCGAGCCCCCCCTGGAACCCTCCAAAGGGAACCCAGAGCAGGGCGGCGACAGCCATCACCATGGGCTCAAGCAACACGGAAACCAGAGCCGGCCCCGTCCCGATGGAGGGGGCAAGTGCCCTCACGCGCTTCACGAAATGCCAGATCCCACCGGGGAGGTACTTGAAAAGATTGCTGCTGAGATAGAGCGGCAACAAGGGGGTCGGGCCAGTGCCATGTCCCAGCCAGAGCACAAGAACTCTCCAACTGACAGCATTCACCACGAGGCTGAGCCAACTGAGCCCGAGGGCCAGCATCAGCCACCACCAGCCAAGGGCCGAAATCGTGAGGCTGCGCAAACCTGCCAGGTGCCCCTTCAGCGCCCACGCGACAAACGAGAGGGTCAGCAGCGTCACCCACAGCTTCAGGCCACCGGGCAGGGAGACAGACCATGGCAAGCGTCGCAGCTTCAGCATCGCCAGTCCTCACAGGGCTCGAACCCCTCACCGTCCAGCTGCAGCTGACTGAGCAGCCGCGCAGGGGGCAAACCCTTGTGGTCGGCCAGCTGCTGCAGAGCATCGCGTTCCGGCTTGACCTCGAGACATCCATCCGGACGCCGGGTCTGCTTGGCCGCCAGGTCCCCCCAGGACGTGGAGAGCGTTCCCCTGCGCCGGGGAAGCACCCAGCGCCCCTGGTGCCGTTCCCTTAGCCCCAAAGTCGGACTCTCCCTCCACCAGATCTTGCGCAGCACCTCGGCACAATCCGCTCGCACCAAAGCGGTCACGGCCGTACCAGCCCGACCTTTCTTCATCTGAATGGGAGCACAGGCCACATCCAGCGCCCCACCGCTGCGGAGCTGCTCAACCAACCAAGCGATGGCTTCCGCTGAGGCATCGTCAATCCAGGCCTCCTGCACCACCAGGTCCTGCCACTGGGGTTGATCAGACGCAGAACGCGGAGCAGCCTGCAGCTGGATCAGACGCAACAGATTGGGACGATCCAGTTGGCGATGCCCCAGTCCAATCCCTGTCGCGACCGGCGCAAGCGCCGTTGGCCAACCAAATGCATCCGCTTGCACGGCCATGAGTGCCAATCCTGTGGGTGTGGTGAGTTCAGCTTCAGGCCACTCCATGCCGCAGCGCAGGGTCAGCCCGTGGCGACGAGCCAACTCCAGCACCGCAGGAGCAGGAACAGGCAACACGCCATGGGCCGTGGTCACCGTGCCCCGACCGGCTGGTGGGGGCTGGCAAAGCAAGGAACTGACCTGCAGATGCTCAAGGGCAGCACACACACCCACCACATCGACAAGGCTGTCGATCGCCCCCACTTCATGGAAATGGACCACCTCGGGGTCGGTTCCATGCACCACTGCTTCGGCCTGAGCAAGGGCTTCAAACACCGCAAGAACCCGCTGGCGCAACGGTGCAGCTAGGGGGGAGCCGTTGATGCGCTCCCGCAGCTCACGCCAGTGCCGATGCGGCGGTTCCACTTCCGTACTCTCAACAACAAGGCGCAAACCACGGAGGCCGCAGCTGGACGCCTCCCCAACCCTGAGGCGGTAGGAATCCGCGAATCCAAGCTGCCGCAAGGGCTCGTGGATCACCTCCTCAGGAATGCCGAGATCCAGAAAGGCCGCCAGCAGCATGTCTCCGGCGAGACCGGTGGGACAGTCCACAAACAAGGAGGTCATGCTGGCTCCGGTTCCAGGCCCTCCAGCAGCCGTTCTGCCACAGCTTCAAGATCATCGCGATGACGGCGCAGAAATTGCTCCACCTCTCGCCGCGCCCGGCGTTGCTCCCGCTGAGCAGTCTCCACGTCTTGCCCGGAAAGGCCCCAGATCCGTCCGAGCAAAGCCCGGTCGTCCTCGCCTCCCCGCGCTGCCCCCTCGAGCAACACCTCAGCCACCATGCCCGCCTGCAGTATCCGACTCCAGCGGCGCAGCTCTTCGAGAGGCAAGCGGGCATGGTCTGGAAGCGCGAACTCGGTCGCCCCGTTGCAACGCAAACCGGCCTCCAGGCAAGCCCGCGTTCCAACCAGCACCCGTTTCACACCCATCTGCTCCTCGCGGGCCACGAGCCAATGACCGGCTTCATGACGTGCCACCCGGCGCAACCGGGCTTTCCCCCCCGGAAGCGCTTCGGCCACCAGGTGCCCGCCCATCCCTTCAAGCTGGGAAGCATCCACCGTGAGTCCAAGCAGCCCACCACCGATCAGAAGAGCGATCCACGCCGGAGACAAGCCAACGAGCGGCCCGAACACAGCCAAAGCGGTGCAGCCAGCAACGGCAAGACCCGCCGTGGTGGTCGACACAGGCGACGATTCCATCAGCTGCTGACCGGTCGCGTGCTGGGGGCACCGCGGCGGGCTGAACCACCTCGGCCACCCTTACCGCCGCGTGTGGGCATCGGAGCAATCACTTCCGAAGATTCGATCTGAAGCAACTGGCCCTTTCGGCGCACATCAAGGCTGACGAAATGGCGCAGATGCTCCAAAGCCAGCTCGCCCTTGAGCTGAAGCTTGAAGGGAAGAGGCCGAAAGCCATCGGCTCGGGGTTGCTGACGCACCTTCACCACCACATCAGCTGTCTCGGCCTTGGTGTAAACGAGCTCCCCACGAATGGAAAAGTAGTCATCACCTTCAGGCAATGTGTCCTCGGCGGGAGCGCTGGCCTCGGTGTCATCCGAGCGCGACAACGTACTGGGTTCCCAAATCCCGGCGATTTGAAGATGCAGATGGTCCTGTTCTCGGCAGCGGGGGTACACAACCCACAGATGGGGCTGACTCATATCCAGATGTCGACGCATCAACGTGAGCATCCGTCCGAGCACCACACACTCCAGGGCCTGGCCATCGGCATCGATGAGCTGTCCGCGCGTGGACTTGTCGTCGGAGTCAGCACGGAATTCTCCGCGCACCACACCGATGGCCCTGTACTGAAGCGGCTCAGTCACCGCGGGAATGGGATGGTCGCGCATCGGTATTAAGGGCATTCACTAGCCCAAAAGGACTCTAGCCAGCGCCGGGGATTCCCCTCAGACTGTGACCTGATCACGCATTCCCGTGGCAGGGCTCCGCAACACACGCATCCGGAACGTCCTTCTGCTGCTGCTGGGGATCGGCTTCAGTCTGCTGAGCGGATGGGTTGTGGCCAACAACGGATTACAGCCGAACCAAAGCCATCGCAAGAATCAGAACAGGACTGCACCAGCCAGCGCAAGCTTGGAGCTGATCAACGAACAGGTTGCGGCGCATCCGCGCGATTGGCGATGGTCGGTTCTGCTGGCAAAAACTCAGCTCAGCCGAGGCAATCAAGAGGCTGCAGCGCTCACATTGAAACGCCTGCGGGCGCTTCATCCCAACCACCCGGATGTGATCGCACTCAGCAGCTTTTTGGCCCTGAAGGGGGGACAGCTGCAACCGGCGCTGGACCAGGTGAACAAGATCTTCCAGCAATCCACGCCGAAGCAGCGGCTGAAATTGGGCCTAGTGCTAGCAGATCTGCAGCGTCAGGCAGGAGAGCTGACAGCTGCACGATCCACCTATGAGCTGCTGGTCAAAGAAAACCCAGACCGCGCCGAACCATTGCTGGCATTGGCACTGTTAAAGCGCGATCAGGGTGAGGGCGACCAGGCGTTGACCCTCTTGCGCAAGGCTGAAAGCCTGAAAGGCAGAGGCGGTCTCGATCAGCGCAAGTTGGCATCCACCAAGCTGAATTGGGCATTGGAAGCAGCGCGCAACAAGTCGACCGACCGTCGTCAAGCGATCAAGGAAGGGTCCCAGCCGTCCCAGCAGAAGGTGCAGGCTGTTCAAGAGCCTTGAGTGCCGCATCGATCGCATCCACAGGGTCGGTGGCATCGTTGAGAGACGTGGCCTGACGAAGGCGCTGCATCAACTGCATTGGATTGGTGGCATCGATCACCGATCCTTCGCTGTTGTTGCCCGATGTTGTATCCAGGATTCCCCGGTCGCTATTCGTCTCAAAACTCGGGCCTGTCTCGGAGAGAGACGTCTGGGCTGCTGCTGGCATTGGAGCCAGCAGCAGAGCGGACCATGCCACCAACAGCGCTCCGGATTTGAACAGAGAGGGCATGGGTCGACTCCGCATCAAGACTGCGATGCTAAGGGTCATTCGCCATGAAGAACAGGTTCTGTGCAGATCGCCAGCTGGAACGTCAACTCCGTGCGGACCCGTCTAGGGCATGTTCTGAGCTGGCTGGATCGGAACAGCGTCGATGTGCTCGCCCTTCAGGAAACCAAAGTTGACGATCCTCTGTTTCCGTTGGAACCATTCCAGGAAAGGGGGTACCACGTCAGCATCCACGGGCAGAAGGCCTACAACGGCGTTGCTCTGATCAGTCGCCAGCCCCTCGAGGATGTACGCCTTGGCTTCACCGGCGAATTGCCCGGCGACGCGGACGCCGAAGAGCTCGGTGCACAAAAGCGCGTGATCAGCGCTCTGGCGGATGGCATTCGGGTGGTGAATCTCTACGTGCCCAACGGTTCGAGCCTGCGTTCAGAGAAGTACAGCTACAAGCTCAACTGGATGGGCTGCCTGGAGCGCTATCTACGCGCTGCCGAAACCAGGGATGAACCCCTCTGTGTGGTGGGTGACTTCAATATCGGGCCGGAAGCGAGGGATCTCCACGACCCCGATCGACTCACCGGAGGCATCATGGCCTCCGAGGCGGAGCGGGAGGCTCTCCGGCAGATACTCGGCTCCAATCTGGGCGACGCCTTTCGCCTGTTTGAATCGGGCAGCGGACACTGGAGCTGGTGGGATTACCGCAGCGGAGCCTGGAACCGCGACAGCGGTTGGCGGATCGACCACATCTATCTGAGCAGTGATCTGCAGGAACTGGCCCGAAGCTGCAGCATCGACAAAGAAGAGCGGGGCCGGGAGCAACCGAGCGACCATGCTCCGGTGGTGGTGGATCTGGCCTGGGACTTCAGCGATGAAGGCGAAGACACTGAGCTTGATTAATAAACCAGGGCCTCGTCGGGCAAGTGCCGACCGGAGCGCTCCAAAGCGACGAAGCGCCGCTGCGATTCACCACAGCTTTTCGGGGTGGGAAAGATCTTGCCGGGATTGGCCAAACCAACAGGATCAAAGGCCAAGCGCAGTCGCTTCATCGTTGCGAGATCGTCCTCGCTGAACATGCGATCAAGGAAACAACGCTTGTCGCTGCCCACGCCGTGTTCTCCACTGATGCTTCCTCCTGCCGCAAGGCAGAGCTCCATGATGGCGGCACCAAGGGTCTTCACCTTCTCGTTCACACCCGGATCCGAGGCCCGGTAAAGAATGAGGGGGTGAAGGTTGCCATCACCGGCGTGAAACACATTGGCCACCACCAGACCATGCTCAGCACTGAGGCGGTCGATAGCAGCCAGAACGGACGGAAGGGCCGTTCGAGGAACGACGCCATCCTGCAGGTAGTAGCTGGGGCACTGACGCCCCAGAGCCGAGATCGCACTTTTACGGCCCTTCCACAGCCTGGCGCGCTCAGTCTCATCCCAAGCCTCTCGCACCCTCCCTGCTCCTGCCTCGCGGCAGAGGCTGATAGCCAGCGTTACAGCCTCCTTCACTTCAAGGGCCTGGCCATCCAGCTCAATGAGAAGTACAGCACCAGCGTCTGGGGGATATTCCTCCTCGCCGAAGGCGGCATTGACCGCTGCAATACAGGTGTGATCCATGATCTCCAGACCGGCAGGCAGCACTCCCGCTGATGTGATCCGTCGTACGGCCTCACCCGCCGCCGCCATGGAGGGGAAGTCAGCCAGCAGGACGGCAACCTCCTGGGGGGCGGGCAACAAACGCAACGTGATCTCCGTGGCGATGCCAAGCGTGCCTTCGCTGCCGATGAATGCGCCGCGCAGATCGATGGCGCAGGTCTCCGAGAGCTCTCCCCCCAGTTGGGTGACCTGGCCATCAGGCAACACCACCTGCATCGCCAACACGTGATTGCTCGTGACTCCGTATTTGAGACAGTGCACGCCGCCGGAGTTCTCAGCAACATTCCCGCCGATGCTGCAGACCACTTGGCTGGAGGGATCGGGCGCGTAATAAAAGCCATCACCAGCCACCGCACGGGTCACCCAGCTGTTGATCACGCCGGGTTCCACGGTGATCGTCTGGTTGTTGAGATCCACCTCGAGAATTCTGCGCATCCGGCTGGTCACAATCAAAAGCGCCTCCTCTTCCACCAGGGCGCCTCCAGAGAGTCCGGTCCCGCTGCCCCTGGCAACGAAGGGGATGGAATGCTGATGACAGGCAGACACGATGGCTGCAACCTCATCGGTGCTTCTGGGAAGCACAGCAAGTGGCGGCGCATGGCGATCCATGGTGAGCCCGTCGCAGTCGTAAACGAGAAGTTCTTCCCGGCGCGAGACCACAGCTTTGGGATCTAGAAACCGCTTCAGATCTCGCTCAAGTGCTGCCCAGTCGTGAACCACTCCCGGTCTGCAAGACGCCCATAACCTAGTCAGCGACACTGTCAAACCCTGCCTTCCGACACAGTTCAGGCGATTCGGGCCGTTCTTGGGTCAGGATGTGGCACGGTTTGCATCGGCCCATTGGCTTCCGCCCCCGTGACTGCACCCACCCTCAACACCACCCGCTCCCAGGAGTTGTTCAGTGCCGCACAGGCCCTGATGCCCGGTGGCGTGAGCTCTCCGGTGAGGGCATTCCGTTCCGTGGGAGGGCAACCGATCGTTTTTGATCGGGTCAAGGGTCCGTATGCCTGGGATGTGGATGGAAATAAATACATCGACTACATCGGCAGTTGGGGACCCGCCATCTGCGGCCATGCCCACCCTGAGGTGATTAGCGCTCTTCAGGAAGCGATCGAAAAAGGCACGAGCTTCGGCGCTCCCTGTGCACTCGAAAACACCCTCGCGGAGATGGTGATCGACGCCGTTCCCAGCGTGGAGATGGTGCGCTTTGTGAACAGCGGCACAGAGGCCTGCATGGCGGTGCTGCGTCTGATGCGCGCCTTCACCGGTCGCGACAAGGTGATCAAGTTTGAGGGCTGCTACCACGGGCATGCGGACATGTTCCTCGTGAAGGCTGGTTCTGGAGTGGCCACCCTCGGACTCCCCGACTCTCCTGGCGTTCCCAGAAGCACCACAGCCAACACGCTCACCGCTCCTTACAACGACCTGGAAGCGGTCAAGCAACTCTTCGCTGAAAATCCAGACGCCATTTCAGGCGTGATCCTTGAGCCCATTGTGGGCAACGCCGGTTTCATCCAACCGGAGCCAGGCTTTCTCGAAGGTCTAAGGGAGCTCACGAAGGAGCATGGAGCCCTGCTGGTTTTCGACGAAGTAATGACCGGTTTCCGGATCAGCTACGGGGGAGCCCAGGCCCATTTCGGAGTCACACCGGACCTCACCACCATGGGCAAGGTGATCGGTGGCGGCCTGCCCGTGGGTGCCTACGGCGGACGGCGCGACATTATGGAGATGGTGGCTCCCGCTGGCCCGATGTACCAGGCGGGCACCCTGAGCGGCAACCCTCTGGCCATGACCGCTGGCATCAAGACGCTGGAACTGCTCCGTCAGCCAGGCAGCTACGAAAAGCTCACCGCGACCACCGAAAAACTCATCGCTGGAATCAAGGAAGCGGCATCAACCGCAGGCATACCGATTACTGGGGCCAGCGTCAGCGCAATGTTCGGATTCTTTCTCTGTGAGGGTCCGGTTCGCAATTTCGAAGAAGCGAAAGCCACCGATGCCGAGCGCTTCGGCAAGCTGCATCGGGCGATGCTTCAGCGCGGCGTCTACCTTGCCCCCTCAGCATTCGAAGCAGGATTCACCTCCTTGGCGCATTCCGATGGCGATGTCGAAGCCACGCTTCAGGCGTTCCGCGAATCATTCGCTGAAATCGCCTAAAGCCAGTGCGTTCTGCGATCAGGTGCATCGGCGCTGCCACGTTGTCTGTGGTGCTAGGCGCACCTGTTGAGGCAGGTCCTGTTCAGACGTTGCTCGGTCTTCCGGACTGGGTTGACTTCAGCATTCAGTTCACCTCTGAACCGATGGGGGGCATCCAAGGAGGGCTCAATCCATCGGCGAGCAGCTGGTTTCAAAACACGGTTGTGGGACTGAGCCTGGGCAGCGGCCTCAACAAGCCGGAAACAACCTGGAAGGAACTGGATCACTGGCAGGTGAATCTTGAACTCACCAATCAGGCAGGGAACCCCAACCTCAACACAGAGCTCGGCTCAGTTTTCACGCTTCAAACCTTGGTGAACCCGGTTGGCACCTGGATCACCGCCGCCAGTGTGGAGCGCAATCGCGGCGAAAGTTGGTGGAGCGCATCGGCAGGTTTGCTGTCGATGGATCCAGACTTTCTGGTCACACCGGCGATGAATTCCTATATCAACTCAACCCTCAACAACACCCTCAACCTGCTGGTGGTTGGCCTGCCGATCAATCCCTTTGTCACCCCTGGCGTGAAAGTGGCAGCGCACTCAGAAACGATGGGCTCACTGAGCTATGGATATTTCTATCTCGATCCGGAAACTTCGATCGCTGCCAGCCTGGGCGTGAACCCTGAGCAGCCGCAGGTGCAAGGAAGCGTCCAGGCACTGCAGTGGAGCACCAATCCACTGAGGTCTCGCCGGGATCTTCTTGAACCGATTCGCCTCAACAACAGTCACGCCACCGTGGAGCGCATGCTGCCTGCACCGGAGGCGCAACTCGGAAGCTACCTCGCTTCCACCAAGCTTCCATCAATGGAACCAGCAGGCGTGGGATCAGGCCTGAATCGTGGAATTTACGGCTCACTCACCTGGCCATTGGACGTTCCTCTGGGAATGGACAACCGACTCTGGGCTGCAGGAAGCTTCAGCCTCGATCCCGACAACAACCCGTTTCCAACCTTTCTGGGAGGGGGTTGGCTGTCTCAAGGGGTTCTGCCCAACCGTCCACTCGATGTTCTCGCTCTTGGGGTCAGCCGCACGAGTTTCAGCCCGACCCTGTCCCCAGGCGCGACCTATGAAGGCGTGATTGAACTCAATTATTCAATTCATTTGTCTGAGACAGTACAATTACAACCTGTCATGCAGTGGGTGATCAATCCCGGCGGAGAAGGCCAAATTAAAGGCATTTGGGCCGGAGGAATTCAATTAAATCTGAATCTCTAAGTCAGCGATAGTTCTCAAACTGCAGAGGTACATCCAGTTCATCCTCCTTGGAACGCAACAACTGAATCACCTGTTGTAGATCATCTTTACTCTTTCCGGTCACCCGTAGGCTTTCGCCCTGAATCGCAACCGTGACCTTTTTCAGCTCATCACGCACGATCTTGCTCATTTTCTTGGCCAGCTCCTGACTAAGGCCTTTCTTCAACTGAACCACCTGCTTGACGCGATTACCTCCCACGGCCTCAGGCGTTTGAAAATCAAAAATCTTCAACGACAGATTGCGCTTAGTCGCTTTCGCACGAAGAACATCTTCAACGGCTTGCAACGTCATATCACTGGCGGTTGTTATCACCACCGCTGCGTCTTCCAGCTCAATCTCAGTATTGGAGTCCTTCAGGTCGTAGCGCTGGCCAACATCGCGGCGCACCTGATCGAGGGTGTTGACCAACTCCTGACGATCAAAATCGGAGACGACGTCGAATGAATACGTTGCCATCGTTCAGATCTTCACTTCGACCACCCTAGCGCTGGGGCACCAACGTTCCTCTGATTTCTCCATTGGGATATTTCTTGGAGTGAATAT
This sequence comes from Synechococcus sp. PROS-7-1, assembly GCF_014279795.1. Taxonomy (NCBI): domain Bacteria; kingdom Bacillati; phylum Cyanobacteriota; class Cyanophyceae; order Synechococcales; family Synechococcaceae; genus Synechococcus; species Synechococcus sp. PROS-7-1. The sequence continues at coordinate 1,807,490 of NZ_CP047945.1, forward strand.
TGATATACGTCTGGGATCCCAACAAAGCCTTGAGATCTTTGGCCTCGATCTGCACGGATCCTGTGAGGCGACCAGCGCGAACCCCTTCAGGCAGGGGTCCGCGGCTGAGCTTGAGGGTGGGCTGAAACGTGTCTGTTGTGTTGAGCTTATAAAGCACGCCCACATTGGCGCCGGGCTTCCCTTGGGGTGTGGGGCCATGAATGTGAATCCCCCCATGCACTGCGGGGAGAAACAGACCGCCACTGGAAAGATCCTGAAAGGCGAAATCGAAATACAGCCTGCGGGTCTTGGCGTCGTAATAAAGACTTTTGGGATCAATCAGCCCACCGGTTGCAGATGAATCCTTTTTGTCTGCAAAGCCTTTACCGGAATCTCCGTTGCCAGGCAACAGGCCATTGCCTTGCTCTCCGGTGAGACGAAAGACAGTGACGTCAGCGACGGCGGGCATCGCTGTGGCGACAGCGCCCAACGCGACAACACCTGACAGCAGAAGGCCACGGCGCATGGCGATTCAAGCGATTCCTATCGTCATAGCCATCGCGCTGTTCCTTGTGAACTTGATTGATCTTCTGACCCAAACACCCGCTGCCCCGTACGCCTGGTCGCTGGTGCTGTCGGGTGGTGTGGTGATCGCCAGCATCGTGCCCCTCGGCGCGGCCCGTTCCCAAGCCAATTTCACCATGAGTGACATGAAAGCGCCCCGCGCCATGTTCGAGCGCCTTCCCGCTTGGGGACAGCGGGCTAGCTGGGCCCATCAGAACAGTTTCGAAGCCTTCACCCTGCACGCCCCGGCTGCACTACTGGCACTGCTGGCTGTGCTGCAAATGGGGCCGCTGGGTGGACTCGCGATTCCAGCGGCGCTCCTTCAACCCGTGCTCAGACTGGTGTACTTGCCGGCCTATGTCGCCAACGTGCCACCTCTAAGAGGCCTGTGCTGGGCAGGGGGGCTGTCCTGCACGGGGATTCTGTATTTGGAGGGACTGCGGGCCCTGATTGCAGGGGCTTAGCGATCTCCCTGCTGGAACTGTTTCAACGCCGCCAACAGTGATGCCGGGGACTGGGGATCCACCATCAACACGCTGCCGGCTGGTGAATCAGCCATGCGCTGTCCCATCTCCATCCAATTCTCGGCAAGCATCAAACGGATCGCCTCCTCCGTTTGCGGATTGTCTGCGAGAGCTTTCGCCACTACGAGAGCAGCCTGGGATTTCGCTTCAGCCAAAACGCTCTGCTGATTGGCCTGGGCTTCGGCCTCAAGCATCAGAGCCTCTTTCTGTGCTCGTGCATCAAGCACAAGGGCTTCAGCCCGCCCCCGTGCTTCGTTGAGCTGCGCTTCCTTTTCTCCTTCGGAACGCAGAATCGCAGCCCGTTTTTCCCGTTCAGCCGTCATCTGAGCCTCCATTGCCTGCTTCACCCCTGGGGAAGGATTGATATCGCGCATCTCCACCCGGGTCACCTTCACGCCCCATGGATCCGTTGCCTCATCAAGTTCCCTGAGAAGTAATTCATTCACCTCACTGCGTGTCGTGAAGGTTTGATCGAGGTCAAGTTTGCCCATTTCGGCACGGATCTGGGTCAGCACCAGATTCACCATTGCTGCCTGAAGATTGTCAACGGCGTAATAAGCCTGGGAATGTTCGAGAAGTTGCCAATACACCACCGCATCCACCTCGATGGAGACATTATCTCGCGTGATGCAGAGCTGAGGTGGAATATCCAGCACTCGTTCTTTCAGTGATTCGTGGCTCACAACTTTTTCCACCACAGGAATCACAATCGACAGCCCTGGCTGAAGCTCTCGATCGAATTTGCCAAGACGCTCTACCAATCGCGATCGACCACCGCTGGTGACTTTGACGCTGCCGGTGCCCAGAAGCGCCAGGAGAACAAGGGCAGGTAAACCGAAGAAAGCTTCCATGAATTTCCTGTTTTTCAAGACCCTAGAGACCAGAGTGAGAGAAGTCAGTCGCTTGCAATGCCTCTTCTTGCAGTTCCTCTGGTTTGGCTACTGCTGGCAGGGCTTCTGTTGGCCATCGAGTTATCACTTCCAGGCTTTGACGGCCTGATGGTTGCCGTGTTGGGGGCACTGAGTCTCTCCGTGCTGACGGCCCTCCTCCCTCTGCCGCTCTGGCTGCAGATCGGCCTTTTTATCTTGATCACCGTGGCGGGAACCCTCTGGCTCAGCAGCTGGTCCGCCAGGCGCACACCATCATCAAGTCGCCGCAGGCTGAAGGAAGACACCGCGGAGGTTCTCGGCACCATCACTCCAGGTGGAGAGGGCCGGGTGCGTTGGCATGGCCAGAGCTGGGCCGCAAGTTCCCTCGACCTGGAGCAGCCCCTGGAGGCCGGAGACCAGGTGCTGGTGATGGGGCGGGACGGAACCCATCTTCAAATTCTTCCGATCAACGCGCTGCGCTGACCTTCAGTCGAAGTACAGCAGGCTGACCACTTTGCCCATGTCCTCAGCGTTGCGGCAGCTCGCGAGCAGGGTTTCGCTGTCATGAAATGCCAGACAGATCAGTTGATCACAGCGGGTGATGATGTCCTGATTGCAGAGACTGCTGGCCATCGGCAACGGAAGGTCGTCGTGCTCAGGCTTTTCAATGAGATGCAGGACTTGTTCGAGCTGATCCTGGATCTCAGGTCCCTGGCGGCTGAGGCTTTGGGGAAGAAGCACAGTGAGCTTCGAAGCATCAACGGCCAGAACACCCCTGATCACCGCAGCATTGACGCCCTGTGCTCCAGAGGTGACCAGGGAATGACCTTCCTGTGCCAGGGAGCGTGCAATCAGTTCAATGAGGTGGATCGCCACCACAGGAACGTGACGGCTACCAAGAATGGCGATGCGCCGTTGACCCTTGTCCTGCAGCAAGGCCAGTTCCTGAGCAAGGGTGTCGACCTTGTCCAGCGCAGGAAGATCGAGGGATCGGCTCAATGACGACGCGCATGCGTCTCTTGAAACTAGCAGCGATTAAGCGAGACCAACGGCCTTGATGAGGTCGTTCAAACGGCAATGCTCCTCCACCAGGCGGAAGGCGTAGGTGGCTTTGACCGCCTCATGCAAGCGCACATGGCCAAAAGCCTGCTCGATCACTTCGACCGTGGCCAAAGTGTCGTGATCCACTTTCAGCAATGGAACTTCCAGCTCATCAGCTCGGTTGATCAGCTGCGGCAGAGGTTCGCCGGCACCCGTAAGAATGAGGCACTGGGTGGAAGCCTCCAGAGCAGCCAACTGGATGTCAGTTCGGTCGGCGCCAGTCACCACGGCCATGTTGCGGCGACGCCTGAAGAACTCCATCGCCGAGTTCACATTCATGGCACCGATGCTGAGGGTTTCCACCAGCAACTCCAGCTTCTCGGGGCAGCAGATCACCCGTGCATCCAATCGCCGCACCAGCTCACCCACCGTGACGCTACGCAGCAGGGGAGAGCGAGGCATCACCCCGAACACCGTGAGTCCAAGCCTCTGCAGGGCTGGGACCACCTCTCGTTCGAGCCCTTCAACCTCATCAGGGGTGACCGCATTCAGCACTACACCACGCAAGCGATCCCCGAGTTGCGTCTTCGCCGCCAGCAGAGCGTCCACACTGCAGCTGTCTTGCCAGAGGTGCACCAGTACAACGGGGGCATCGAGATCATTCGCCAGCTGCACCAGGCTCAAGCCATAGAGCAAGCCTTCGTTGAGATTGCCGGCAGCCTCAAGAAGAGTCACCCCACCGTCAAACCCGAGGAGTTGCTTCCTGAGATGATCCAAACCATCTCCTGCCGTTAACAGGCCCTCCGCTAAACGGTTCTCAGCGGTGGATGGCGAGAGGAGATGCAGCGATGAAATCAACTCCTGATCATCAAGACCAAGGGTTTCACCAACGAAACGAACATCGTCATCGATCAGCGGATCAGGCAAGGCACCCTGATCAGGCGCCCAATCGAAACTGGTGGCCAGGGGTTTCCCAAACCGAACGCGTTGACCGGACGAGAGCAGATGGCGTGCCAGGCCCAACACAAGGGCTGATTTGCCACTGAAGGGTTCACAGGATCCGATCAGCAGCGTGGAGCCCATGCGGGAATTTGGTGGTTCTTGCTGCAATTTAAAGGGGTCGGTCGTCGGCGAACCGGCTGAGCAGGAGCCATTGCCAAAAGCTGTCAGGAAGATCGTTGCCGCGGCCCTGCACTGGCCCCTCCATGAACCAGCTCAGCAACTGGTGAGCTGGACATTCGAAGCGGTAATCAACCCCGGGACGACTCTCAAACCGCAGAACACAGCGACAGGGTTCGAGCGGGGCCTGCACTGGATCCCAATGCAGAAAAAAACGATGCGCAGGGGCATCGACCAACGTCCGTTCACCGGCGTACTCCCCCGAAGGCAGCATGACCAGCGCCTGCCGGAGGAGGGGTTCCCTTTCACGCCCCCCGCAGTAGGGAGCGAAGAGCGCCAACTGAGCCTCCCAGGAAAGGCCAGACAAGGTCATACCGTCGGTGTGCCTCAAGCATGCCCCAGTTCATCGCGATGGCACAGACCAGAAGCACCTCTCCCCAGACCGGTGTGGAACCCAAGGGGTGGCAGGGGCAACGGGTGGGAATCACTGGAGCGAATGGTGAACTGGGGCGCGCCCTCACAGCAGAGTTAAGGGAGCGCGGTGCCTGGGTCGTTGGTATCAGTCACCGCGCCAGAGTGGAGACACCGTCGCCACTGCAAGCCGCGCAGGATTGGGTGTGCTGGTGCAGTGGTGAGGAAGAGGCTCTCGATCCGATTCTGAGAGATCTGGATGTCCTGGTGCTCAACCATGGGGTGAATCCTGGTGGAGATCAGGCTCCTGAAGCCTTGACCAAGGCGATGGAGATCAATGCACTAAGCCACTGGCGCCTGATCCAGCGTTTCGAGCAGATTTGCGTCGAAGCACCCCTGCGGCCAAGGGAACTTTGGGTGAACACCTCAGAGGCTGAAATTCAACCGGCTCTCAGCCCCGGCTACGAGCTGAGCAAACGGCTGATCGGCCAATTGGTCAGCCTGCGCTGGAGTGTCCCCGAACGCCATCGCGCAGGTCTGCCTCGCCTGCGCAAATTGGTGCTTGGGCCATTTCGCTCGAGCCTCAATCCCATCGGTGTGATGTCTGCGGACTTTGTCGCAAAGCAGGTTCTCGTTCAAGCGAACCTCGGGCTGCCACTGATCGTGGTCACACCGAATCCACTGACCTTCCTCTTAATGCCTTTAACAGAGCTTGGCCGCTGGATTTACAACCGTAGTTTCAGGCTCAATCGCCCCGATCCGTAAGGATTTCACAGCCATCCGATGTCACCACGATGGTGTGCTCCCACTGGGCCGACATCGAGCCATCTCGCGTCACCACGGTCCAGCGATCCTTCAGGGTGCGGCAAGCCTTGCTACCGGCATTGAGGATCGGTTCCACGGCGAGAGTCATACCCGGCCTGAGCGTCACATTGGGCAGAGCGTCGGTGCGGAAATTGAACACGGAGGGCTCTTCGTGGAGATTGCGGCCAACGCCATGGCCCGTGTAGTCCTCCACCACGCTGAAACCACCCTCGCGCACGCGATCTTCCACCGCACCGGCGATGTCGAGCAGGGTGTTGCCGGCACGAATCTGAGAGAGTCCGGCCAAAAGTGATTCCTGGGCAACGCGACTGAGCGTGGCCGCTTCGTCACTGACATCGCCCACACAGATCGTGACGCAACTGTCGCCGTGGTAGCCCTCAAAAAACGCTCCCGTGTCCACTTTCAGGAGATCTCCGGCCCTGATCACGCGCTTGTTGCTGGGAATGCCATGCACCACTTCATTGTTGATGCTGGCGCAGATACTGGCGGGAAAGCCGTGATACCCCTTGAAACTCGGGGTGGCTCCCATTTCCCGGATTCTTCGCTCAGCATGGGCATCGAGATCGCCCGTGGTCTGACCTGGTTCCACCAGATCCATGATTTCCCTCAGCACCGTGGCCACGATGCGACTGGCCTTCGCCATGATCTTGAGTTCGCGTGCCGACTTGATCTCAACCCCTCGTCGCTGCTGAATGCGTGGGCCTGTCGCTGTGACGGAACCGCTCTGGGCTGAAGCGAGAAGATCTGCGAACAAGTTCATCGGTCGTTCCTTCGGGACAATCCCGACGTCTTCCTGTCACGCTATCAATCGTGCAAAGGGAATGACGGTGATGCGTTGGATGGCGCAGATCAGGCGCTGGCATCGATGGATTGCTCCGTTCGTTTTGCTGCCACTGCTCACGTCCGTGCTCAGTGGTCTGACGTATCGACTCGCCCGAGATTGGGGAGGGTTGAGTCGTGATCAGGCTCACTGGCTGATGAGCCTGCACGAGGGCGAATGGCTGGGGCCTGAACTCGAACCTGTTGTGGTTTTGCTCAACGCCCTGGGATTGATTTGGATGTTGGCCACCGGTGGGGCCATGCTGATTCAGAGCTGGACTTCCGCTTTCAAAAAACGCTCTAACGAGGGTGAGTCGGCAGGGTAAGCTGGTTGTTTGGCGTGATTCCCCGGAGCTGGATGGCAGCGGATCCAAACGACACTTCTGTAAAGGAGAGCGCGACAGCGGCGACGGATGGCGCTGTGGAGAACGGTGGCACTGCGACTGCGGAGTCGGCAACCAAGTCATCGCCCACGGTGAACACGGTTCGCCTGAAGCCGGCGGATCTGATCCGGGAATTCGAGACAGCTCAGCTGAAAAACGATCTTCCAGAGATTTACGTTGGCGACACCGTCCGCGTTGGTGTGCGCATCAGCGAAGGGAATAAGGAACGTGTTCAGCCCTACGAGGGCGTGGTCATTGCCAAGCGCCACGGCGGCCTGAATCAAACCATCACCGTGCGCCGGATCTTCCAAGGAATTGGCGTCGAGCGCGTATTCATGCTGCACAGTCCGCAAGTGGCCTCCGTCAAGGTTGAACGTCGCGGTAAAGTAAGAAGGGCGAAGCTTTTCTATCTGCGGGAACGGGTGGGCAAGGCCACCCGCGTGAAGCAGCGCTTCGATCGCTGAGGTTTCGACCTCGTTCAATCCAAATGCCATCGTTTCGGCGATGGTCGAGGGGGTCATCGCCTTGCGCCGTTAGTTCAGTTGGTAGAACGCAGGTCTCCAAAACCTGATGTCGGGGGTTCGAGTCCTCCACGGCGCGTCCGATGACCCCTACTGCAGTTTCCTGAGTTCGAGCATGGAGTTGGATCTTCAACCTGGTGATGTGGTCAAGGTGCTCGAATCAGCCGCCCTAGGCTGGGTTCGTGCACGGGTGATTCGTGTCAAATCTGGTGGCCGTGTCGTTGTTCAAAGCGATCAAGGTCGCGAGTTCACCGCCCGCGGCAATCAAGTTCGTTTGATTGAGCCTGCCGGCTTCCGTCCCTAATTCTGCATCGTCTGATTCCTCAAAACCCCACCCACTGGTGGGGTTTTTTGATGTTCGGAAGCCCTCACCCAGCCGCAAGGGATCGTTTCCCTTTCAAGTGTTGACGGAGGGCAGGCCTAAGGTCGATACTGATTTGGTCGCGCAGGCGACACAGGACAACCGATCGGATTGAGATGTCCGTCGGCAACCTGGGACCGTAGTTCAACCGGTTAGAGCACCGCCCTGTCACGGCGGAAGTTGCGGGTTCGAATCCCGTCGGTCCCGTTTCATCACTCAAGACTTCGCATGGTTCGCGTTCGTCTGGCTCCCAGCCCTACGGGAACCCTCCACATCGGCACGGCGAGGACGGCCGTTTTCAACTGGTTGTTTGCGCGAAACCAAGAGGGTTGCTTCCTGCTGCGCATTGAAGACACCGACAAGGAACGATCCAAGCCGGAATTCACCCAGAACATCCTCGAGGGCCTCCAATGGCTGGGCATTGACTGGGACGGCGACCCGGTCATCCAAAGCCAGCAGGCCGAAAGCCATCGCGGCGCGATTCAAAGTCTTTTGGACAAAGGACTGGCCTACCGCTGCTATGCCAGCGAAGAGGAACTGGATGCCATGCGCACCCAGCAGAAAGCGGCCAACCAGGCACCCCGTTACGACAATCGCCACCGCAATCTCACGCCTGAGCAGGAAGCGGCCCTCCAGGCCGAGGGCCGAGAAGCCGTGATCCGTTTCCGCATCGATGAGCAGCGCGACATTCGTTGGAATGACCTCGTGCGTGGGCCGATGCTTTGGCGTGGTGCCGACCTCGGTGGTGACATGGTGGTGGCCAGGAGGGCTCCCGCCGATCAAATCGGAGATCCGCTTTACAACCTGGTGGTGGTAGTTGACGACGCCGCGATGGCCATCAGCCATGTGATCCGAGGCGAAGACCACATCGCCAATACCGCCAAACAGCTTCTTCTCTATGAGGCGCTCTCCTTGCCGGTTCCGGCATTCGCCCATGCACCCTTGATCCTTAATCCCGAGGGTCGCAAGCTGTCGAAACGGGATGGGGTCACCTCCATCAATGATTTCCGCGCGATGGGTTACACCCCGGAAGCGCTCGCGAACTACATGACCCTGCTGGGCTGGTCGGTACCTGAAGGCATGAATGAGATCTTCACGCTCAACGAAGCCGCCAAGGTCTTCGCTTTCGACCGCGTCAACAAAGCCGGCGCGAAGTTCGATTGGGACAAATTGAACTGGCTGAATGCCCAGATCCTTCACAGCTGGGAGCCGCCCAGGCTTCTGGACGCGCTCTCACCACTCTGGGCCGATCAGGGCTGGACAATTCCTGACACCAACCAATGGGCCCTGTCCTTGGTGGAGCTGCTTGGACCATCACTGACACTGCTGAACGACGGCGTGGATCAGGCCAGACCTTTTTTCGTGGAACCCGCCCTGGAGGAGGACGCCCTCAAACAGCTGGAGCAGGAGGGAGCAAAACCCTGTCTGCAGGAACTTCTGAACACCCTGGACGCGGCCCCCTGGTCTGGCGACAACATCGACCAAGCCCAGGAGATCCTCAAAAGCGCTGCCTCCACTGCAGGCGTGAAGAAAGGGGTCTTGATGAAAAGCCTCAGGGCCGCGCTGTTAGGACGACTGCAGGGCCCCGATCTCCTCACCACCTGGTCTCTTCTGGCCAAGATCGATCAGGATCGGTCCCGCTTAAGGCGCTGCCTCTGACGGTTCCGCAGGCAACGAAGCGTCGTTGACCGCATCGGGCGTTTGATCGATCAGACCGAGAGCCTTGGCAAGGGGCTGAGCCGTGAGGCCCTGAAGGCCAACGGTCATCAAGATCGTGAGGAACACCAGGCCTTGCAGGCGTCCAGCGCCGAGCACACCGGCCTGTTCGAGCCTGATTGCAAACAGCGAGGCCACAGCAGCCGTCACGATTCCCCGTGGAGCGAGCCATCCCAGGAAGAGGCGCTGTCGCCAATCGAGAGGAAGCCCCACGGTGGCCACGCTGACGGCCGCTGGGCGAACCACGAGCATCAGCACCAGCACGCAGCTCACTCCACCCCATCCGAGGGGACTGAGCTCGGCCCAGGACACATCCGCTGCCAGGAGCGGGAAGAGCATGGTGATCGCAAGCCGGGCCAATTCCCTGATCAACTCATCCAGCTGACCTGCCTGGGTGGAGGGGCGACGCCCGACCACCACGCCAGCGGCCACCGAAGCAGGAAGGCCTGACTCCGGGAGCAGCCATTCGGCAATCGAGAACATCAGAAACAGCACCCCCAGGGTGAGTTGAAGCCTCAGCCCCACGGAATGCTCCGAAGGCAAGCGTCGCAGCACTTCCGACAGCAGCCAGCCCACGGCCAGGCCAATGAGCACCCCGCCCCCAAGCCGCGACATCAACCCGATCGCCAGCTCACGCCAGCCATGCAGATCCCCCAGCAGCAGTTCAAGCAACAACAGGGCCAACACCGCACCCACCGGCTCCAGCACAAGCCCCTCGGCCTCCAGCACATCCCCCAACGGCGATGCCAGACGGATCTGCTGAACAATCGGCGTGACCACGGTCGGCCCGGTGCCCAGCACGATCGCGCTGTACACGGCAGCCACCGACCAGCCCAGTCCCGCCAGCCAGTGTGCGGCGAGCACGCCGGCCCCGAGTGACAACAGCAGACGCAGCAGAGAAATCCGCAACACAGTCGCCTTGATGGTGTCCCCAGGGAGACGCAGGTTCAGACCGCCGTCGAACAGCACCAGGCTGACCAGAAGTCCCACCGTGGTCTCGAGCCCAATACCGAGGTCCAGTGGCTCGACGAGCCCCAGTCCGGAGCGTCCTATCAACAGTCCGGAGAGGAGCAGAAGAACAACTCCCGGAAGACCGGAAAGGGCGGCCAACAGCCTTGCGCCGGCACCGGCGAACACCGTGATGCCCCAGAGCAATCCCAGCCGCTCAGGCGTCATCGATGGAGGCGTATTGCGGTTCCACACGCAGTCCGATCACCGCCTCCGGGCGGATCACCAGATATTCCCCTTCGAGCTCACCCAGGGGGACATTCACGAACGCCTGCCCCTGGCCGCCGTTCACGAGGCCCTGATACCACTCCTGAAAGGTTTCGAGGGTTGGAAAATGCACCACTTCAGTCTGACCACCTGAGAGGTGGATAGAAATGCGATAGCGGCGTGGTTGACGGGGCATCAGCGAACCGTACAGGCCCAGGGAGTCGGAACTCGGTCCCCTGGAACATAGAGGGGATGGCGCGGCTGTCCGCTGAGCGTTGTTCCCAGAGTCAAAGGGCCAGCCCCGGCCTTACGGCGTTGGAGGCAGCGCGCCAGGGTGGCCAGCACTGCCTGATCCCGCTGAAACAGGACACCTCGGGTTCCCCAGCCCAGCCAGAGATCCCAGAACGGATGGTCAGCCCAATCCTCCATCCAGAACTGAAGAACCGCATCAGTCTTGGCACCGATCGGATCGCTGCAGCGCTGCAACGCCTGCGGTGAAGGAGAGATCCGCGCGAACAAATTGATCACCACAAGCCGGTGATACCCCCAGCGCGTTCCAAACGCCCTGAGACGTCTCAGGGTGGGATCATCGCGATGATCGCTGGCTCGGGAAGGGTTCAAACCCACAAAGATCAGCGTTCGCGGAACTTCAGCCTGCAACGGCTCCACAAGAGCACGTTGCAGCAGCCAGCGGTAATGGCCGCAGCTGCTGAAGGATGCGTCAGGTGACCAACAGATCAAGGGCGGCCTGGAGGATGCGCCCGCTGGCGAGACCATCTCCAAAGGGATTGACCGCACGGGCCATCTGGTCATATGCCGCTGGGTCATCGAGGAGACGGGCTGTTTCCTGAGCGATCGATGCGCTGTCCGTACCCACCAGCTTCGCTGTTCCAGCATCAACAGCCTCGGGACGCTCGGTCGTGCGCCTGAGCACAAGAACAGGCTTACCGAGGGCGGGAGCCTCTTCCTGCAGGCCACCGGAATCGGTCAACAGAAGGGTGCAACCTTTCATGGCCGCCACCAACCGGTCGTAATCGAGAGGTTCGGTGAGTACCACGCGTGGATGGCCACCAAGCAGATCCTGAAGAGGCTCGCGCACGGTGGGATTCCGGTGCAGCGGCAACAGGAGTGTGGTGTCGGGATGGGACTCCAGCACCGCCAACATTCCTTCAGCGATGCTGCGCAGGCGGTCCCCCCAGTTCTCGCGGCGATGCACTGTGGCCAGGATGACGCGCTGGTTGGCCCAGTCGATGGGCAGGTCGGTGAGCTCAGGGGCGCGCTCAGCCATGCGCAGCAGGGCATCAATCACCGTATTGCCAGTGACCATGGCCCGACCGACAACACCTGAGGCCTCGAGATTGGCCTGGGAACGCTGCGTCGGAGCGAAATGCAGCTGAGCCACCTGGGAGATCAGCCTGCGATTGGCTTCTTCAGGGAAGGGATCCAGGAGGTTGTCAGTGCGCAGGCCTGCCTCCACGTGCCCAACAGGGATCTGCTCATAAAACGCAGCAAGAGCCGCCGCGAAGGCCGTGGTGGTGTCTCCCTGCACCAACACCAGTTGCGGAGGGAAGGCTTGAAAATCGTCGCGAAGCCCCTGCAATGCTGCACAAGTGACGTGCGTCAGCGTCTGACGAGGAGCCATCAGATCGAGATCCTGATCGGCGGTGAGCTGGAAAAGATCCATCACCTGGGTCACCATCTCCCGATGCTGCCCAGTGAGCACAACGCGGGTTTCCAATGCCGAGCAAGCTCGGAATTCCTGGATGACCGGAGCCAGTTTGATGGCTTCCGGCCGAGTGCCGAGCACAATGGTGACGCGAGGCTTGGCCGCCATAAACGCAGGATCGGTGGCGGGATCCTAAGCGCGATTCAGAGAGCTCCCAGCCGACCCTCACTTGCCACGGCAGCAGCAGTGGCGAAGCTGAAGCAAGACAGACGCGGAAGCCGATGAATCAACCGATCTTCCCCCCGGGTTTTCCGCCCCAACCTGTTGCGGCCCCCACCCATAGCCCCTCCTTTTCGGAGTCAGCCTCGCTGAAGCCTGCAGCGACCCCATCACCCAAAGGATCACCAAGCCTTGAGGACATCGTGCGGATGGCCCATGACAAAGGCCACTCCGACGTGCACCTCGGCGTGGGAGAAATCCCGCGCTTCCGCGCCCGCGGAGAGATGCTGCAAACAGAGTGGCCGGTCACAGATCCGAGCACGTTTCATCGCTGGCTCAGGGAAATCCTTACGCCCCAGCAGATTGATCTCTTTCAGCAGACGAAGGAATTCGACGGCTCCCATGCGTTCCCATTTGTCAGGGTTCGGATCAACCTCCTGGATTCGCTGTTGGGACCCGCCATGGTTCTGCGGCTCATTCCTCAGACCATCCTCACGCTTGAAGACCTGAAACTTCCCGAGGTGCTGCGGGAACTCTCATCACGCCCCAAGGGACTGGTGTTAGTGACCGGACCAACTGGATCAGGCAAAAGCACCACCCTTGCGGCAATGATTGACTGGATCAACCGCAATCAAACACGTCATATCCTCACGATTGAGGACCCTGTGGAGTTTGTTCATCAGAGTCAGCGCTCTCTGATCAGGCACCGGGAAGTGGGGCTGCACACATTGCAGTTTCACAACGCTCTGAGAGCAGCCTTACGAGAGGATCCAGACGTGATCTTGGTGGGTGAGATCCGTGATCGCGAAACGTTGAGCACGGCTCTCGAAGCATCACAAACGGGCCATCTTGTGTTCGGGACGCTCCACACCAATTCGGCAGTGAAAACGGTCGAACGCGTCCTGGGGCTCTTCGCCCCTGAGGATCAAGAGAGCGTTCGCCGCTCGCTATCGGAATCCCTTCTGGGTGTGATTGCCCAGGGATTGATCCGAACCAACGATGGCAAGCGGGCTGCGTATCACGACATCCTGATCAATACGGAGGCCTGCAAGGACTACATCCAGCGCGGGGCCCTCGACGAGGTGGAGGAAATCATGGAGCGCAGCGGCTTCGATGGCATGGTGACCAGCAATCAATCCTTACTGGAACTGGTCGCAACCGAACGAATTCAACCCCAGGACGCGATTGCCGTCAGCCTTAAACCGAACGAGCTGTCGCAAGCCATCCGCGGGAGGAGCACATGAACGGCATGGAGCTGAGCGCTTTCAGCTTGCAGACAGTCCCGTACTGAAAAGTCTGACGAGGATGAGCGTCAGCAGGCCGAGGGACAGGCCCAGCATGGCCAGACGCCCATTCCAGATTTCAGCTTGAGGGGTGAAGCCGCGGCGCCACTCATTGAGCTCACCCGCATCAACCGGCTGGGATTGCTGCCGTTGCTGGGACTCGGATTCGACCACCATCACCGCAAAGCTCTCGGATCAACATTATTCCTGAAACTCTTAAAACTGTGGATCTTGCCCATAGAGGTCTCCTCCGCCCTCCAAGGGCCAGCGGGCTGAAACCCCAAGCCGGATGGAGCTCTCGCCCCATCCGGCTTGAAGCCGACCTAAGGCGGCAGCACCGACCATCGCCGCGTTATCGGTGCAGTAAGCGAGTGGCGCTAGGTGAACGGAAACCCCACGCTCCCGCCCTTGCTGCTCCATGTGCCTGCGCAGCCTGACATTCGCAGCCACCCCGCCCACCATCACAAGGGTGGACAGGCTCCGATCAAGACAGCACCGCAGGCTGCGCTCCACCAGCACATCCACCACAACCTGCTCGAAGCTTGCAGCGAGATCCTCGAGGGGCAGCGCATCACTTTGAGCCCTCAGGCTTTCCACCTGCCGAAGCATGGCCGTCTTGAGACCGCTGAACGAGAAGTCGTAGGGATAGAAGCCACCCTCCGGACGGGACACGCGTCCTTTGGGTAGGGGAAACCGCTTGGGATCGCCATCTCTGGCAGCAGCCTGGATGGCAGGTCCACCTGGGTAGGCCAGCCCCAGCAAACGGGCCACTTTATCGAAAGCTTCTCCAGCTGCGTCGTCATGGCTGCGTCCAAGACGCTGCAGGCCGCCGTCGATCGCCACAAGAATCAGCTCGGTATGTCCGCCACTAACCAACAGCACGACATAGGGAGGCTCGGGGGGTGATGAGGCCAGACGCACTGAAGCAAGGTGCGCCTCCAGGTGATGCACACCCATGAAGGGCTTGCCATGAAGGGCCGCCAGAGTGCGCCCTGTCACCGAACCCACCATCAGGGCTCCCACCAGCCCCGGTGTCACGGTTGCAGCCACAGCATCCATGTCGGCCACCGTTTGACCGGCTTCGTCCAGCACCGCGCCGATGAGGTGCGGCAGAGCCTCCACATGGCGTCTGGAGGCGATTTCGGGGACAACACCTCCCCACTGGGCATGCTCCTCCACCTGAGAGGCGATGCGGTGAGCCACCACCTCCGTTCGGCCGGCACAGAGCTCCACAACAGCTGCGGCCGACTCGTCACAACTTGTTTCGAGCGCAAGCACCTTGGGCATTCAGGCCGAAACCCTCCACTACTGTCCGCTTGTGACATCCTGCCGCTCCGGGGCAGGCTTAACAGGAACCGTTCCGATGCGTCGTCTTTTCGCTCTAGCGCTCTCGGCCCTGCTGGTGTTTGGCTTTGCACCGGTCGCCAAGGCCGATGTTGCAGGCCTGACCCCTTGCGCTGAAAGCGCCCGTTTCCAGCAACGTGCCAGCGCAGCCACCACAGCCCAAGCCAAAGCCAGGTTTGAGATGTACAGCCAAGCCGTGTGTGGTGAGGACGGGCTGCCCCACCTCATCGTTGATGGTCGCTGGGATCATGCCGGCGAATTCATGCTTCCAGGCCTGATGTTTCTCTACATCGCAGGCTGCATTGGCTGGGCTGGCCGTGAATATCTGAAAGCGACCCGCGGAACCAAGGAGCAGTACACCAAGGAGATTCAGATCGACCTCCCCCTGGCGCTGAAATCCTGCATCGCTGCCGCCACATGGCCCATTGCAGCTTTCGGAGAACTCACCAGTGGAAAGCTGCTTGAAAGCGACGACAAGATCACCGTGTCTCCTCGCTGAAGCCCTTCAGCTCTCAAACCTTCACTAACACTTTCGATCGATGCAGAAATTTCTCACTACGGCACCAGTGGTTGCCGCCATTTGGTTCACACTCACAGCTGGAATCCTGATCGAGTGGAATCGATTTTTCCCCGATCTTCTGTTCCACCCATAAAAGTCAACTTAAAGGTGAATGCAAAGAGGGCTTCGAGCCCTCTTTTTTGTTGCGCGATACAGCGTTATCTCGAAAGCCCCATCAAGCCCTCGAGCTCCGAGAGGGCTGTGTCGAGATCATCATTCACAACCACGGCATCAAACTCAGACTGGGCATCCAGTTCAGTGCGCGCTCTCTCCAAGCGGCGTTGAATCGCATCCGCGGATTCAGTGGCCCGCCCGCGGATGCGCCGTTCCAGCTCCTCGAAACTCGGTGGCGCCAAAAAGATCTGCAGGGCTTCGGGGAAACTCGTTCTTACCTGGCGGGCGCCCTCAAGTTCGATTTCCAGAAGAACGGGAGTTCCTGCATCAAGCCGTTCTTCCACGGGCAGACGAGGAGTGCCGTAGCAATGACCGGCGAATTCAGCCCACTCCAACAAACCACCACTACTGACCAGAGCATCAAAGTCCTGGCGTGTCTTGAAGAAGTAGTGCACACCGTTTTGTTCGCCCGCCCGGGGAGCCCGTGTGGTGGCCGACACCGATAACCACAGATTGGGATGGCGCTCCTGCAAGCGTGCGACCAGCGTGCCCTTACCGACACCGCTGGGTCCGGTGAGCAACGCGAGCCGGGCAGTGGCTTGTGACGATGCCATCGCTTGTCTGCAGACAGGCTGCAGGGTAGGAAGGCATCTAACTCACCGGACCAGCACGCGCGGATGGCCACCAGCACGCTCCAGGTGATGGACCTGACCGCTCTGAAAGCGGTGCTGAAGGATCTGCGCGACCGGATGCTGCCGAGCCGATTCGAAAAGGCGCAGCAACCCGATGCCCATGCGCTCCAGCTGGGCTTCCGAACCCTGCAAGGCATGGTGTGGCTTGAGCTCAGCTGGCAGGCGGAATCCGCACGGCTCGTGCAGATCGATGCCCCACGACGCCATGGAGGAGGCAGCACTCTGGCTCAGCAGGTTCAGCACGGGCTGAGGCAACTGGCTCTGGTGGAGCTCGAGCAACATGACTTCGAACGTGTTGTGTTCTTTCATTTGGCGTCGCGCCCGGGCAGTCCCCCCGTACGAACCCTGGTTCTCGAATTAATGGGACGCCACAGCAACTTGTTGCTTCTTGATGAACAGAAACGCATCACTGCAATCGGCCGTCAGGTGCGGCAACACCAGTCCAGGATTCGCCCGCTCAGCACTGGTGATTTCTATACCCCACCTCCACCGCTGCAGGGGCTGCCACCGAGCCGTGACGAATCATTTGATCAGTGGAAGCGCCGGCTCTCCCTGCTTCCGATTCCACTCGGCAGAGCACTTCGCGAGACCTATCAGGGAATCAGCCCAGCGTTAGCGACCCAGCTCACCAGCTTTCCCGGGTCCCTCGACAGCCACGGGAAGGTCTTGAAAGAACAACTGGTGAGCGACATTTCCGAATCGCAATGGCAACGCCTCTATGAACGCTGGGGGTGCTGGCTGCACCATCTCAACGAAGAAAGATTTTCTCTGCAGCTGGAGGGCAGCGGCTTCCGCGTGTGGAATGAGCCACCCCTTGCCGATGGAGATCAGGGGGTGCTCAGTCTCAGGCTGGGTTGCTACTACCAAGACCATGTGACGAAGCGCCGACTTTCGCGGGAGATCGGCAACCTGCAACAGCGACTTCAACAATGCCGCGAGCGGGAACAGGCCCAACGCGACGAACAGAAACAACGACTGCAGGACACCGCTGGTGCCGCAACCCTTCAGTCGGAGGCAGATCAGCTGCTGTGCCAACCGGATCCTGATCGCGACACGATCACCCGTGCTCAGAAGCTCTACCACCGGGCTCGACGCCTACGGCGGGCCGTTCCCCTGATCGAAGAACGTCTCCAGCATCACGACCAGCGACTGATGCTGATCGAGGGCAGTGAAAGCTTCTTGGAGGATCTCACCCGTGCTGACTGGGACAACCCCGATGAGCGCAGTCTGCAACTGAAGGATCTCCATCAAGAACTGGAGGAGTTGTTGGCACCGAGGCAGCGACGTCGCCGCAGCAGTTCAGCGACGGGACAGCCTCAGCCGCTTGTGGTCAACACCACTGATGGACTGACAATCCAGGTGGGCCGAAACCACCGCCAGAACGAATGGATCAGCTTGCGTCAGGCCAGAGCTGGCGATCTCTGGTTTCACGCCCAGGAATGTCCGGGCAGTCATGTGGTGTTGAAAGCCTCGATGGCGCCTGCATCCGAAGACGCCATCCAACAGGCTGCTGATCTGGCCGCATGGTTCAGTCGTGCTCGGGGCAATCGCACCGTCCCCGTGGTGATGGCAGCGGTCGATGCCCTTCAGCGCATTCCAGGAGCACTGCCGGGAACCGTGCGCCATCGCAATGCAGAACTGCTCTGGGCGGAGCCTGACCGGGCCAGGCGCCAACTTGAGGGAAGAGAACTCCTAGCCTGAGGCTTGAACAGATTCATGATCTGAAGCCCTCCGACCCCAACGAATCCAGCGTTCTTCCACCGCCTCCGCCGATCAAGGTGACGGCAACGGGCGATGCGGTGAATGACGTTGAGATGCCCCTGGCGGACCATCTCGAGGAGCTCCGGCAGAGGGTGCTGCGCAGCCTTCTCGCTGTTGCAGTTAGTGCGCTCGCCTGTCTGCTGGCCGTGAGGCCGTTGGTCCGACTGCTGGAGGAGCCTGCAGGGTCGATCCGCTTTCTCCAACTGGCTCCGGGGGAGTTCTTATTCGTCTCGTTCAAGGTGGCTGGCTATGCGGGGCTAACCCTGGCGCTTCCTTACGTGCTGTATCAGGGACTGGCCTTCGTTCTCCCTGGACTCACGCGCAACGAACGTCGCCTGATCGCCCCGGCCGTTGCAGGGTCAGCGGTGTTGTTTTTGGCTGGACTGGGCTTCGCCTGGTGGGCGCTGGTGCCGGCGGCCCTCAGTTTTCTGGTGAGCTATGGAGCCGACGTGGTGGAACCGATCTGGTCGATCGAGCGCTACCTCGATTTCGTGCTGCTCTTGATGCTGTCCACAGGACTGGCCTTTCAGTTACCCGTGCTCCAGTTGCTGCTTGGTGCCTTCGGCTTGGTGAACTGGAGGAAGATGCTTTCGGCCTGGCGTTGGGTGGTGCTCACCTCCGCCCTGGCCGGTGCGGTGCTCACACCCTCTACGGACCCAATCACCATGCTGCTTCTGGGAGGAGCGATCACAGCCCTGTTTCTCATTGGGGTCTTGCTGGTGGCGGTTGTGCAGCGATTCAAAGCAGAAACTCCTCCAGTCGACCCTCCCCCGGCAACTGCAGGCTGAGGGCTTTCCCGAGACGAGGGCGATCTTTCGTTGTCTGCAGCCAGGCCCGCACGGCCCCAGCCTCCCCGAGCCTGTTCACCACTTCAAGAACCTCAGCCAGGTGCTGGCGATAGGCGTCTTCGGTGAGGGGGAAGGACTGCTGTTCGAGATAAGCCCACATCACCTGCACATAAAAACGACGACGGCGCGTCACGATCTGCATGTCGTAACTGGCCTGCCAGCGGGACCGGAAGAGGGCAACAACCTCCTCAACACTGAGCGGTGCAGCCGGTGTGGGAGAGGCAGCCTGGGGCATCAAGAAGCCGTCCTTGAACATCGATGAAAATCCCAGTCGCCGCAAAGACTGACAGGACCCAATGCATCCATAATGAACGCCATCCAGTGCCGATTGACAGTCCGTCATGACCCAAATGCCAGCAGGTGATGTGCCCGGAATGGGGCGCAGGCAGTTCATGAATCTGCTGACCTTCGGGTCGGTCACAGGTGTAGCGCTCGGTGCTCTCTACCCGGTTGTGAACTACTTCATCCCCCCCCGCGCTGCAGGCAGCGGTGGCGGCACCAGTGCCAAGGATGAACTCGGAAATGCAGTCACCGCCAGCGGTTGGTTGAGCTCTCACCCAGCCGGAGATCGCAGCCTCGTGCAGGGTCTCAAGGGCGATCCCACCTATCTGATCGTTGAGGGCGACGATGCCATCGGCAGCTACGGCATCAACGCCATCTGTACACACCTCGGTTGCGTTGTGCCCTGGAACAGCGGAGCCAACAAATTCATGTGCCCCTGCCACGGCAGCCAATACGACGCCACAGGCAAGGTCGTGCGAGGTCCCGCGCCCCTCTCGCTCGCCCTGGCCAATGTGAGCGTCGAAAACGACAACGTGTTCGTGAGCCAATGGACGGACACCGATTTCCGCACGGGCGACAAGCCCTGGTGGGCCTGATTACCTCCGCTTTTCCCGCCCCTCTTCGTTTCCAGCCACCAATGCGTCGCCTCCTCTCACCTCTGTTCGCCGCCCTGATCGTGGGCGTCACAGTGCTGACAGCTCCCACCACCAGTTGGGCCTACCCCTTCTGGGCCCAACAGAACTACGACTCTCCGAGGGAAGCCACCGGAAAGATCGTTTGCGCCAACTGCCATCTCGCTCAAAAACTGACCCAAGCCGAGGTCCCCCAGTCGGTTTTGCCCGACAGCGTGTTCAAAGCTGTCGTGAAGATTCCCTACGACACCACTGTTCCAGAAATCGGTGCTGATGGCAGTGAAGTGCCTCTCCAGGTCGGCGCTGTGGTGATGCTGCCCGATGGTTTCACCCTGGCACCGCAAGATCGCTGGACCGACGACATCAAGGAAGAAACCGAAGGCGTTTATTTCACTGAGTACAGCGATGATCAGCCCAATGTGATCCTTGTGGGTCCGATCCCCGGCGATCAGCACCAGGAGATTGTCTTCCCCGTGCTTTCACCGGATCCAGCCACTGACAGCAACATCCATTTCGGCAAATACTCCATTCACGTGGGCGGCAACCGTGGCCGAGGCCAGGTGTATCCCACAGGTGAAAAGAGCAACAACACCGTGTTCACAGCGCCGTCCTCCGGAACCGTGAGTTCCATCGAAGCGGGTGATAACGGAGCCAGCGTGGTGACCATCACTTCAGCCGATGGCAGTGAGCTGTCTGAAACCGTTCCTGTTGGACCAGCACTGATCGTGTCCGTCGGCGATGCCGTTGAGGCAGGTGCTCCAATCACCAACGACCCCAATGTGGGCGGCTTTGGACAACTTGATACCGAAGTTGTGCTCCAGAATCCCGTGCGTATCTACGGACTGCTGGCCTTCTTCGCAGCCGTGGCTCTGGCCCAGATCATGCTGGTACTGAAGAAAAAGCAGTTTGAGAAAGTGCAGGCTGCGGAGGGCATTTGAATTCGGTGTTGATTCCTGGCGTCTTCACCTCCCCTGGGCCCGAGCTTTTTCAGCTCGGGCCTTTCGTTCTTCGCTGGTATGGCCTGCTCATCGCCCTGGCCGTACTGATTGGCCTCAATCTCTCCAGCTGGCTTGCCCGTCAACGTGGCCTTGATGGCGCTTTGATCAGCGACCTCCTGCCCATCCTCGTGCTCGCTTCCGTTGTGGGCGCTCGGATGTATTACGTGGCCTTTGAGTGGAGAACCTATCAAGGTTCATGGTGGGACGCCTTCGCCATCTGGCGCGGTGGGATTGCCATCCATGGAGCCTTAATCGCAGGAACGCTCTCAGTGATCGTGTTCTGCCGGTGGCGACGCGTTCCCTTCTGGGATGTTCTCGATGTTCTGGTGCCCTCAGTGATTCTCGGGCAAGCCATCGGTCGCTGGGGAAATTTTTTCAACTCAGAAGCCTTCGGAGTCCCCACGGATCTTCCTTGGAAACTCCTGATTCCATTTGCCAACAGACCTAAGATTTTCGCGGATTCAGAGTATTTCCATCCAACATTTCTCTACGAATCTCTCTGGAATCTGGCTCTTTTCATCGGACTACTTGTTTTGTTCAGGCTGGGGCAGCGAGGTCGAATTCAGCTGCCGGCTGGAGCCTTGAGCTGCTTTTATCTTCTCGGATACAGCCTCGGACGCATCTGGATTGAGGGTCTGCGCATCGATCCGCTTTGCCTGGGAGGTCAGCCACCGTTCTGCGATGGCGGCCTGCGGATCGCCCAGTTGATGAGCCTTGCTCTGATGGCCCTGGCCTCAGCTGGGCTGTTTTGGCTCTACGGCCGCCGCGCATCACTGCCTGATCCAGGTCTCCGCCGCGTCGACCCTTGATGACAACCATCTCCATCGTTGGAGCCGGCCCCGGCGCTCCCGATCTGCTCACCCGCAGAGCTGAACAGAGAATTCAGGCGGCGGATGTGCTGATCTGGACCGACTCGCTGGTTGCGCCTCAAATTGCCGCCCTGGCACCTGAGCATTGCGAACGGATTCGCACCAGCACACTCACGCTGGAAGAGGTGATCCCCCTGATGATCGATCGAGCAAGTCAGGGGTTGCGTGTGGTCCGTCTCCATGACGGCGATCCCTGCCTTTACAGCGCTCTCAACGAACAGATCTGCGCACTCGCGGATGCCGACATCACTGTGGAGGTTGTCCCCGGGATCAGTGCTTATCAAGCCACCGCAGCGGCCATCAATGCAGAGCTCACGATTCCCGGCGTGGTGCAGACGATCGTGCTCGGTCGCACCGGCGGCCGCACAGGGGTTCCTGAGCGGGAACAACTGGATGATCTCGCCAGATTGCAAGCGTCGCTGTGCCTTTACCTCAGCGCACGGCATGTTGATGAGGTTCAGTCCACGCTCCTCAAGCACTACCCCGCTGACACTCCTGTCGCGATCGGCTACCGGGTGAGCTGGCCCGATCAGTCAATCGATGTGGTTCCGCTTGAGGCAATGGCCGATGCAACAAGGGCACGGAACCTGATCCGCACCACCTTGTATGTGATCAGCCCAGCTCTACGGGATCGAGACAGTTCCGATCGGTCGCGGCTTTATTCTCCCGATCACGACCACCTCTTCAGACCACGGGGCTGAAACTGAGCCTCATCTCGTGGTTTAAGATTACGTTGTGCGGGCGATTAGCACAGTGGTAGCGCACTTCCTTCACACGGAAGGGGTCACTGGTTCGAATCCAGTATCGCCCATGATTTCTGCTGCAGCTCGCGCCATTCACACTGATGTGACTGTAGGTGCGTGATCTGACTGACAAGATCCGAGATCACCATTATGTTCGGACGAATTCAGAGGTTCGGGCCCCAATGCGCTCTGAGGAGTCAGCTGATCAGGCAAGACACGAGACAGCCTCGAAGCTGGTGACTATCGGAAGCCAACTGCGCTCGGCGAGGGAAGCGGCGGGTCTGAGTGGCGCACAACTGGCTGATTCCCTGCACATGGGCCACGAGCAGCTCGATGCTCTTGAAAAAGGTGAACGGGACCGATTGCCCGAACCGGTGTTTATCAAGGCCATGACTCGACGCGTTGCGGCCAGGCTTCAGATGGATGCAGACCCGCTCATCCATGAGCTGAGCATCGCAATGGCAGAGGGACAAGCCGAACGATCGCCTAAGACGACTCCCCCTACCCCTTCTCCTCTTACCTCCCGAGACAAGCCATCTCCTGCACGATCTGAATCAAACCCATCGGCGACGATCTGGAAAGCCGCGGCAACCATCGCCCTCTTAGCTGGCATCGGTATCGGCAGCGCTTTGGTCTTTACCAAACAGCGGCAGATCTCGCCTCCTGCAGTGGCTTCAAACACAACGTCGCGCCCGCCGACGCCAGAGACTCCGGAGCCAGCGGTGACAACCGAACCGGAATCCTCGCTGATCCCGGCATCCGAAGCTCCTGCACTGTCGATTACCAGTCAGGAACCAAGCTGGCTGGAAGTCCGTAATGCCAATCGCGAGACGGTTTACGAGGGAACACTTGACGGAGAGAGTCCACTGGCTGTCAATCCAGGAGACGAGGTTTATGCAGGACGCCCTGACCTCGTTTTACTCAGCGTTGGCAACAATCCCCCCCAACCTCTCGGCGACATCACCGATATTCGCTGGCACAAGATCACTCCTGAACCTTGACCTTCAGGTTCAGACCAGTGACCTCCCGGACAATCGCTTCACAGCTTTCCAAGCTCCACTGCTCGAGACTGAGATTCTGATTCAGACGCTCTGGCACGAGTTCCAGGGTCACGGAGCTGGAGGTGAACCCCACAGAAAGGGTTTTCACAACAGGGTCTGGACGTCGATCCAGAGCTGCTGCCAACCGAAGCAACAAGGCCATTTCAGAGACTGTTCGTCGGTTCTGGCGTGTCTGCAAGGCCTGCCAAGCTTCATGTCGTTTCTTGGGCAAACTGCGGCGGTGATAGCGCGCAATCGCGGCGATCATCAGATGCTCGGATTCTGAGTAACCAAGCAGTTCTCCATGCCTGATCAGGTACCAAGAATGCTTGTGGTATGCGCTGAGGTTGATGTGTTGGCCGCAGGCATGCAGCAAAGCGGCCGCCCACAGCAGATCACGGCCTGAACCGTCATCACGGTGCAAACACCCCTGCGTGCTGTCGTAAAGACTGAGGGCATGACTGGCAACGCGCTCCGCCCGAACCCGATTGACGGCAAATCGCTGGGCCTGATGCATCACCGTGCGCTGGCGGATGCTGCTCTGAAAGCTGAAGCGGTCCTCCAGCAGTCCATGACGCAGCATCCAGTCCACGATCAGCCCTTCCCTCAGGGCCCGTTCACTGAGAACTAGCTCTCCAACACCCAGCATCTGCATGGTGGTTTGAAGAATCAAGGCTCCAGGAACAATGATCTCCGCCCGTCTGTCGTTGATCGGTGCCAGGTCGCGCCGTTGCTCAGGTGTCATCACCACCAAGCGCTCCACCACGCGATCCAAGCGCTGCTTGGAGACCTTGTAACCATGCAGCTTTAGCGGCGGTCGATCGTCTTCAGTGGCTGCCAACGCACCAATGGCCATGGCCGTGCCACTGGTCGCGACCAGCACAGGGGTCTCACCCGGCTTGATCCGTCGGTGAACCTTGTCGACGGCTGGCTCAAGTGATCCCTGAATGAACGCTTGAAGAAACGATCGCCGATGCGGAGGGATTGGATCGTCTTTCACGAAATCCCTCTGCAAACGCACCGCACCCACCCGGGTGCTCGTCAGAGCACGGGCATCACGACCATCCGCAAGGATCAACTCGGTGGATCCACCGCCGATGTCCAGCACAAGATGGGGACGATCGCCGAAGGGCATCCCAGACAGAACCCCCAGATAGATCAGCCGAGCCTCCTCCGGACCGCTCACCAGATCCACATCGAGCCCGAGCTGATCCTGCACCGTCTGCAGAAAATCCCGACCGTTGGGAGCTTCACGAACAGCACTGGTGGCTGCGATCACGATCTGCTCCACCTGGTGACTGATCGCCAGTTCCTTAAAGCGGCGAAGGCTTGCAAGCCCTCGTTCCATTGCCTCTGGCGTCAGCTCGCCGGTGTCTGGGTCCTTCTCACCCAACCGTGTGGTGGATTTCTCGGCCAGCTCGATGCTGAACGTTCCCAATGCAACATCCACGGATGCCACCAACAGATGGGTGGAATTCGTGCCGACATCGATGGCTGCGACCTGCCGCAGACGCTCCCCAAACGGAGGGGCGTCGGAAAACTCCTGATTGAGCTGCCGGCTGTTCTGATCCATCGCAGTCTCAAGAAAAGGCTCGGCACCTGCCATGGAGCACCGTGATGGAAACCTGCCCACTCTGGCATCGGCACCAGGGGACGCCGGCGCTGATTAAGGTTTGAGAAATTCAAGTCCGTCAGCCCAGTCCGTGACCGGCACGCTCTCCTCCCGCCTCACGTCCCCCTGGGTGGCCCTGCTGCGCTGGAACAAACCCAGTGGCCGTCTGATTCTTCTCATTCCAGCCGGATGGAGTCTTTGGCTGAATCCAGCCGGAACACCATCCCTGCAGCTCATCCTCCAGATCCTGATCGGGGGGCTCGCTGTCAGTGCAGCAGGCTGCGTTGCCAACGACCTCTGGGACCAGAGAATTGACCGTGAAGTGGCACGTACCAGTCAAAGACCCTTAGCCCGTGGCGATCTCAACCGTGTGCAGGCCTTCACTCTGCTGGCCGTTCTGCTGACGCTGTCGCTGCTGGTGGTGATCAGCCTGCCTGCAGACGTGCGACTGCTCTGCCTCCAATTGGCGGTTTTGGCCTTGCCACCGATCCTCCTCTACCCCTCTGCCAAGCGCTGGTTTCCCTTTCCACAGGCCATCCTTGCGTTCTGCTGGGGCTTCGCCGTTCTGATTCCGTGGGCTGCAGCCACTGGGTCCCTCAGTCTCAGCCTGCCGCTGATTGCAACCTGGGGGGCGACACTCTGCTGGACCTTCAGCTTCGACACCGTCTACGCGATGGCGGACCGGCCTGACGACGCCACGCTCAAGCTGCGCAGCAGCGCATTGACCCTCGGGGATTCCGCCGTGAAGGTTGTACGCGCTGGCTATGGCCTGACGGCTGTAGGGCTCGCGATTGCCGCCGCAGCAACCCAAACGGGAGTGATCTTCTGGATCTTTTGGAGTGTGGCCTGCATCGGCTTCTGGCGTTCAACCCTTCCCTTGAAGGCGGAAGACCAGCAAGCCGCCTCGGTGTACGCCAAACATTTCGCCCGACAAGTGCAAATCGGCAGCTTGTTGCTCGCCGGGGTGGTCCTCAGCCGGCTGGGTTGATGCCACGCACGAAGGCTCCCATTGTTCAACCGCCGTCACTCAAGCGCGGCGACGCCGTTGCCATCACGGCGCCCAGTTCGGCTCTCCGCAACGACGACAGCCTGAAGCGTGGAATCGCCGTGTTCGAATCCTGGGGACTCGAGGTGCAACCCCATCAGCTTGATGGGCGGCACTGGGGCTATCTGGCTGGAACCGACCAGCAGCGCAGAGGCGACCTCGATCAGCAACCGACCCCATCCCTGTTGGCTTGCGCCCGCGGAGGTTGGGGAGCAGCACGGCTGCTCGAACACCCATGGCCTTGGAGCCCTGGCTGGCTGCTGGGGTTCTCCGACATCACATCCCTGCTCTGCTCAAGGCTTGCCCATGGCGTGGGAGGTGGCGTGCACGGACCCTTGGTCACAACGCTGGCCGATGAACCCGACTGGAGCCAGCACCGCCTCCAGGAACTGCTTTTCGAGCAGATAGCACCTGATCTCCAAGGGGAGACCTGGGTGGGAGGGACAGCCCAAGGCCCATTGATCACCGTCAATCTGACCGTGGCATCCCACCTATTGGGCAGTTCCCACTTGCCGGATCTGCGGGGCATGATCCTCGTGATCGAAGACGTGGGTGAAGCGCCTTACCGCCTGGACCGAATGCTGACGCACTGGCGACTGACAGGCACTCTTCAGGCTCTGGCGGGGATTGGACTGGGGCGGTTCAGTGGTTGTGACGATCCCAACCTGCCAGCCAACGCTGAAGAAACGTTCAGCCTGGAGCAGGTCCTGAAGGAGCGCACTGGCGATCTGGGCATTCCCGTGATTTCGGGATTGCCGGTTGGGCATGGCCCAGGAGGCAATGCAGCCCTGCCGATGGGCGTTCCAGCCAGGCTGGACGCAGACCGGGGAACACTGAGCCTTGAGCGTGCGAATCAGCGTTGAGCTAACACGGCCGCTGCCACGGTGAGATCGAAGGGTGTGGTCACCTTGATGTTTCCTGGCCCTGCATCGAGCACCCGCACCGGCCAGCCAAGACGCTCAAACAACGAGGCATCGTCCGTCACCACCCAGTTTCTGGCTCTCGCCTGGGCATGACCTTCACGCAGTTCTGACACCGAGAATCCTTGGGGCGTCTGGGCGGCCCAGAGCTCAGAACGATTGGGAGTGTCAGTGATCACGCCTTGGGAGTCCACACGCTTGATGGTGTCAGTCACCGGAGTCGCGGCAATGACCGCACCACCCTTCAGGAGTGCTTCCGCACAGCGATTGAACACCTGCGGAGACAGAAGACAACGAGCGCCGTCGTGAATGAGCACGTGGCGTGCATCCCCGGGCAGTGCCTGCAGACCTCGCTCCACCGACTCCTGACGCGTGCTGCCCCCTTCAATCCAGGTCACTGGTTGCCCGGCATGGTGAAACAAGGCCGCCATGGCGGGTTGGTCCACCGGTTGACCGATGACACCGATCCAATCGATGGACGCCGCAGCGCCGGCAGCCTCCAAGGTCCACGCAAGGACGGGTCGCCCATGCACAGCAAGCAAAAGCTTGTTGCGATCCGCCCCCATGCGCCGGCCACTGCCCGCGGCAGCAATCAACAGATGCACAAGCGACTCCTGCTGACAGCAGGCTGAAACGGCCTCCATACAATCAGCACGCACCACCTGTGCTGCCGCTTCATGCGCGTTCTTGCTCTCAGCCCCGGAAGCCTGCTGCAGCAGCTGGAGCGTCTTCCTGCCCTCGCAGCCGTCGCCGAACAGCTCGACGCCCAGATCCAGGTGGCCTGCGAGCCATCCCATCGGGCGCTGTGGAACTTACTTCCGTCGGTTGAGAAAGTGATCCCCTTCCCCTTTGCGGGAGATCCCAATCTCGCTGAGTGGGCCAACCTTCTCGGGCTCGTGCGCGAACCCGACTTCCAGGCCTGCCTCAATTTCGCGACCGGACGTCAGGTCAACCTGATGCTGTCGATGAGCCATATCCCCGTTCGTGTAGCGACCGAAGGGTTTTCGAGCACAGCCTTGGTGTCTCCGGACCAGGGATGGAAGCCCCAGGCACTCGCGGCGTATCTCCAACCGTTGGGCCTGTCCCTGAATGCGGACGACTTCCGCCTCAGCCTGCCCGCCGAAGCCATGGAGGCAGCCCGCCAGCGACAACCGCCCGGGGAGGGACCACTGCTGCTGTTGGCACCGGATGACGCCGCCAATGACTGGCCGGAAGAACGCTGGCAGTTGTTGCCCGAGAGGATTCGTGAGCGGTTGCCACAGCTGCGCTGCGAGGTTCTCACCCCTCAAGCACCGTTCGCGCAGCGTGCGGCAGCGGTGGCCTGCGCCGATGTTGTTCTCAGCAGCTCCGCGATCACCCAACTGCTAACGGCGTACTGCGGAGTCCCCCTCGTGGCGATGGGCGCCACTGCCGATGCCCTGCCCACAAGGGACGTCATCCGGGTCCTGCCTGGCGATCGTCAGGGCCTGAGCACCGAGGAGGTGATGAAAGCCCTCGGGTTCTGATGAACGAAGCGCGACGCCAACGGATGCCAGGCCGATTGAAAGCTGGTCAGCGTCGCCGCCATTTGCAGCTGCTGGCCCGCCCATGGCTGCTGCCGATCATGGCGCTCACGGCCGTGATTCTCGGTGGCGCCATTGGGTACCGCATCACCGAAGGCTGGGACTGGGGAGACTGCCTCTGGATGGTGCTGATCACCATCAGCACCATCGGCTACGGCGAGGTGGAGCCGTTGTCCCAGGCAGGACGTCTGGTGACCGTGCTGACCATCGCCGGCGGACTGTTGGTGGTCCAGCTCACGATCCAACGGGTGCTGGGACTGTCACAATCTGGCTACTTCCGCCAGCTACGGGAGATTCGATTTCGTCGGATGCTGCGGCGCATGCACGACCACGTGATCCTCTGTGGATATGGCCGGATCGGCAAGGAGATCGGTGAGCAGCTGCTGCTTGAGAACGTTCAGGTTCTTGTGGTGGAAATGGATCCAAAACGCCAGAGAGCTGCGCAGGAACGAGGACTGCAAGTCCTTCAGGCCGATGCAACGCTCGATGAAACGCTCCTAGAGGCAGGGCTCGACCGCTGCCGAAGCCTGGTGGCGGCACTACCGAGCAATGCCGCCAATCTGTACGTGGTTCTCAGCGCCAGGGGCCTGCGCAAAAACTGCCGGCTGATCGCCAGAGCCGACAGCGATGAGGCCGCCTCCAAACTGGAACTGGCGGGTGCGTCCGTGGTGGTGAGTCCCTACGTGGCAGGAGGCCGGGTGATGGCAGCCACGGCCCTGCGGCCCATCGCCGTTGACTTCATGGATCTGCTGGCTGGCTCTGACTGCGAAATCGAGGAGTTCCGATTGAGCCGGGATCCTCTGCTGATGAGCCACCTTTCCCATCGCAGCCTGGCGGAGCTTGCGCTGGATCGTCGCAGCGGCGCCATGCTGCTGGCCATTCGCGAAAACAGCACACTCACCGCCAATCCAAGCGGAAGCATGACTCTGGCGCCTGGACAGATGCTGGTGGTGATGGGCAGCCAAGATCAGTTGACTGCATTTAGGACGATCCTGGGGGACGCCCTCGACACTGTTGAAACCATGGGCGGGGTCGCCCACTTGAATGAACCGGCATCTGGATGAGGCCCGATTTGGGCTGATGTTTACGATCATTCGGCTGCAGAGATCGGATGAACCCAACCCGGACCCTCGATGGTCAGACCGCCCTCGTAACCGGTGCCAGCCGGGGAATCGGGCGTGCCGTGGCTCTGGCTCTGGCTGAATGCGGGGCGGAAGTGGTGGTGAATTACGCCAGCTCCCCGGATGCGGCCGAAGCCGTGGTGAAAGAGATCGAGAGCATGGGGGAAAAGGCCTATGCCCTTCAGGCCGACGTGGGCGATGAAGACGCCGTGGACGCACTGATCAAAACGGTGCTGGAGCGCAGTGGTCGCATCGATGTTCTGGTCAACAACGCAGGCATCACGCGCGACGGACTGCTGATGCGGATGAAATCCGCCGACTGGAACGCGGTGATCAATCTCAATCTCACCGGAGTGTTTCTCTGCACCCGCGCTGTGACCCGGCCGATGCTCAAGCAAAAAAGCGGTCGGATCATCAACATCACTTCAGTCGTTGGGCTGATGGGCAACGCAGGGCAGGCCAATTACGCCGCTGCTAAAGCCGGTGTGGTGGGCCTGACCCGCAGCGCTGCGAAGGAAATGGCCAGCCGGGGCATCACCGTGAATGCCGTGGCTCCGGGATTCATCGCCACCGACATGACCAAGGACCTTGAAGCCGAGGGCATTCTCACAGCCATTCCCCTCGGGACATTCGGAACCCCGGAACAGGTGGCAGGCGCGGTGCGCTTCCTTGCCGCTGATGCTGCAGCGGCGTACATCACCGGACAAGTTCTGCAGGTGGATGGCGGCATGGTGATGGGTTGAGCTCAATCCCTCGGAAGATCTCAACGTTCAGGGGGCTGCACCCGGTTCAAGCGGCTGCACCAACTCATCTCTGAGCCTGCGAATTTTCTGCAACAGCTTGTACCGGCGCCTTCGCTCCGTCAGGGTGAGAAAGATCCGAAGTGGCACATAGACCAGCGCCATGATCCCGGCCAGACCGGTCATCAGAACGAAGAACAGCGCGCCTGAATCGTTCATGGTTTAAAGCTACCGAGCAGTGTTCGTTCTGTCGGGCCTGAATGGAGAAAGATTCGGCTTTCCCCACTTCAAGAAGCGCCCAAGGCGCCCTGCCGCTGTGGGACATTGACCAACGGGTAAGTGTCACTCATGGCCAAACTTCTCAGTTTTTCGGATGAATCTCGCGCCGCACTGGAGCGAGGCATGAATGCTCTCGCCGATGCCGTGCGCGTCACGATCGGCCCCCGCGGACGCAACGTGGTGCTGGAGAAAAGCTTCGGAGCTCCCGATATCGTCAATGACGGCGACACGATCGCCAAAGAGATTGAGCTCGAAGATCCTTTCGAAAACATCGGGGCCAAGCTGATTCAACAGGTGGCGTCGAAAACGAAGGACAAAGCCGGTGATGGAACAACGACCGCGACCGTTTTGGCTCAGGCCATGGTCGAGGAAGGTCTACGCAACACCGCAGCTGGTGCCAGCCCGATCGAGCTCCGTCGCGGCATGGAGAAAGCGGTCGCTCAGATCGTCGAAGGGCTCGCCGAGCGCAGCCAGTCTGTGAGTGGGGATGCCATCCGGCAGGTGGCCACAGTGAGCGCCGGAGGCGATGAAGAAGTTGGTCGCATGGTGGCTGAAGCCATGGACAAGGTCACTGTTGACGGGGTGATCACCGTCGAGGAATCCAAGTCACTGGCCACGGAGCTGGAGGTGACCGAAGGAATGGCCTTTGATCGGGGTTACAGCTCGCCTTATTTCGTCACCGATGGTGATCGTCAGCTCTGTGAGTTCGAAAATGCCCTGCTGCTGCTGACCGATCGCAAGATCAGTGCCGTAGCTGATCTCGTTCCGGTTCTAGAGACGGTTCAAAAAACCGGATCTCCCCTGGTGATCCTTGCCGAGGAAGTCGACGGAGAGGCCCTGGCAACCCTCGTGGTGAACAAAAACCGCGGCGTGCTTCAGGTGGCTGCTGTGCGTGCACCCTCCTTCGGCGAGCGCCGCAAAGCCGCCCTCGCGGACATCGCCATCCTCACCGGTGGAACCGTGATCAGCGAAGACCGAGCGATGACGCTCGACAAGGTGACGCTGGAGGATCTCGGCCGCGTCCGTCGCATCACCATCAGCAAGGAAGAAACCACCATCGTCGCCAGCGAAGACAGCCGTGATGCCGTCGCTGAGCGCGTGGCGTCCATCCGCAGGGAATTGGAGAACACCGACTCCGAGTACGACCGCGAGAAGCTCAACGAGCGCATCGCCAAACTCGCCGGCGGTGTGGCCGTCATCAAGGTGGGGGCTCCGACGGAAACCGAGCTGAAGAACCGCAAACTGCGCATCGAAGATGCCCTCAATGCCACCAGAGCTGCTGTGGAGGAAGGCATCGTGGCCGGCGGTGGCAGCACATTGATCCAATTGGCCGGATCCCTGAGCGGGCTGGCTGATCAACTGCAAGGTGATCAGCGCACCGGGGTTGAGATTGTGCGTCGCGCTCTGAGCGCACCTCTCCGCCAGATCGCGATTAATGCAGGGGCCAATGGCGATGTGGTTGTTGAGCAGGTGCAGCGCACCGGCCAGGGCTTCAATGCACTCTCAGGTGCTTATGAAAACCTCCTCGAGGCTGGCATCCTCGACGCCGCCAAAGTGGTGAGGCTGGGCCTTCAGGATGCGGTTTCCATCGCGTCGCTGCTGATCACCACCGAAGTGGTGGTGGCCGACAAGCCCGAACCTCCTGCAGCTCCTGCACCCGGAGGCGATCCCATGGGTGGTATGGGCGGCATGGGCGGTATGGGTGGCATGGGCGGCATGGGCATGCCCGGAATGATGTGAGCCCGCTCACATCCGCCTGGCTCGCGTGATCTGATACTCAGAGAGCGCGAATCAGGCGGGCGTGAATACGGCACACCGCCAAGGCTTCTCGGGGTGGCTTACGGCAAAGCTGCCCCAACTCCCGATTGAGGGCCTGAAGCTCACCCATTGGCAGAGTGGCCATCGGCATCCCGAACACAAAACCGGTTATCACAACCGGAAGAACAAGCAGGCGATCCACGGCCGAGTCTCGCGGGACTCAAACAGTTTGCCTGGTGATGTGTTGGTGGTAAGACGCCACCTGAAGATCCACACCCGTGATTGCCGTACCCACCACCACTGCATCGGCACCCTCGCTGATGGCATCCCTGGCGGTCTGCGGGGACGCGATGCCTCCCTCACAGATCAACATTGTTTCCGGTGGAAGCTGAGCACGCAAAGGCTTCAACAGATGCAGGCCTGGTGGTCTCGAATCCCTGGTTGATTCGGTGTAACCAAACAGGGTGGTTCCGACCCAGTCGCATCCCAACGACGCGGCTCTCAAGCCATTCTCCACGCTGTCAACATCCGCCATCAACGGAGCCCCCAGTTCATCCTTGGCCCGTTTAACCAAATCCTCCAGCTCCTCAGCCTGCGGCCGGAACCGATCCGTTGCATCCAGTGCCACAACATCGGCACCAGCGCCCCAAATGGCCTTCACTTCGTGCCAACGCGGTGTGATGTAGACCGAGCTATCAGGCCAAGATCGCTTCCAAAGGCCAATGATCAAAGCCTTTGGACAGTGTTCGCGCACGGCAGCGACGTGCTCAGGGCTCTCCAACCTGACGCCAAGGGCACCGTTTCGGAGTGAGGCGTCGGCCATAGCAGCGATCACATCCGGATGGCGCATCGGCGAGCCTTCAGGAGCCTGAACTGAAACGATCAGGCCCTTGCTAAGGGGCAGAGTCATCAGGAGGCTTTGGGAAATTCATCGCTGGTCACTGGCGTGAGCCAGCGCCGCAGCCGCTGGGGGCTGGCTACCGGAACAGGAGCCGAAGCCGAAGCCGAGCGATTCTGCTCGAATGCATCCCCGCTGCTCTCATCCAAGGTGCGGGCCACATCATCAAGCGAGTCGCGCAGCAAGGCGGTGAACCGCCCGATTCCTGAGGGCGATTGATGGCGTTCCTGGGACACCTCAGCTGCGGGCTGCTCGATCTCCTGCTCGATCTCGATCTGGTGGATCTCAGGCTGAACCATGGGCCGATCGCCAGCGGGCAGGGAGGCCACGCCAAAACGATGCACCCACTGAAGTTCGAGACGCTGCAAACGCTCAGCATCGCCAACCTGCCGCGATTGCTCGATCTGACGCTGAAGCGTTGTTTGGCGAGGGTCCTGATGCTGGTAAGGAGAAAAAGTCACGGGATCAGGCGAGCTTGCGATTGAGCAGGGGACGAATGAGCAGAAACAGGCCGGCCGTCAGCAGAGTGAGCACAAGCAGACAGGTGGTGCCGGTCACAGAGCCGTAAGGAGCTTCCAGAAGAACGGAAGAAAGATCCAACGGACCGGCATAAGCGGCGCGGATCGGCTCTATCGCGAAGGTAAGGGGATTCAGTGCTGCTAGCCAGCCCAACCAGGGAGGCATAAAGCTGAGCGGAGCCAAGGCCGTACTCGCGAACAACAGGGGAAGGTTCGCCACGAAGATCACGGCGATCAGCTCGATATGGCCGGGAAGCGCGAAGGCGAGACCCAGACTCAAGGCAGTCACGGCAAACACGAGCAAGAGAAGGGTGACCATGACGAGCAGCAAGCCTGCAGCGCCTGGCCAGCCATAGCCGAGAAGGGAAGCGGTCACCATGATCGCCAGGCTCTGAACAAGGCTCAAGGTGGTGATGTAGATCACGGAGGCGAGCACGATGGAGCTACGGCTGCGCAACGGAGCCACAAGCAGACGATTGAGGAACCCGAATTCCCGGTCGAACATCACCGGCAAGCCGGCATTGAGAGCCCCGCTGAACGCTGTGAACACGATCACGCCAGCACCCAGGAAACGCCCGTAACTCATTCCTCCAGGCAGAAGGCCTTCCGGAGCTCGGGAAAACAAGGCACCGAAAAGCACCAGCCAGATCAATGGCTGCAGGATTCCCGCCACCAGCGTGGACGGTCGCCGCTGGAGTTGAACAAACAGCCTGCGGGTGAGTGCACCTGTCTCCTGAGCCAGCTCCGAAAAAGCGGAGCGTGGGTTCTGCTTTGGGGTGGAGAGATCGAGAACGGAGTTGGTCATGGATCAGAACAACGAAAAAGAGCAACCGCGAAAAGCTTCAACGCATCGACTGGCGACGCTCCTGCTTCGGATCACGCTGACCAGCCACCGCCAGTTCAGCGTCCATCAGGGTGCGCCCGGTGGCCTGAAGGTAAACATCATCCAGGCTCGGACGGCTCTGAGCCAGAGAGAAAACGGACAGATCGCTTTCACCCAGGCGTTGCTTGAGACGGGGGAGGACATGATCTCCGTCCACCACAAGATTGAGGGAATGCCCTTGGGCC
The DNA here is from genome assembly GCF_014279795.1 of Synechococcus sp. PROS-7-1. Lineage (NCBI taxonomy): Bacteria > Bacillati > Cyanobacteriota > Cyanophyceae > Synechococcales > Synechococcaceae > Synechococcus > Synechococcus sp. PROS-7-1. The sequence continues at coordinate 1,842,408 of NZ_CP047945.1, forward strand.
CGATTGATCACAATCCGGCGAACACCCTCAACGGCATCCAGAAGCTCACGAATCTTCTCTGCCTCGGCCTGGTCACTGAATTCCCGCACGCGCAGAGTGACGCGATCACCTCCAAGGGCGCACTTGAGCTCCTCCGGTGACCCCTCAGCAATCACACGTCCTGCGTCGATGATCGCCATGCGTTCGGCCAAGGCCTCCACCTCCTCGAGGTAATGACTGCTGAGCAGGATGGTTGTGCCTTGATCTCTGAGGTCCTGGAGTACCTCCCAGATCACGGCGCGACTCTCGAGATCAAGACCGACGGTGGGCTCATCAAGCACCAGAAGGCGGGGAGAGTGCAGCAAGCCGGCGGCGAGATCCAAGCGTCGCCGCATCCCACCGGAATAGGTTCCGCAGCGCCGGTCGATCCAATCCTCCATCGACAGACGCCGAATCAGATCATCGATGCGCTGATTCCTCTCTGTTCTGGGCAGGTGATAGAGATCGCCCTGCAAAGCCAGCAGTTCACGACCTGTGAGGATTTTGTCAATCGCCACCTCCTGGGCGACATACCCCAGGATCTGACGCACCTGACGGGGGTTCTGCAATGCATCGACACCAGCCACGATGACCCGTCCGCTGTCGGGTGACAACAGCGTGGCGAGCACTCGCAACGTGGTGGTTTTTCCAGCCCCATTAGGACCAAGAAATCCGTAAAGGCAGCCTTCAGGAACCGCGAGCGTGAGATCCGTCAGAGCCGGAACCATCCCGTAGGACTTCACCAGATGATCCAGCTCAATCAGTGACATCCCGTCTTAGGAAACACGTGGGCCAAAATCTAGGCACTGATGCCGGGGAAACCGCTTGGGAAGGCGGCAATCCAGCCTCTCAGCTGGAGGTCGAACAATGCTGCGCCTGACTGACGGCTGAAGATCAGCAGCAAACAGATCCCGAAGAGATAGAGAATCGACCAGCGGAAGAGCCCTTTGGCGCGCTCAGTGCTGTCGGGTTCATCGGCGAGCCGTTCAACCATCTGCAGCAGCCTTCCATTAAATGGAAGCAAAAGCAGGCCATACAGCAGGCCCCCCTCCGGCAGGGCCCAAACCCCCAGAAAGCTAATGATCACCGTCGCCCAGCCGTAGCGACGAATGGCCCGTGTCGTCACCACTGGCCCCTTCACCACCGGCAGCATGGGAATGCCGACAGCGCGGTAATCCTCGCGCAGGAGTAGGGCCAGAGCCCAGAAATGGGCAGGAGTCCACACCATCACCAAGGCGAACAACCACCAGCCACCGAGACCAACATGACCGGTGGCGGCCGCAGCACCAACCAACGGAGGAATTGCCCCTGCTACCCCTCCAATCACGATGTTTTGCGGGGTCCGAGGCTTGAGGAGGGCGGTGTAGAGCAGCACGTAGCTGCACAGTCCAAGCAATGACAGGCCAGCAGCCAGACAATTCACCCCACTCACCAGCAGAGTTGCAGCCGCCAGGGCGCAGGAGACTGCGCCAGCAAACGCCGCAGTGGGAGACAAGCGACCCGATGGCAGGGCCCGGCCGCTGGTGCGTTGCATGCGGCCGTCGAGCTCTTGCTCCCAAAGACAATTCAGCACACCAGCAGCAGCGGCCGCCAGGGCACCCCCACCAAGAGTGCAAACCAGTCGAGGCGATGAAAGGGGCCAGCCTTCTGTGAGCGCCATTCCACCCAATGTGGTGGCCAGCAGAAGAGGAATCAGGCGAGGTTTGGCGACTTCCAACCAAGCAGGAAGCTTGATGCGTTTTCTCGATGGAACAACCTGCTCACGGGTGAGCGGGACTGCTGTGGCGGATGAACTAGCCATGACAAGTCTCCAGAGTTGATGAGTCGAGAACGACAGGACGGGGGGCCGAGGGCGAAGGAGGACGACGGCAGGTGAGAGCTGAAAGCACGGCCACCAAAAGACAGGCCACGAGCTGATGGCCCACGGTCAAGACCGGCTGGGACAGGCCCATGCGCAGCGTTGACACCCCGAGGGCGACCTGGGCTGCCACAAGACAAAGAGCCGTGAGCAACAGCGGCCATTGCTGCCGGGGCCAGCCACCGGAGAGCAGGGCGACAACAACAAAAAGACCAACGGTCAGCGCCACTGGAGTGGCGAAGGATCGATGCCAGTGCAGCCATTGGCAGGCCTGGCCGGCCTCCAGACAGCGTTGGGCGGCCCAGGAGGTCGCCATACGACCGCCCAGCAGGCTCTGCGTGGAGACGGCAATCACGCTGAGGCCGCCAAGCCAGGGCCACCAGCGAGGAGGAGGACTGGCCGTGGTTCCGCTAAGCAAAACCTGGGTAAGACCACTCACGGACATCACCAGGGTCAGAGCCAACGCCAGATGGGCGGTCACCACAGCCGAAGGCAACAGCTGAAGCACGGTGAGAGCCCCCAAGCCTCCCTGCAAAGCCACCATCAACACCAGTAGACCGCTGACAGGAAGCAGCCAGGTCGGCAGCGTGCGTCGGTACCACCACACGACCGCGAGCTGCACCAGCAGGGCAACGCCCACCACGAAGGCGTCAAGCCGGTGGAACCATTCCAGAAAAACCTGCAGATTCATCTGCCGGCCGGGAAGGAAAGTCCCGTAACAAAGCGGCCAGTCTGGGCAGGCCAGACCAGCCTCCATCACCCGGGTGGCGCCGCCAATGACCACCAGAGCCACGAGCGCCACCACAAGATGCGCGGCCAGCTGAGCGAGGCGGAGACGAATCGAATCCAACGACGATGCAGTCAACGCTGACCCCCAGAAGAACCAGTCATGTCCAAAACGTAGCGATCTGATTCAGAACGACACGCTCTATGCAGGAGTGCAACATGAAGTCTCCTGATTAATGCGATTTCGCTGACATGAGCCGGATCAGGCAAGTCAAAACGAAGGAATTTCAGGCGTTTTTAACAATCACCCCGTGGTGAATGACGCGGAGCTCCATAGTCTGAAGATGCTTGTGATGAGGTCATCGTGCAGATCCCCTCAGCGATCGTCACTCTGGTGCTGGGGATGCTCCTCGTCCTCGGGGGGCTGTGGATCGGCCAGAACATCAATCTTCTGCCCGTTGACGCCAGTGCCAATGCACCCATTTATGACGAGCTGTTCCGTGTTCTTTTCAGCATCGGAACAATCCTGTTTCTCGGCATTGTCGGCCTGATCATCTTCAGCCTTGTGCGGTTCCGCCGTCGCCCGGGCCAACTCGGAGATGGCCTGGCCCTGGAAGGAAATCTCCCATTGGAAGTGTTCTGGACTGCTGTTCCGGCGATCGTGGTTCTCTTTGTCGGTCTTTTTAGTTACGACATTTACGAACGAATGGGAGGGATGGCTCCTCTCAGTCATGGTGACCATGGAACAGCGATGCAAACCGAACAACGCATCTGGGGAGGCATCGGATCGTCGGAAATCTCTACAACTTCTTCAGCATCGCCGTTGCAACCATTGCCGGTTGAAGTCACAGCCATGCAATTCGCATTTCTGTTTCATTACCCTGACGGCGACATCATGTCTGGAGAACTTCACGTTCAGGCCGGTCGCCCCGTCAGCCTGCGCATGGAAGCAAAAGATGTCATTCATGCGTTCTGGGTTCCTGAGTTCCGTCTCAAACAAGACGTGATCCCCGGACAACCCACCCTGTTGGATTTCACCCCGACCCGACCGGGGCGTTACCCCATCGTCTGCGCCGAGCTCTGTGGCCCGTACCACGGAGGCATGCGCTCAACCGTTGTGGTGGATAACGCCGACGATTTCAATGCCTGGCTTCAGGCGAACCGCAAATCTCCTGTGCAAGAGGCATGACACTCACCGTTCCCCAGCAATCACCACCCGCCCCTCAATCCCTTCAGCCAACAGGCTGGTTGCGCTATCTGAGCTTCAGCGTTGACCACAAGGTGATCGGACTGCAATACATGGTCTGCGGGTTTGCGTTCTATCTAATCGGAGGAGCGCTAGCAGGCGCGATCCGCACGGAGCTGGTTAGCCCCATCTCGGATTTCATGCCTCGAGATGTTTACAACCAGGTCCTCACTTTGCATGGCACGGTGATGATCTTTCTCTGGATTGTCCCAGTGGTTAATGGTGCGTTTGGGAACTATCTGATTCCCTTTTATGTGGGAGCCCGTGACATGGCGTTCCCCCGCCTCAACGCCGTAGCTTTCTGGCTGATTCCTCCAGCCGGTTTACTTCTGATCAGCAGTTATTTCATCACAGGGGCAGCTCAGTCGGGCTGGACGGCCTACCCACCGCTCAGCCTGACAACACCAGCGAGTGGTCAGATCATCTGGATTCTGAGTGTGCTGTTGCTGGGAGGAAGCTCCATCTTCGGAGGCATCAATTTCATTGCCACAATTCTGAAATTACGCCGACCAGGCCTGAAGTTGATGCAATTACCGATGTATTGCTGGGCCATGTTGGGAACCAGCATTTTGGTGGTGTTGTCGACACCTGTTTTAGCTGGGACATTGATCATGCTCAGCTTCGACATCGTGGCTCATACCGGATTTTTCAATCCAGGTTTGGGTGGCAATGTTGTCGTGTATCAACACTTGTTCTGGTTTTATTCCCACCCAGCGGTCTACATCATGGTGCTTCCGGCCTTTGGACTAGTGAGTGAAATTCTCCCGATCCATTGCCGAAAGCCTTTGTTCGGCTACACCACCATGGTGTATTCGATCATGGCGATTGTGGTCTTGGGTTTAGTGGTCTGGGCCCACCACATGTTCACCAGCGGTACACCTCCCTGGATGCGTCTGTTTTTCACGATCGCCACAGCATTCATCGCCGTTCCCACAGGAATCAAATTCTTCAACTGGTTGGCCACCCTCTGGGGAGGAAAGATCAGCCTCAACAGCGCCGTCCTGTTTTCCTGTGGCTTCATCGTCAATTTCGTGCTCGGCGGCATCACTGGGGTGGCACTAGCCCAGGTTCCTTTCGATGTGCATGTCCACGACACCTACTTTGTAGTTGCTCATTTCCACTACATCGTCTACGGCGGATCGGTGTTTGTGATTTTTGCGTCGATCTACCACTGGTACCCGAAGGTGACGGGGCGGCTGATGAATGAACATCTCGGCAGGTTTCACTTCCTGCTCACCTTTATTGGATTCAACCTTTGCTTCGCACCGCAACACTGGCTCGGTCTGAACGGAATGCCACGACGGGTGGCGGAATACGACCCGCAATTCCAGCTCATTAACCAGTTCAGCAGTGTGGGTGCCCTCTTGATGGCCATCAGCACACTCCCTTTTCTCTGGAATGTGATCGCCAGCGCAAGCCAGGGCGCCATTGCCGGCGACAACCCTTGGAATGCCCTCACACCCGAATGGCTCACCACCTCTCCGCCACCGGTGGAGAACTGGAAAGGAGAGCCACCGCTTGTCAGTAATCCCTATGCCTATGGCACTCCGGACGGTGAGATCGATCTTCGTTCCGTGAGTGGCAGTGATCTCTGGAGAAATGGCCAATGACATCCCTCAGCCCTCAGGACCAGATCCAAGAGCAGATCGAACATCACGAGGCGGAGCATCCCGACCATCGCATGTTCGGGCTCGCCACATTTCTTGTGGCCGACGCCATGACGTTTGCTGGCTTCTTCGCCGCTTACCTCACGTTCAAGGCCGTCAACCCCCTGATGCCGGGTGCCATCTACGAGCTGGAATTGCCCCTACCCACCCTCAACACCATTCTGCTTTTGGTGAGCAGTGCAACCTTTCACCGCGCAGGGGTGAATCTGCGCAAGGGGCTCAACGAACGCTGCCGTGTGTGGCTCCTGGGAACAGCGGTGCTCGGCTTGGCCTTTCTCGTCAGCCAGATGGTGGAGTACTTCACGCTGCCCTTCGGACTCGCCGACAATCTCTACGCGAGCACGTTCTACGCCCTCACTGGATTTCACGGCCTGCATGTGACGCTTGGGACCCTGATGATTCTGATTGTCTGGTGGCAGTGCCGCACGCCCTCAGGGAGAGTTAGCGCCAGCAATCATTTTCCCCTCGAAGCCGCAGAGCTCTACTGGCATTTCGTCGATGGCATCTGGGTGATTCTCTTCGTCATTCTCTACCTCATCTAACGAAGCCTCAGCCGCACAACTGGAACCGATTTCAGGTTGATTCCTTGCCCTCAGGGCTGTCTGAAGCCAGAATTGATTTGTCTCTCTCAATTGAGATGCTGGTTGGAGACGAATTGCTATCGAAGGCCCGGGCTCTTAGCAACCGGCCCGAAGATGAGATTGCACGGGGATGCGGCTATGTCGGTCCAAGTGGCCGCGTTCTGCGCAAAAGCTTCTATCGCGCACTCGTTGAAGCCAAAGGCTACAAACTTCCTTCCAATTCACCCAACCCAGGCGGAGCGCGTGGCCGGCAAGCCGAGTTCCGTACGCGGGTGCACGGCAATGGCAACCTGTTGATTGGCCATGCCTACACACGCCGTTTGGGACTCACGCCGGGTCAGGAATTCAGGATTGAACTCAACAAAGACACCGGCACGATCGCCCTGAATCCAATGGCTGATTCAGACAGCCCACAGCACAACGTCGAAGACTAAAAAAACCGGCAGACAAGGTTGAATCTGCCGGTTCCTTGCTGTTTGTGCCGTCAGCGCTTGGGCTCGATCAAGCCTGAATCAGGCTGCAGCCGGCGGATCCTGCTCGTCGTGCATGGAGCTGCTGAACACAATCAGCTCAAGACCGCTGAAGAGGAAGCTGATTCCCACCAGGGTGCCGAGAACCCAGAGCAATCCCCAGAACTTCAAGGTGACGATCAACAGCCCAAGGATGAAGGTGATCACGCCATTGGCGATGGCCCAGCCAGCTCCAGGACGCTTGGCATGGGCCAGCCCGCTGAAGAAGGCCACCACACCCTCCACCAGGAAGACAATGCCGATCGCCAGAGCGAAGGCAGCGACCTGCTGAAGAGCATCAGCGGTATCACCAAAGTTGCTGATCATCGAAGCGCCGGCCACGAGGAACAGGGTTGACACCACAAGACGCCAGAAACAAATCCAGCGGCCCATCCGTCCGGAACGGGCCAGGTTGCTGATCCAACCCACCAGGCCGCCGACCAGGAACAGCACAGCAATCACCACGGTGGTCCAAACCGAAGCGATCACAGGAAACACCAGGGCAAGAATGCCGAGAACGATCAGAAGGATTCCCTCGGCAATGGCAAAGGTCTTGAAGGTTCCAAGGGAACCGGAGCGGTCCTCAGAGCTCATGAAAGGTTCAGTAGGAACAACTTCCGCAAGGTATTGAGGTCGAACGATTCTTGCCAGGATTTGTGATCGAATCTCAGCCCCAGCCATGGGCAGAGAGCCAGTCAGCGCTGAGCTCCCCGGAGGACTGGCCTCCATCAGCGGCAGCGAGAAGCCGTTCGGTGTAGCGCGCCAACAGATCGATCTCAAGATTGACGTCGTCTCCGACCGCAAGATCCCTGAGTGCAGTGACCGACCAGGTGTGGGGAATCACCGCAACCCAGAAGCGTGTGCCCTGATCACGGCTTCCGGCCACGGTGAGGCTGATGCCGTTGACGGCAACGCTGGCCTTATCGCAGATGTAGCGACCGAAATGGGAATCCTTCCAGCGCAGTTCCACCGTCCAGGACTGGGGAAGCGCCTCAATGGAGACCACCTCGCCCGTTCCATCCACATGACCACTCACGAGATGACCTCCGAGTCGGTCCGAAAGTCGAAGAGCGGGCTCGAGGTTCACAGCCCCCCCCCTGGAAGCCTTGCGACCCAGTGACGTCCTTTGCAATGTTTCCTCGCTCACATCGGCGAGGAAACCATCACCCACTAGCGACGCCACGGTGAGACAAACACCATCGACGGCAACGCTGTCGCCGAGCTGAAGCGGTGCAAACGGAGCACAGCCCTCAACGAGCAGTCCCGTGCCCCGGCGTTCCACCCGTCCGACCGCTTGCACCAACCCCGTGAACATCGGTTCCATTCAGTGCCCTCATCTCTGGTCATAATCGATACAGCGGCGGAGCCGTCCGTGGTGGAGATGAGTGTGGCTGGCATCGCCCTCGATGCCAGCAGCAGAAGTCCGATCGTGCTGCTGCGCGACCCGTCGCGACGTCGTCAGGTACCGATCTGGATCGATCAGGCCCAAGCCCACAACATCATGGCCGGCCTGAACGGAACACCCCAGCCCCGCCCCCTCAGCCATGACCTCATGGCGGCCCTGCTCGAGGCAGGAGGCCTGCAGCTTGAGCGGGTGATCATTCATGCCATTGAAGACAGCACATTCCGTGCTGTGCTGAGGCTCCGGCACGATCAGGACGAGGATCCATCCGCTGCGCGGGATGCGAGCGAGTCGGACGCAGAGGAGGAGTGCCTCGCAGAGATCGATGCCCGCCCGAGTGACGCCATCGCCCTGGCGATCCGCACCGGCAGCAGCATCTGGATGCTGGAGGAGGTGGTCGCTGAGGCTTCAATCGCAGTGGATGCCGAAGCCGACGCGGAGGAAAAAGATGAATTCCGCCGTTTTCTGGATCAAGTCAGCCCCGCCGCGCTGGTGCGTCACCTGGAAAGCCGGGACTCGGCGGATCCCAACGACACACCGAAAGACGCACCGGACGTTTGAGCAAGGCAGCCGCGCCAATGACAAGGCGGCGCGCCTTCGGCGATGGCCCAGCTGTGAGCCTCTTCACCCTCGGCACCATGCGAGCGCTGCAATCACGGGGCCAGATGCTGTCCGTGCTGCACAGCGCCCGCGACGCGGGTATCAACCATGTGGAAACTGCACCGGCCTATGGTCCGGCGGAAACCTTTCTGGGACAAGCGCTGAGGCAGCTGGATCAGGAGGGAAGCGTTCCTGCGGAAGGCCACTGGGTCATCACCAGCAAACTGTTGCCTGGCCAGCCCCTGGACCAGGCCCGTCGCGCTCTTGATGCCAGCCTGGAACGCCTGGATCGCCCCAGGCTCGAGAACCTGGCGATCCACGGCATCAACCGGGAGGAGCATCTCCACTGGGCCCTGATCGGTGATGGAGCAAAGCTGATCGACTGGGCGCTGACCAGTGGCAGGGTCGGACAGGTGGGCTTCACCAGTCATGGATCCAATGCACTGATCCAGCAGGCGATCCACAGCGGCCGCTTCCGGTTTTGCGGCCTTCACCTGCACTTGCTGGATCAGCAGCGCATCTCCTTGGCTGAAGACGCTTTGGGCCAGCGGATGGGTGTGCTCGCCATTTCCCCGGCGGACAAGGGCGGTCGGCTGCAGGCACCAAGCAATCAACTGGTGAGCGACTGCACTCCCTTTGCTCCCCTGGCGCTGGCTTACCGCTTTCTGCTGGCCGCAGGGGTGAGCACACTCACGGTGGGAGCGGAGACACCCTCCGACTTGAGCCTGGCCACTGCCCTGGCCAATCAAGACGGCCCCTTGGAGGAGCAGGAAACGAAGGTTCTTGCCCGCCTAGAAGCGCTGAGACGCGAACGGTTGGGATCGGAGTTCTGCGGCCAATGCCGTGCCTGCCTGCCCTGTCCCAACGAAGTGCCAATTCCCGAGCTGCTGCGCTTGCGCAACCTGGCCCTCGGCCACGATCTCCAGGAATTCGCACAAGAGCGATACAACCTGATCGGACGGGCGGGGCACTGGTGGGAAACGGTGAATGCCGATGCCTGCGCACACTGCGGGGACTGCCTGCCCCGCTGTCCCAATCACTTGCCGATCCCCGATCTGCTGGATGACACCCACCGCAGGCTTGCCGCAGCGCCAAAGCGGCGCCTATGGGGCTGACGACCTCCATTGCTGCTGCAGACGGCGAACCTCATCTTCAGGAGCTGGATAGAGGGTCCAGCTGCGCATCAAGACCTCCTGGGAAGGAAGCACGAGAGCGCGCAGATCGGTTGGGACTCGACCGCTTGCGTCCCGAAGCTCCTCCCGAGGAAGGGGCGGAATCCAGCCCTGAGCCAGGAGGCGCGCGAGCAATGGAGGTTTCCAGGCCTCGGAAACCCAGGCCTGAGGCAGGGGTTCGGCCGTCTCCGCTGGACGGGCCAGCAGCGTCCAATGCAGAGGAGCTCCACTCTCTGGCAACACGGCGGTGAGCCGCGGATCCCGCTTCAGAGCCTGCATGCAGCGCTGGAGGGGCAGCACGGCCACACGGGCGTCGCCCTGCAGGAGCCAATTGAGGCCGTAGCGATCATCAAAGCTGATGGCTGCCTGCCTGAGACGACTGAGCCCATCCGGAGCGTCCATGTGATCCGCCAAGGACATCAGCAGGCGCGGGCTGGACGGCAGCAGCACCTTGCCCTTGAGGGCAGGGTCCAACAAGGTCATCCAGCCCGCATCCGCCGCCGGCCTTACACGGCCCTCCCGGCGAAACAGCAACACATAGGGACTGAAGCCCACGGGGAGAAGTTTGGAACTCCAAGCCGACGGAGCCTCCGTGAGAAAACGCTGCCCGAGCGCTCCAAGCCTGTCTGTCAGCGCAGGAGCGGCCACTGACTGGAGCTGATCTGGAGTCAGAGACGCCAACCAGCCATCCGCCAGAGCCAGGAGATCCGTGGGCTTGGGCCAGGGGGTCTGGAACGGCGTCGATCCGCTGAGGGGTTCAAACCGCCAAGGAGCCGGGAGCTGGCGACGCCACAGCGAAGGCAGGATGTCTCCAGGGGCACGGAGCGTTGGCCTGATCACCCCCTGAGCACACCCCGCCAGCCCGGCCGCCACACCGAGAGCACCGATCTGCAACAGCGTCCTACGGCGCAGGAGTGGCAGGGAGGAAGTGGCAGCCTTCATGACCCGAACCTACGGGGCGGGCGGGCGCAGGCCCGTGGCCTGCAGCAACCGATCCATCGCGTCGTCACATCCCTGCAGCAGGGTTCCATGGTCCACACCACGCAAGGCGGCCAGCAGGGCCAGACCACCGGCGCCCACCCCTTCCTTCACATGACCGGATTCAAAGTCACGCAGTTGTTGATGGCGACTGTTGGAGAAGCGCAACCCCGCTGCATATGCCTCCAAGGCCACGCCGAAGTGGTGTTCAAGACGAAGTAGCAGGGCTTCGAGGGATGAGGGACCGATCGCTGATTCCAGCGATTCGGCCGCCAGCCATGCCGTGGTTCCCAACATCACCCTGTTGCAGAGGGGCTGCCGATGGACGGGCGGGAGCGCAGCTAGTGCAAGAGCCAGCACCGCCACCATCTGGCTGCCTCCGGCCAAAAGAATCGGCTGATCCGACTCCACCGCCCCCAGCAGAACCCCCATCGCCAGGGCCTGAAACGGATCACCGACCGCCGCCAGCAGCACCTCCGGATCCGTCGGGACGGGCTGAATCCCAGACAGCCCCTCAGCGACAAGCGCCTGCTTGAGCTCCATCGGTGGATGCAGTGCACTACCACTCACAAGTTGGGCCACGGGAAGACCAAGGCCCGTGAGCACAGCCAACGCCGTCGTGGTCCCCCCGGGCACGCATTCCGCGAGAACCAACGGCCTGCGCAGGCGGCGGCCCAGCCGTTTCCCCCGTTGGATCAGCTGGCCGGCCCGCTCGAGATCCATCGCTGCACCACCGCTGAGGCAGTGCGCAGGACCAAGGGACGGGGCTTCGAAACGCAGATGGGGGAAAGGAGGCTCGATCGGCAGCCCAAGGGCTGCCACCTGAAGATTGAGTGGGATCGTTTCGGCGACGACCCTGCTGATCAGCGCCGGTGACACGCCTGCAGGCAGAGGGGGCAGCGGCCAGCGGGGAGGCACGCCAGGGCCATGAATCAGCAACTCAGCATCCGCGAGGGCCGTGGTGCGACGGGCTGCTGCCGTGCATCCGGCGGCGGAGATGCCCTGAACCTCGGCAGAGCGCGTGGAGGCGAGCACCAGCAAACAATCCGGGGTGGACAACTCAGGGGATTGCCAGCGGTTGAGCAGAGAGGTCCCTCCGGCTCCCGGAGACGTCCCTGTCAGCTGGCGACAGCCGGATGGGAGATCGAGATCAGAGGGGATCGAGGGCAACCAGACCATGCAGAAGACGCGGAGGCTCAGGAACTGGCGCCTGCAGCCGGGGGAAGATCCAATAGGCCAAGGCATGGAGGGCCAGCACGTAGATCAGCTGCTGAATCACAACCAGCACGAGGGCCATGACCTGCACCAGAAGCAGATCCGGCGCGAGCGGAAGCTGAAGCAGCTCAAGCAAGCGATCGAGCAGTCCGGCGCCAGCTCGGGTGATCACCACCCAGAGGTTCTCACCCACCAGCAACGAGAGGGCCACGACCCTCACCAAAAACCCTGCGGCTCCGATCACCAGGCCGAAGCCCCAACTGATCCACCAGCTCTGCCGATGCTGCCAGCACCAGCCCAGCCAGAGCGACAGCAAGCCGTAGGGAAAGAGCATCAAGGGTCCCCGCACCGGCCCCATCAAGGCCATCAGCAAGAGGATCGACACGGCCAGCCCCTCAAGGCCCGCCCGGCTCCCCCGACGCACCGTCAGCAAGGCAAGGGGAAGGGGAAGAGCCAATCGAAAGAGTGAGCCACCCACCGGGAGGTAGTAGAGCGCGAGCCAGATCAGAGCGGCGGCGGCGGCCAGGTACGAACACTCCATCATGCGCAGAGCCTGTCGGTGGCTGAGGGCTGGAGGCATCAGGGCGACGGAGTCGGTTGTTGATCCATCGACGCCGACGACTGCGGCGTGGAGATTTTCTCGATGGTTTCCACTTCAAAGCCAATTCCGGCCTTGCGCAGAGCATCGGTGACCCCCTCGGCCGGTGCCGCTGGATCCGCCGACGACAGGCGGATGGTGATGCGATACGGCAGGGTGCGGCCGCTCATGGTGCGAGGGAGATCAGCCTTGGGCTCGCCGGTCTCGGTCTCTTTGGTTTCGGTCTCCACTCCCTCGGTCTTTGTCGCCTCAGCCTTCACTGAATCCTTCTTCACTGCATCTTTTTCGACTGGCGCCTTCTCCACTGGCTCCGCCTTGTCCTGAACAGACTGCGCTGCCTCCTCTGATGAGGACTGGGTCGTTGGGCTGTCAAAACTATCTGACAGCCGTTGGCCGAACGGCGTGCCGTCACAGGCCTGCAGGAGCATCAAAGCCAGCAGAACACCAGGAAGCAGCCTCCGGGACATCAGGAATCACCAGGCCGGATCACCCGCACCGCACTGGCCCGAAGGCGTCCCGACTTGGTGGTGGCCGGTGGCTTTTTCGCAGCTGGTTTGGCCGCTGGTTTTTTGGCGGCAGGTTTCTTCGCCGCCGGTTTTTTGGCGGCAGCGGACTTGCGACTGCTGGATTTTTTCGTTGAGGCCTTCGCAGCCAGCAGCTCCACCGCTTCCTCCAGGGTGATGTCCTCAGCGCCCTTGCCCTCGGGAAGCGATGCATTGACCTTGCCCTGCTTCACGTAGAGGCCGTAAGGACCGTCGTACACCTGAATCGTCTCCTCGCTGCCCTCGGGTTTCCCCAAGTCCTTCAGGGCAGTGCGGCCACCCCGCCCACGCTTGGGCATCGCCAGCAATTCCATGGCCCGGGTCAGGCCAACCGCCAGCACATCGTCATCCCCTTTCAGCGATCGGTAGTCCTTCTCTCCCTTGCCCTTGTCCCACACCACGTAGGGGCCGAAACGACCGAGACCAGCCTGAACTTTGCCGCCATCGGGATGCTCACCCAGCAGACGCGGCAGGCGCAGCAATCCAAGCGCATCGTCAAGGCTGAGATCCTCAGGTTTCACACCCTTGGGCAACGAGGCACGCTTGGGCTTGGGGTTCTCATCGCTCACCTGTCCGCGCTGCACGTAAGGGCCGTATTGCCCAAAGAGCAGGTACACCAGGTCGCCAGTTTCGGGATCTTCACCCAAAGCTTCGGGCCCATCAGCCTTCTGCTTGAGGATCAACTCCGCCTGATCGCGATCCAGATCCGCGGGAGTGATTTCCCTCGGCAGGGTGGCCTTGATCAACTCCTCCTCGCCATCCTCCCCAACGCGTTTCGACTCCAGATAGGCACCGAAACGTCCGATCCGCACCACACAAGGCAGGCCTTCGAGATCAATGGTGCGGGAGGCACCGGGATCGATATCTCCTTCGCGTTGGTGAACCTGGGATTCAAGCCCTTTGTCGCCTTTGTAAAACCCTTCGAGGTAGGGAAGCCACTGCACGGTCCCATGGGAGATCTCATCGAGTGTGTTCTCCATCCGGGCCGTGAACCCCGGATCCACCAGATCAGGGAAATGCTCCTCGAGGAGCGATGTCACAGCAAAGGCTGTGAAACTGGGGGTCAGGGAGTTGTTCAGAAGCGTGGCGTAACCACGGTCCACGATCGTGCCGATGATCGAGGCATAGGTGGAGGGCCTACCGATGCCTTCCTTCTCCAGCATCTTCACCAGGGACGCTTCGCTGAACCGCGCCGGTGGCTGGGTCTGGTGTCCGAGGGCTTCAACGTCCTTCAGTGACGGTGCGTCACCAACGCTCAGCGAGGGCAGCAGCACTTCCTGGCCTTCCAGGGCTGCATCAGGATCATCACTGCCCTCCACGTAGGCCCGGAAGAACCCTGGAAAATCGATGCGCTTGCCACTGGCTCTGAACACGGCATCTGCAGCGCTGAGATCCACGGAGAGCATGGTCAAACGAGCCTCAGCCATCTGACTGGCCACGGTGCGCTTCCAGATCAACTCGTAAAGGGCCAGATCCCTCCCGTCCAGACCAGTGTCTTGGGGAGCCCGGAAACTCTCGCCGGCGGGGCGGATCGCCTCATGGGCTTCCTGAGCGTTGCGGGACTTGGTACTGAACTGACGCACCGACTTGCTGAGGTACTCCTTGCCGTAGCGGGATTCCACACAGCTGCGTGCTGCGCTGATGGCCTGATCCGACAGGTGCACCGAATCCGTACGCATGTAGGTGATGAAGCCCCGCTCATACAGCCCCTGAGCGCAGCGCATGGTCTCCCGTGCCGACAGCCGCAACTTCCGGTTTGATTCCTGCTGAAGCGTGCTGGTGGTGAAGGGCGGCACTGGGCGACGCACCGTGGGTTTCTCCTCCACGGCCGTCACGCTCCAGTCCGCGGACTCGACAGCGGCGGACAGCTTGCGTGCTTCTTCCTCGCTGAGGAGACGCACCTTGCTGCCCTCTTTCAGGCCACCGGTGCTCTCATCGAAATCATTGCCAGTGGCAATGCGTTGCCCTTCGAGATGGGTGAGCTTGGCTTCAAAGCGCGTGCCAGCTTTCTCCAAAGCGGCCTTGAGATCCCAGTAACTACCACTTCGGAAGGCCCTTCGAGCCCGTTCCCGCTGCACCAGCAAACGCACAGCCACCGACTGAACCCGGCCCGCTGACAACCCCCAGGCCACCTTCTTCCACAACAGTGGGGAGAGGGTGTAGCCCACCAATCGATCAAGGATTCGGCGGGTTTCCTGGGCATGCACGAGCTCCATATCAAGCTCCCGGGTCTGATCGAGAGCCCGCCCGATCGCCTCCTTCGTGATCTCGTGAAAGACCATCCTCTTGACGGGGATCTTGGGGGCCAGCAGCTGCAGGAGGTGCCAGCTGATGCTTTCTCCTTCGCGATCTTCATCCGTCGCCAACAGGAGCTGATCAGCCCCTTTGAGCGCATCTTTGAGCTCTTTGACCACCTTCTTCTTGTCCTTCGGCACCACGTACAGCGGCTCGAAGTCGGCTTCGGTGTTCACACCAAGATTGGCCCATTTCTGCCCTTTATGAGCCGCTGGAATCTCGCTGGCGTTGTTCGGGAGGTCACGGACATGGCCCATAGAGGCCTCCACGCGGAAGGCCTTGGGCAGGAATCCACGGATGGTGCGGGCCTTCGTAGGGCTCTCAACAATGACCAGGGTGTGCGCCACAGGCGGGCAGATAACCGTCCCCTTCTTTATCGCACCGCCGCTCCGGCTGCAGCGAATTCACCGTTCATCTCAAGCCTGATCGGCAACGCCGCTACAGTCCCCCCTATTGCTCTGCCCTGCGCGCACCATGCCCGAGATGGGTGCTCTGCTTCTGTCCACCACGGCATTGGCAGCTCCTGGGGAGCTGCTCAACCTCTCGCTGAATGCGAGTGCTGTCGCACCGGAAGGTGCTGTTCTGCTCGCCATGCTGGCCACCCTTCTGGTGGATCTGGCCGGCGAGAAGATCTCCACGCGCTGGGTTCCTCCGATCTGTTATGCGGGCCTGGGGACAGCGCTTGTGCTGCTGGCGCTTCAGTGGAATGCCCCCCTGGAAACCTCTTTCCTCGGAGCTTTCCTGCCTGACCACCTCGCGATCGCCTTCAGGGCTGTTGTGGCGCTTTCCACCCTGCTGTCGCTGATGATCAGCTGGCGGTACGCCGAACAGAGCGGAAGCCCCGTTGGTGAATATGCGGCGATCCTGCTCGCCGCAACCCTGGGCGGGATGCTCCTCTGCGGAGCCACCGATCTGGTGAGCGTGTTCGTATCACTGGAAACCCTGTCCGTCGCGAGCTATCTCCTGTCGGGGTACATGAAGCGCGACGCTCGCAGCTCCGAGGCCGCTCTGAAATATCTGCTGGTGGGATCAGCCGCGGCCGCAGTCTTCCTTTACGGCTCCTCCCTGCTCTACGGCCTCAGCGGATCCACAAGCCTTGAAGCGATCGGTCAGGCACTCCTCACCAGTCCCACCCCGCTGGCCGCCCTCGCGCTGGTGTTTGTCCTGGCCACCGTGGCCTTCAAGATCGCTGCCGTTCCGTTCCACCAGTGGACACCTGATGTCTACGAAGGCTCGCCGACCCCTGTGGTCGCCTTCCTCTCCGTGGGCTCGAAGGCTGCTGGTTTCGCCCTTGCCCTGCGACTTCTCGTGGGATGTTTCGGCAGCTTCGACACCCAGTGGAAGTTGCTATTCACCGTGCTGGCCGTGCTGAGCATGACCCTGGGCAATGTGGTGGCACTGGCCCAGACCTCGATGAAGCGGATGCTGGCGTACAGCTCCATCGGTCAAGCCGGATTCGTGATGATTGGGCTGGTGTGCGGAACCGAGGATGGCTTCGCAGCCATGGTTCTCTACACAGCGGCCTATCTATTCATGAACCTGGGCGCCTTCGCCTGCATCATCCTGTTCTCGATCCGCACAGGAAGCGATCGGATCGCTGATTACGCGGGGCTCTACCAGAAAGATCCACTGATCACGCTCGGGCTCAGTCTCTGCCTGCTCTCCCTTGGGGGCATTCCCCCGATGCTCGGCTTTTTCGGCAAGATCTACCTCTTCTTCGCAGGCTGGGCAGATCACCAGTACGTGCTCGTGGTCGTCGGTTTGATCACGTCAGTGATCTCGATTTATTACTACATCGGTGTGATCAAGATGATGGTGGTGAAGGAGCCCCAAGAGGCTTCAGACGTCGTCAAGGCCTACCCCCCTGTTCAATGGTCAACGCTTGGGCTCCCCCCCCTGAGGGTCGCCCTCGTGACCTGTGTGGTCGTGACCGCAGTGGGCGGAATTCTCTCCAATCCCCTCTTCCAGTGGGCCAGTGATGCGGTGGCAGGCACGCCTCTGCTGCAGGAGGCGATCGCCAGTGTGAGCAGATCTCCCCTTGGCTGACACCATCCCACCCGAACGTCGGCCGGTTGCTGAATTGAGAGCGGTCGACAAGGTGTATGGCTCCGGAGACACCCAGGTACGAGCCTTGGATGGGCTTGATCTCACGGTGTTGCAAGGGGACTACCTCGCCGTGATGGGGGCCAGCGGATCCGGCAAGAGCACCGCCATGAACATCCTTGGCTGCTTGGATCGCCCCACCAGCGGTTCGTACCTTCTCAATGGCCATGCGGTCGAGCAGCTCGATGATGATGCGCTCGCCGATCTACGCAACCAGGAACTGGGGTTCGTGTTCCAGCAGTTTCACTTGCTTCCCCATGCCACGGCCATGGAGAACGTGATGCTGCCGATGATCTACGCCGGAATTGATGTGAACCAGCGGCGAGATCGCGCCCGTGCAGCCCTAGAGAGGGTTGGCTTGGGGGATCGCCTCGAGAACAGACCGAATCAACTGTCTGGAGGCCAGCAGCAGCGCGTGGCCATTGCACGGGCCATCATCAATCAACCCGCGCTTCTGCTCGCCGATGAGCCGACAGGAGCACTCGATTCACGCACAACAGACGACGTTCTCAACCTGTTTGACAGCCTGCACAGCCAAGGCATCACCGTGGTTCTGGTCACCCACGAAGACGATGTGGCAGCCCGCGCAGAGCGTGTGGCGCATTTCCGCGATGGGCAGGTGGAACGCTGGGAGAGTCCAAAAACGAAAACAGGTCCTTCAAAACACCCCTGATTAAGGTGTGGAGGTATCAGGAATGGTTCGCATGGGAGCTTCTGCCGCTCCATCCATCCGCATCCTTCTTGTGGATGACGAGGTCCGATTAACGGATCTTCTCAAGATGGAACTGGAGGTGGAAGGTTATGAGGTGGTTGTGGCCGCTGATGGAGCCTCAGGTCTTTTCCATGCCCGAGAAACACCTGGCCCTGATCTGATTGTTTTGGATTGGAATTTGCCTGATTTCAGTGGCATTGATATCTGCCAAAGAATTCGAACCAGTGGTGTCACAACCCCGATTCTCATGCTCACCGGGCATGACGACATCTCCGATCGGGTCACCGCCTTGGATGCAGGCGTGGATGACTACTTAATCAAGCCCTTTTCCATCGAAGAACTGATGGCCAGGTTGCGGGCCATGCAGCGCCGCGCCAACACGTTTGCAGCCGTCAATGGAGACGGACCACAACCGGAAACCATGACTGTGGGGAACCTCAGCATGAACACCATCACCAGGGATGTATCCCGGGGTGAACGGGTGATTCAGCTCTCTGTGAAGGAATACGAGCTGCTGAATTTCCTGATGCGCGGCAAGGGCAAGGTGTTGGAGCGCGCCGAAATCATGCGCGGGGTCTGGGGAGAAAACTTCTATGGAGACGACAACCTGCTGGATGTCTACATCCGCTATCTGAGACAGAAGGTGGAGTCAAAAGATCAACCCACCCTGATTCACACCGTGCGAGGGGTCGGGTTCATCCTCAGAGAGGAGACGCCCGCATCAGGCTCCTGAGGCTGGGGCTTCAGGCCGTTCGAGACTGTTCATCAGCTGCCCAACCAGCAGAGAGACCGCATCGGTATCCGATGCAGTGAGTGGATTGAGATCAAGATCGCCAGGATCCGTGGCGACCCAACCGTCACCATCAGGGCGACGCAGCTCGAAGTGAAGGTGGGGTCCTGTGCTGAGACCCGTGCTGCCGACACGCCCGATCACCTCTCCCTGACGCACGGTCTGGCCCGCTTTCACATAAATCTCGGAGAGGTGTCCGTACAGCGTCCGCCGAGGAGGATCACCATGGTCGAGCTCAACGGCGATGCCATAACCACCAGCAAGGCCACTGCTCAGAACGGTTCCCGACAGAGCTGCCACAACCGGCGTTCCTTCTGGAGCAGCAAAATCCTTGCCTGCGTGCATCAACCATTGCCCCACGATGGGATGCATGCGCCAGCCGAACTCACTGGTGGTTATGGCCGATCCAAGGATGGGGAACAGGGGCTTGCGGTTGCCGTTTCCAGGGATCGAAGCCGGACGGGGAGACACCGCAAACACCGATTCAAGGCGGAAGCCGCCTGTTGAGCCGGCCAGAAGCGCGGACACCGGAACGGAGATGGGCGGAAGCGGGCGACCATCTGCACTCCGCCGTCCCAAACCAGTGAAGCGTCCATCCCGTCCGTTCAGCACCACACGGGCACCACGGCGTCGATCACGACCAGGCACAGCGACACCCTCGCGGCATTCCTGCTTCGAAAGGGCTCCCGTACGGCAAGCCTGCTGAAACGCTGGGACATCGATGGGGCGAGCGACACCTCCGCCGCCTGATTCGATCTGGAGTCGTTCTTGGCGCGTAATGACTCGATTTTGCTCCAGCGAGTCGAGGGAGTGATCAAACGTCAGCGGAGGAGCGACTGGCGTTTCAACATCCGGTGCCAGCGGCAGCGTCAGAAGGATCGGTGCAGCAAGCCAGCGAAGTGCCAACGGATCCAGGCGATCTCATCGTGCGAGACCTTAGACACTCCCGCCGTTGCTGTCACCCCATCGGGTCCAGCTGCAGGTCTGGGTGCCCTGACTGAGCAGCAAGCGTCCATCCAGCCCGAGCCCTCGAACCTGCCAATCCTCCCCACTCTTGGGGTCGCGCACCCGGTCACTCCAGAGCCGACGCTCTGCTTCTCGCACCACAACAGCAGGGTCACGGGCCAGATCCATCGACCGGTCCAAGGCCTGAAGAACAGCGCCTTGCCAACACTGCAGCCGGCAGCGACCGGCTGGCAGGAGCTGTTTGAGCGCGACGGCTCCGGAGGGAACGGCATTGCACACATTGAGTCCGACTCCGACGCGGGCTAGCCGAACCTGGCTGCCGCGGAACACCAACGTGGGCAGGATTCCTGCCAGTTTCCTGGAATGGACCAACAGGTCGTTCGGCCATTTAATCCGCACCGGCACACCTTGGGATTCGAGCTGTTCCGTCAGCGCCAGGGCCACAACCAAACCGAACAACCCCGTGGCCCTGATCGGATGCGGCCAAGGCAGGGCCGCACTGAGCCAGACACCTCCCCGCGGTGCCAACCACACACGCCCATGCTGGCCATGACTCTGGGTCTGATGGGACGCGACCACAGCACGCGGTTGATCACCGCTCCACGCTTGGCACTCCAGCCAACGCACCAGCTCGATTTCCGTACTGGTGCAAACCTGCAATTGCCGCAGTCTCCAGTGCGAGTCGCCGCAACGGCGCAGATCCCTGAGGAGCCGAGCGCCTCCCCTGGCAACCGAGGGCATCAGCTCTGCAGTGCCCACCAGGGTGCAAGCCGGTCCACAGCCGACTCGAGGTCTTCAGAAGGGCGCACCAAAGCCAGTCGCAACCATCCTGCTCCAGCTGCTCCAAATCCAGAGCCGGGAGTGAGCGCCACACCGCAATGCTCGAGCACTTCAGCGGCCAGCTGTTCATCACTCCAGCCCCGGGAGCGGGCCCAAGGCGGCAGAGGCATCCACAGATACAGGGCCATGGAGGGCTGGGGCACCGACCAGCCGATCCTCGCCAGGGCGCGCAGCATGCGATCCCGGCGATCCCGATAGACAGGGCGCAGCGATCCTGGCCAATCGGCGAAGCGATCCAGCGCCAGCACTGCTCCCTGTTGCAGGGCCCGGCACTGGTTGAAATCCACCACGCCCTTGAGTTGACGGAGGGCGCTGATCAGGGGTGCAGCCCCCACGGCAAAGGCCAGACGGAATCCCCCCAGGCACCAGCCCTTGGACAGGGAAAAGAACTCAATTCCCCGCTCTTTCCATTGGGGACAGCGCAGGAGAGCGGGGGCCTCTCCCTGCAGAGCCAAATCAACGTAAGGGTTGTCATGGGCCAGAACGAGATCATGGCGATGGCAGTGCGCCATCGCTTCATCGAGCCAAGCCTGATCTCCTGTACATGCGGTGGGATTGTGGGGAAACCCCAGAACCATCAGGCGCAATTGCCTCCACTGCTCCGTCGTGAGAGTGGAAAAATCTGGAGCCCATCCATTCTCGGCTTGAAGCGGCAGCGTGTGGATTGCGGCATCCGCCAGTTCGAGACCGCCGCGATGGGACGGATAGGAAGGATCAAGGATCAAGGCGCTCTCTCCAGGATCCAAAACGGCCATCGGTAGATGGGCGGTCCCCTCTTGAGAACCCACCAACAACAGAACTTCGGTTTCGGCATCAACCGCCACATCGAAGCGACGCTCACACCAAGCGGCTGCTGCATGGCGGAACGCTTCGGTTCCGGCATGCAGGCAGTACGACGAACTGATGGGATCTTGAAGCGCACCAGCCATGGCCGCGATCACCTCCGCAGGTGGAGCCAGATCGGTTGACCCGAGCGAAAGATCAATCAGCGGCTGCTGGGGATGACGAGTCCCTGAGCAGTACTGCGCTTTGCGGCGATCATTCCGGTCGAAAACACCACTGCCCAGCCGGGCCAGGCGTTCAGAGGTGAGCATCCAGGAAAGCCTGCAACTGAGGACGGGCGATGGCCCCCTCGTGACGACCGATCTCCGCACCATCGCGGAAGAGGATCAACGTTGGGATTCCCTGCACCTGGTAAGCATCGCGGGTTGCGGGATTGCCATCCACTTCAAGCTTTCCCACCTGCAGACGCCCTGCATAGGTTTCGGCCGCCCAGTCCATCAGAGGAACCATCAACCGGCAGGGACCACACCAAGGCGCCCAGAAATCCACCAGAACTGTTCCGGATGCCTTCAGGACGTCCTGATCAAAACCGGCATCGGTGAAGTCGGAAACAGCAGCAGACACAGCAAGACGACGAAGGACGTTTGATCCTATGGACGGGAGGGGTACTGGAGAGGGCTCAGAGCTTGTCGATGGATCGCCGAAGTTCCTCGAGATCCTGATCCACCTCGGCGACCTTCACGGGCTGCACTTTGTCATCAGCCTGCGGAAGGGCAACAGCCTCAGGTCCACCTTGAAGCTGTTGCCGCAGGGAGGCCAGTTCATCATCCACATCGCTGCCACCTTCCAGGGCAGCGAACTGGCTTTCAAGATCTGCTCCGGCCAGCTCGGCCGCCGCCTGACTGGTGGCTTCCATGGACTGAACCTTGTCCTCCATCCGCTCAAAAGCGGCCATGGCGGAATTGGTCCCAATGCCATTAACGGCGCTCTGAAGCTGCTGCTGCGCCTGAGCGGCCTGGGCTCGGGCCTTGAGCATGTCCTTCTTCGTTCGCGCCTCAGCGATCTTTCCCTCGAGAGCGACAAGGCTCTTCTTGAGGGTCTCCACCTGAGCTTCCTGCGCCTGCACCTGGGTGCTGAGGGAAGTAGCGGTTTCCTGGAAGGTCTTGCGGCGAGTCAGGGCTTCCCTGGCCAGATCCTCCTCGTTCTTCTTCAAAGCCAGTTCAGCCCGCTCATACCAAGTGCGTGACTGGGTCTCGGCCTGGTCGGCCTGATTGCGCAGACGCTTCTGGCTGGCAATGGCCATAGCAACCGCCTGGCGCAGCTTCACCAGATCAGACTGCATATCAGCCACCGACTGATCGAGAATCTTGGTGGGGTCTTCCATGCTGCTGACCGCAGCATTGGCGTTCGCGCGAACCAGACGACTCAGCCGATCAAAGAAACCCATGGATCAGGGCAAGCAGCCACCAGAGGCTAGCGAGAGGGTTCGCCAGTCCTCCCTATCGTCAGGGGATCGATCCCTGATCAACCATGGGAAGGGCTCCGAAATCACAGCGACGCCGCTTCGGCAAGGGTGAGCTCTTGATGCCGGCGCCTCCTGAGCCGGCCCAGTCAATCCGGGGATGCCTGGACCGACTGAACCAGCAATGGCGTCAGGACGGTTCAATGGCAGCGCTATGGCAGGACTGGCCGAAACTGGCAGGACCGTCCCTGGCTGACCATTGCCGGCCTCTCACCCTGAGACAAGGAGTGCTCAGCGTGGGTGCCAGCCATCCCCAGTGGCGCCAGGCCCTGCTCTACAGCAAGCTTCAGCTCCTCGCCGCGATCCGTGCTGCCGGTCACCCCGTGCGCGACCTTCGCATCCTGCAACACCACACGGCACGCCGGTCTGATCCAGGGGATCCTCTGGACGAGTGGAACCGCCATCCCAGCCGGACGGATGTGCATGGGATGGCGACCTGCCCGCGCTGCGGATCACCGGCGCCGACTGGAGAGATGGCCTATTGGGGACATTGCAGCTTCTGCAGAAGCGCTGACTTAGGCGCGGAGGCGGCCAGGGGCACCGATCAGTAACGCTCTGGCCTTGGATCCCGCCAGGTCAGGGCGACACCACGCGCCTGAAGGGCTGCAGCCCGCTGCTCCAGCCGCCTGCGATCCACACGCCAGAGCGCATAGATGCCCGATTGGCCCAAGATCTCAGGATTCAAATCTTGCCAGTGCTCACGCTCGGCGGTGCGTCCATCAATCACCACGAGCACCGTGTCCGAGCTGTCGGCATCGCTGAGGGGGATGCCTTGAAATCCCTGGCGCTCCTCACGGCTGAGTCGATCCGCAAGGTTGACCAGTGCGGACTTCGACTTGCCCTCATAAAGCACGACCTGACGGGTGTAGAAGTGCATGGAGGGTTTGAGAACGCCGATCATCGCGACGGGTTCCCCGGGTCGCCGTTGACTCACCACCGTTCCAGCCACCTGCCGGACAGGAAGCTGCCGAACCCGATCCCCGAGTTCGATCATCGGCAGGAGTGCAACGAGCTGAAACGCCACCAAAGGCCCTTGCACCGCAAGCAGGCGACCATCAAGAGTCCGCACCAAGGTGAGCAGGCCAAGCAAGGTCGCCACGCTGAAGCAAACAGCCGCCCTGAACACCAGACCACTAGCCAGAAGCTCAGCGGGAAGCGTGGGCATTTCCGGGTCCTGAATCAGGGGGATCCAGAGGGGCGATACCCAGAGACCCGCCGCGAGAACGGCGGTGAGCAGCAAGGTGAGGCTCCACATCCACAGAAGCAATGGACGTCGCTTGCACGAGGGAGCCTGAGCCGTCAGGGCGATCAACAGGGCAGCGGCTGGGGTGGCCGGCAACCAGTAACTGGGAAGTTTGGTTGCCGCCAGGGTGAACAGAATCAGCAACGACAACACCCAGCAACCTGCGAAATCGCGGAGGCTCTGCCGGGCTGGGAGCTGCAGACGCGATCCCTCTCCCCGGAACGCGGCCAGACAGCGTGCAAGGCCGAGCAGGAGCAGCGGCGTGAACGGGAGAGACGCCACCACAAGCACCGGTCCGAAGAACCACCAGGGCTGGAGGTGATCATTCACCACGCTGGTGAGGCGCTGGAGGTTGTGATAACCGAAAAAGCTGTCCCAGAACGGCTGGCCCTCCACCACCAGCTCGGCCACATACCAGGGCAAGCTGAGCGCAGCTGTGATCAGCAAGCCGGGGATGGGGCGAAGGAGCCGCCACAAACCGAACAGATCCCTGCGGATCAGGGCATAGAGGCTCAGGGTGATTCCGGTGAGCACCACCGCCACGGGCCCCTTGGTCAGCACAGCAAGGGCCAGCAGCACCCAGGCCAGCCACCAGCGCCGCGTGGATCCACTCGCATAGCAACGCCATTGGCAGAGCAGGCTGAGACTGAGGGTGCCGCTCAGCAGGGCATCGCTCACTGCGGTGCGGCTCCAGATCAGCACCAGAGGGGAGAGGGCGAAGGCCAGCGCTCCAGCCACCGCCGTCCGGCGAGGGTGAGCATCGCCAGCCAAGGGGTAGCGCAGCAGCGTGTCACCCACCATCAGCATGGAGGCCATTGACGCCAGGGCCGACGGCAGGCGCGCGGCCCAGGTGCCAAGGGGGTCCCAGGACGCTGACCCGGGGAGGCTGTAGCTCAGCCCCATCAGCCAATACACCAAAGGCGGCTTGTCGAAGCGAGGCAGACCATTCACCCGGGGCGTCAACCAGTCGCCGGTTTCCGCCATCGCCCTGCCTGAAGCAGCAAAGAGAGGTGGCGTTTCATCCACCAATCCAGTGCTTCCTAGCTGCCAGGTGAAGATCACCACAGCCAGAACGAAAATGCACCAGAGCCCTCTGCGCCGCACCAGTGGCGTGAGCTCAGTCGTGTGAGGTCGATCCCCTGTCATCAGACGATCGTGCCATCCATCCGAGACAACCCCCGGCGGATCCAGGTCTCCACGCGAATGGCCAAACCCTCCTGGCTCGCCCACTGTTCAGCCCAGCCGCGGCAAACCCGTCGATCGATCGCACCAACACGCTGCGTGGCTCGCGTCAGGGCGTCGCGGTCATCGGGGGGAACGAGCCAACCCGTGACTCCGTCTTGAACGATCTCACCAGGACCTCCGCGGTCGTAAGCCACCACTGGCACACCACAGGCCAGAGCCTCCACCACCACATT
The DNA here is from genome assembly GCF_014279795.1 of Synechococcus sp. PROS-7-1. Lineage (NCBI taxonomy): Bacteria > Bacillati > Cyanobacteriota > Cyanophyceae > Synechococcales > Synechococcaceae > Synechococcus > Synechococcus sp. PROS-7-1. The sequence goes on from NZ_CP047945.1 coordinate 1,868,192, forward strand.
CCCGTAGGCCTCATTCCACTTGGGGGTGTTGAGCAGCGCCCGGCAGGCCCCCAGCTCTCTCTGAAGCTCGGCGGTGGGTTTGAACCCGCACCACTCGATGGTGCCCTGCGGCACATTTGCCTCCACATGCTGGGCATAGGCCTGGTCTTCCACCAGGCCCCAGACCCGCAGCGTTTCTCCGAGGGCCGCAGCCGCGGCCGCCGCATCCTCCAAACCCTTTTCCGGAGCGACCCGACCGGCCCATCCCAAGGGACCCGATGTGCCGAGCTGAAGCGCATAGTTCGAGAGATCGAAGCCGTTACCCACCACCTCAGGCGGGGCGACCAGGTCGAAATCCTGGGCCTGACGGCGGGTATGAAACGCCAACCGGCGCTGGTCCCAACGGGCCACCGCAGCCACGGCGCGATCCATCACCTGCGAAACCGACCCCATGCTCACCAGATGAAACAGGGCCGCGGGGGCATGGGGCGTCAGCCACAGAGGAAGCCAGTCGTAACCGAAATTGATCACGGCATCGGCCTGACGGCCCAGGTCGAGGGCACGCTCCCAAAGGCGGGGGAGCACCCCATCATCAGGAATCTGCATTGGAGCTCCACGGTCGGCGTGCTGCCAGCTCGGCTGATCCACGCCCTGGCACGAATGCAGCTGAACCGTGTCAGCAACCACCGGCGACCTCGATCCCTCCGGTGCCACGAGCGAGAGCTGGTGACCGCGGCCCGCAAGGCCGCGCAGTACCGATCCGAGGGTGAGCTCGACGCCCCCTCCTCGCCCACTACCAAGCTGACCGATCGGCGTGCTGACCAGCACCAGATTCAGGGGACGCTCCGTCATGCCTTCATGTCTCCGGGCTGGGGCGCAGCGGCGCGCAGCAATGGATCCCAGAGCTTCTGCCGCTGACTGACCAACAGCACTGAAGCCAAAACGAGCAAAACAGCGAACCATTGCAGGCCCGCAAGGCGTTCCCCGAGGAGCACACCCCCTGAAGCGAGGGCGAACACAGGGGTGAGGAAGCCCAAGGTGGTGAAACCAGTGAGGTCCTCACGGTTGGCGAACCAGAAGAACAGGCCATAGGCCAACGCACTGCCAAGGATGGAGGCGTAGGCCATCTGCGCCCAGTCCAAGCCAGTCCAGGGCGGGAGCAGGGAGGTCGCCGGGTCCAGCCCATGCCAGATCAGCAGGGGAATGCCCCCGAAGAGCATGTGCCATCCGGTCACTGCCACGGGATCACTGCGGCGGCAAGCAAAGCGACTGATCACCGTTCCAAGGGCCATGGTGAGGGCCGCTAACAGCATCCATCCAGTCCCGGACTGCCATCCGGACTCCCATGAGGACAGATCGGCCTCCAGCCACCAGTGGTTCAGAAGGGGAGCGGGGACCCCGAGGCAAACGATTCCTGCCAAACCAAGGGCCAGACCGAGCCAACCGAATGGATTGATCGCTTCCGCGAACAGCCACCGCGCCAGCAGCGCCACGATCAACGGCTGGGAATCAATCAAAACCGAACCGAGTCCAGCACCCGTCCCTTCAATTCCCTTGGCGAGAAAGATCTGGAACAAGAAGGCGTCAACAAGGGTGAACAGCACAAACCAACCCCGATCGCCGGGGTCGATCCGCAGGGAACGACCAAGCCAGGGAACGGCAACCAGCAGCACAGCTCCAGCAGGAAGAAGCCTGAGACAGGCCACCAGCGCTGGCCCGCCGGAATGAACCAGGGGAGCCATCGCAGCCATGGCCGTACCCCACAAAGCGAAGGGGAGAACCATCAACAGCCCGCGCTGCAGGGAGGACATGAAATCGGGCCGACAGGGTCCTTTTTAAGATCCGGCCAGTTGAACGGAGAGTCATGGTGTGGCCGTGGCGCCGGAAATCCAAACGTCGCATGGCGAGAATCGCCATCGAGGGAGCCATCAGCGGGTCCACTCGCCGGCGGGTTCTCAAGGCTCTCCGCGAGGTGCAGGAGCGGGAGTTTCCAGCCTTGCTGCTTCGCATCGACAGCCCAGGAGGCACGGTTGGCGACAGCCAAGAAATCCATGCCGCCCTGCTGAGACTGCGCGAGAAAGGCTGCCGGGTGGTCGCCAGTTTCGGCAACATCTCTGCCTCTGGCGGGGTGTATGTGGGCGTCGCAGCCGAAACGATCGTTGCCAATCCCGGCACCATCACCGGATCGATCGGCGTGATCCTGCGCGGCAACAATCTCTCGGAGCTCCTCGACAAGATCGGGATCCGCTTCGAAACCGTGAAAAGCGGGGCCTACAAGGACATCCTTTCGCCGGATCGTGCCCTCAGTCCTGAGGAGCGGCAGCTGCTGCAGGACCTGATCGACAGCAGTTACGACCAGTTCGTCGCGGCCGTCGCTGACGGACGCGGACTCGAGCCCGATGCCGTGCGGGCCTTTGCCGATGGTCGCGTGTTCAGCGGTGCCCAAGCCAAGGAGCTTGGCCTGGTGGATGAACTCGGCGATGAGGAACAGGCCAGGGTTCTGGCGGCCCGACTGGCCGATCTGGATGAGGAACGCTGCAAACCCGTGACCCTCGGGAAGCCGCGCAAAAGCCTGCTCCAGGGACTCCCGGGCTCCGCATTGCTCAGCGCCGTTCAACAACGGCTGCATGCGGAACTGGAGCTGAGTGGTCAACTCCTCTGGATGCACCGGCCATGACCCTTCCCCTGCAGCTGCGTGGCCTGCGTGGAGCCACGACCAGCTCTGACAACACAGCCGCCTCCATCAGCAACGCCGTGGCGGAGCTGGTGGATGCCCTGATGGAGCAAAACCAGCTGCAACCCGATCAACTCGTGTCGGTAACGTTTTCCGTGACAACCGACCTTGATGCCTGTTTCCCGGCCGCAACGGCCCGGCACCGTGCCGGTTGGGACGCCGTCGCCCTGCTGGATGTGCAGCAGATGGCTGTTCATGGTGATCTCGCTCGCTGCATTCGGCTTCTGGCCCATGCCTGGGTTCCAGCGGACCAGCCGCTGCATCACCCCTATCTCCGCGGCGCCTCGCGTCTGCGACCTGACAGATCCGGTCACAGCTGACAGCTGAAGGGCCGACCATGGGCGGGCCGATCTTCCCTCAATTCTCAGGACAATTCACACACGTCCCATGGCGACATCGCCGTAAGCAATCCGATTCCATGACTCGAAGCCTGTTCCAATTCACGTCCCGCCGTGCCGGTTTCGCCGCTGCACTCCTTGCCGGCTCCATCGGCACTGCAGCCCTTCTGCCCACCACTGCGCCCCAAGCCGTGCAGGCCCAGAACACCCCGTCGCTGCTGGAATTCCGCTGGGATGGCTCGAAGGATTACAAGAAGCTCTACTACGTGCAGAGCAGCACGCAGCAACTCGAGCGGGCCGAGTACTTCTTCATGCTGAGACCGAAGGATCGCAAGACCGCCATTCTCAAGCTGAGCATCACGGTTCCGAGCTACTTCAATGCCCGGATCCAGCCGAAGAATCTGTCGCTTTGCAAGATGAAGCTTGGTGGGGTCCTCTCCCGCAGCCGTTGCAAAGAGGTTCTGCCCGCTGTGTTCGAGGTGAACGAGAAGCAAACCGCGATTGAGGTGTTCCCCGATTCCCCGATCCCCACAGGCGGCACCTACGCCGTGGTGATGAATATCTTCAATCCCAACTCCCAGGGCATGTATCAGTTCAATGCGCTGGCCCAGGCCCCTGGCGACGTTCCCGTGGCCGGGTATCTCGGAAGCTGGTTGATCGATATCGATTGAACCCTCCCTGATAAACTCTCCTCTTGAGAAAAAGCCGGACGCCGGAACAGATTCATGACCAAGCGAACCCTCGGTGGTACCAGCCGTAAGCGCAAGCGCGTCTCCGGATTCCGCGTGCGCATGCGTTCGCACACCGGCCGCCGCGTGATCCGCACCCGCCGCAAGCGGGGCCGCTCCCGTCTGGCCGTCTGATCCGGTAAAGCACATTTTCAGCGATGGTTCTGCCCGCTTCCATGCGTTTGCGTGGCCATCGCTGTTTCGATCACTTGCATAGACGTGGCAAGCGCTACCACGGCACCTTGATGGTGCTGCGTAAGGCATCATCCAATCCCAAGTTGCTGCGTCGCGATGCCACTGGTGTCTCGATGCATGCTCAGCACCAGAGCTGCAGGATTGCAGTGGTGATCAGCGGCAAGGTGCACAAGCGTGCGGTGGTGCGCAATCGCCTCAGGCGGTTGCTGCATGACCATCTTCGAGCGCGCTTCGAAGCGCGCTCCGAGCACAGCGACTGCTGGCTGCTGATCAGTCTTCGGCCCGGTGCTGACGCAGAAGAGGCCAACTTGCTGGAAGAATGCGACAGATTGCTTGAAGAGGCGGGTCTCCAGCCATGACGAAGTCCATTCAGGAAGACACCTTCTACGAAGGAGGTCCGGCCAAGGGGGACCTGATCGTCAACCTTCTCCTTGGTTTCACGCTCATCGGACTTCCCTTCACCATCGGCGCTGTGGTGCGAGCCCTCTGGCTGCGCTTCAACATCACCAGCCGCAGAGTTTCCGTCAGCGGAGGCTGGATGGGGCGTGACCGCAGTCAGGTGGTCTACAGCCAGATCCGCGAGGTGCGTTGCGTGCCCAGAGGGTTCGGCGCCTGGGGAGACATGGTGCTGGTGCTCGCTGACGGATCCAGACTCGAAATGCGCTCGCTGCCTCGCTTCCGAGAGGTTGAGACCTACATCCTGGAGCGCATCCAATCGCGTCCCACGAACGAGCGACCCAGCCAGGCTGGTGTTGACGAGTCCACCAGCAAGGGTTTCGCTGCCTGAAGCCCGGCAGCACCGCAAAAGCGGCGACGCTGTTGCACACTGGCATCACCTTTCACCACACCGCGGAACGCCATCGTGATCGGGTACATCTCCGACAATCTGCTCCTCCCGATCCTGGATTTCTTCTACGGATTGGTACCGAGCTACGGACTGGCCATCGTGGCGCTCACGGTCGTCATTCGCCTGGCGCTGTTCCCGCTCAGCGCAGGATCCATTCGCAGCGCCAGGCGCATGCGCATCGCCCAGCCGGTGATGCAGAAGCGCCAGGCAGAAATCAAGGCTCGGTTTGCCAGCAACCCACAAAAGCAGCAGGAAGAGCTGGGAAAACTGATGAAGGAGTTCGGCAGCCCCTTAGCCGGTTGTCTTCCTCTGCTCGTGCAGATGCCGATCCTCTTCGCCCTGTTCGCCACCCTGCGGGGATCACCGTTCGCTGACGTCCCCTACACCCTCAACCTCAAGGTGTTGCCTGCCGACCAGATCGCCGCGGTCGACCCCAAACCCTTCACCAGCGCCAGCCACTCAATCTTCGTGACTGAAACCGATCACGTTCCTGTGATCGCAAGCCTTCCCGGCGGCACCAAGATCGGAGCCGGAGAGAACGTTCAGATCCAGCTCCAAACCAAGAGCGGAGAGCCGTTCAGCAAAGTTCTCAGCGACGTGGAGAACGGTCAGTCTTTCCTTCCCAGCTGGTCCGTGACCAAAGGGGAGTCGGTGGTGTCCGTCTCTGAGGACGGCACCATCAAGGCCTTGGCCCCAGGAGATGCCACGGTTGAGGGCAAGATCCCTGGCCTCGCAGCGCGAAGCGGCTTCCTGTTCATCAAAGCCCTTGGCCAGGTGGGCTTCTACACCGAGGGAGCCATCAATTGGGATATCGCCATCCTCGTGGGGGCCTTCGGCTTGAGCCTCTTCATCTCCCAGCTCCTGTCGGGCATGGGCATGCCAGCCAACCCCCAGCAAGCCACGGCCAACAAGATCACGCCCGTGATGATCACTGGCATGTTTCTCTTCTTCCCACTGCCGGCCGGCGTGTTGCTCTACATGGTGATCGCCAATATCTTCCAGGCCCTTCAGACCTTCCTTCTCACCCGCGAAGCACTGCCCGACAATCTGCAAGCGATCCTGGATGACCAGATGAAGCAGCAGGGCCAGACGCCTGCAACTGCCACAGCCGGCGGCGGATCCCAGGCAGGCCGTCTGCCCTTTGAACCCAAGGGCGGAAGCAAATGATTCCCGGCTTGGAGCCGGTGGCCTTGAAAGACCTCCTTGCCCTGGGTCAGCCCAAGGTTTGGGAGGTGAATGGGAACCACGACGAGCTTGCAAGCCTCACACCGATCAGAGGTCGCGTCTGCGCGGAACACCGCGGCAACATCCTTGAGGTTGAGGGATCCCTGCAGACCATCATCTGCCTTCGCTGTGACCGCTGCCTTGGACACTTCAACCAGCAACTCACCGTTGACAACAGCGAACTGATCTGGCTTGGCTCAGATCCCTCAGAGGAAACCTTCGGCAATGGGATCTTCGACGCTGAGGCCCCTGAGGGATTGATGGAATGCTTGGACCCACGGGGCTCGTTCGAGCCTGAGCGCTGGGTATTTGAGCAACTGAGTCTGCAGATGTCGGTGGTCAACCGCTGCGGCGATCACTGCCCAGGTCCTCCCGTGCAGACCAGCGCAGCAGCAGCCCCCACAACGCCAACGGCGCTGAAGGATCCCCGTTGGCAAGCGCTGCGAGACCTTCAAGCATCGATGGAGCCATCACCGGACCAACGGCATGACTGAATCCTGGAGCCGTCAGCTGGATCTCCTAATCCGATCGGGAACCCCTCTGATCTGGATCCGAAGCCATGAAGAGGAGAGGGTTGAGGCCCTCCTGGCCCAGGCCAGCCAACGTCTCGGCGATCGTTTGCTGGCGCAATGGGATTTTGTCGGTGGACTCAGCGGTGTTCTGAGCCAGGACAACCTGGGAGCACGGCAGCCGATGGCTGTTCTGCAGTGGCTGAAGGAACGCTCAAACAACGATCCCACCCTGCTGCTGCTCAAGGATGTGCACCGATTCTGCGATGACCCCGGCATCGCGCGCATGCTGCGCAACCTGGCCAGCGAGTTGCGATCCACCCCGCACACCCTGATCCTGAGCTGCGGCCAGTGGACACCGCCCAACGACCTCGACGAGGCACTCACCCTGCTGGATCTGCCGCTGCCTCGGGAAGAGGAACTGCGGATCCTGTTGAGCAATATCGCCAGAGCCAGTGGGTCCGTCCTCGAAGAGGAGGTGCTGGAAGAGCTCACCCACGCCTGCTGCGGCCTCAGTGAATCCAGGGTGAGGCATGTGGCTGCCAAAGCCTTGGCCCAGCGCGGACGCCTCAGCCTTGATGATCTGGCCGATGTGCTCGAGGAAAAACGCCTGTCCCTGGCACGAAGCGAAGTGCTGGAGTTCTGCCGCACGGATGCCACACCCGCGGATATCGGTGGACTGGAGACCCTGAAGCACTGGCTCGATCAGCGTCATCGCGCCTTCAGCGACGAGGCACGCCGTTTCGGACTCCCCCTGCCGCGGGGTGTGCTGCTGGTCGGTCCGCAGGGAACAGGGAAATCACTGACTGCACGAGCCATTGCCCACAGCTGGTCCATGCCTCTGCTGCGCTTGGATGTGGGCCGCCTGTTCTCAGGGCTGGTTGGGGCCAGCGAGGCACGCACACGCGACATGATCCTGCGCGCCGAAGCGATGGCGCCCTGTGTGCTGTGGATTGATGAAATCGACAAGGGCTTCGGCCAGGACGGCCGCAGCGACGGTGGCACCAGTCAGAGAGTTCTGGCCACGGTTCTCACCTGGATGGCGGAGAAACGCTCCGCCGTGTTCGTGGTGGCCACGGCCAACGGCGTGGAGCGACTGCCACCCGAATTGCTGCGCAAGGGGCGCTTTGACGAGATCTTCCTTCTGGACCTTCCATCCAGAGAGGAGCGATGCGGCATTTTGGCTCTCCATCTCCAGCGCAGACGCCCGCATCTCGATCTGCCCCTGTCCACCGTGGTGGACCGAACAGAGAGCTATTCCGGCGCCGAACTCGAGCAAGTGGTGATCGAAGCGATGCACCTCGCTTTTGCGGAACGCCGCGAACTGAATGAAAGCGACCTGATCAAGGCTGCATCCCAGTTGGTCCCCCTGGCGCGCACCGCTCGGGAACAGCTGGAGGCCCTCAAGCAATGGGCCAGTGCAGGCCGGGCCAGGCCCGCTTCATTGCGGCGCGTAACGAACCCTGACGCGCCGTAACGAATCCGACGGTGTCGCCAGGACGACATGGAACAAGCTCCGTAGGTTGCCAGGACTACAGACAGTTAGGCCGTGAACCGCACCACTGACCTCACCACCCAGCTTGCAGCAGCCTGTCTCGGCGCTGGAGTGATCACCACCGTTGCTGTGGTGCAAGGCCAGAATCCGATCACAGCCCTCGGCATCACCCTGTTCTCTGCGGTGGCGGCGGTGATGGTCGGCCAGGTTCTCTGAATCGGCAGAAGCCCTGGGAGGCGGACGCTTAGGCTGCCCGCGCCGCCATTGAAATCCCTGTGCTCGATCAGCGTCTGGTGCGAGAGAACCCTGAGCTGATGGCCAGGGAGCTTGCTCGCCGCGGCTTGACGGTTGATCTGAGCGGCCTTCAGGCCCTCGCCCAACAGCAGCGAGACCGCGAAGAGCAGCGCAGCAGCCTGCAGGCCGAAGGCAACCGCGTGGGCAAAGAGGTTGGCCTCAAGATCAAGGCAGGGGCTGATCCGAAGGGTGATGAAGTCGCTGAACTGCGTCAACAGGGCAATGCGATCAAACAAAAAGTGGCGGTGCTGGAGGACGAGGAACGTCAACTCGCCGCCGAGCTGAAGACTCAGCTGCTCACGTTCCCCAATCTCCCCTCACCCGAGTGTCCAGACGGCCGGGATGAGAACGACAACATCGAGATCCGCACCTGGGGAGTCCCGCGCAAGCAGGAGGGGCTTGAAGAGCACTGGGCCATCGCCGATCGCTTGGGGCTTCTCGACAGTGAGCGCTCGGTGCGGATCGCCCAGAGCCGTTTTGTGACGTTGTTTGGTCAGGGTGCTCGCCTGGAGCGGGCCCTGATCAACTTCATGCTCGACCTCCACACCGGCAAGGGGTACCGCGAAGTATTGCCTCCGGTGCTCGTGAACAGCGCCAGCCTCACCGGCTCAGGGCAGCTCCCCAAATTCGCCGAGGAGAGCTTCCGTTGCGCGGACGATGACCTCTGGCTGACGCCCACGGCGGAGGTGCCGCTGACCTCGCTTCATCGCGATGAAATCATTCCGCTGGATCAACTCCCTTTGCGCTACGTGGCCTACAGCCCCTGCTTCCGTCGGGAAGCGGGCAGCTACGGCCGTGACACCCGGGGCCTGATCCGCCTGCATCAGTTCAACAAAGTTGAGCTGTATTGGTTCGTGCATCCCGACCACGCCGACGAGGCGCATGCGGCGATCACCGCCGATGCGGAAGCTGTTCTCCAGGCGCTCGAGCTGCCCTACCGCGTGCTGGAACTGTGCACGGGTGATCTCGGGTTCTCCGCAGCGCGCACCTACGACCTGGAGGTGTGGCTCGCAGGGGCTGGGGCCTACCGGGAAATTTCCAGCTGCAGCGTCTGCGGCGATTTCCAGGCCCGACGCTCGTCCATCCGCACCAAAGACGGCAAGGCCACCCGCCTCGTGCACACCCTCAACGGCAGCGGCCTGGCCATCGGTCGCACCATGGCCGCCCTGCTGGAAAACGGACAGAAGGCCGATGGAAGCGTTCTCTTGCCGCAAGCGCTCGCGCCTTACTTCGGTTCGGATCGTCTCCAGCCAGAATGATCCGACTGCGTGAATCCTCATGAACGTTCTGGCCTCACTGCTCGCTCTGGGGCTGCTGATCGTGATTCATGAGGCAGGTCATTTCCTGGCCGCCCGTCTGCAAGGCATCCGCGTCAACGGCTTTTCCGTGGGCTTCGGTCCAGCGCTGCTGAAAACCGAGCGCAACGGCATCACCTATGCCTTGCGCCTGCTGCCACTCGGCGGCTTCGTGTCGTTTCCAGATGACGACGACAACGACCAATCCATTCCCTTGGACGATCCGGATTTGCTTCGCAACCGTCCAATTCCCCAACGCGTGCTGGTGATCAGTGCCGGGGTGTTGGCGAATTTGCTATTGGCCTGGCTGGTGCTGGTGGGCCATACGGCCGCTGCCGGTGTTCCCGGCGATCCCTCTCCCGGCGTGATGGTGATGACGGTGCAGGACGGCGCTCCTGCAGCCCAGGCCGGGCTCAGGCCAGGGGATCGCATTCTCTCTATCGATGCCCAATCCCTCGGAAGCGGAGATGCCGCTGTTCGGGCGGCCGTCGACCCGATCCGCCGCAGCCCAGGCCAAAGGTTGGAGCTTGAGGTTCAACGCGGTGAGGGCGTGAGAACACTGCGGCTCACCCCCGCTGATCAACAGGGCACCGGGCGGATCGGCGCCCAGTTGCAGGTGGCGATGAACGGTGGCAGTCGTCCGGTGCGGTCTCCCTTTGAAGCGATCAGTGCTGGCAGCGCACAATTTGCAGGTCTGTTCAGCCGCACGGTGTCGGGCTACGCCAGTCTTCTCACCGATTTCGGCACCACAGCTCAGCAGGTCTCCGGGCCTGTGAAGATCGTGGAGATGGGTGCTCAGCTCTCCAGCCAGGGAGGATCCGGCCTGGCCCTGTTCCTGGCCTTGATCTCGATCAATCTTGGCGTCCTCAATGCCCTGCCTCTGCCCCTGCTCGATGGCGGACAACTGGTCTTCCTCCTCTTGGAAGGTCTGCGGGGACGGCCGCTGCCCGAGCGCTTTCAACTCGCGGTGATGCAATCCAGTCTGCTGCTCGTGCTCGGTCTCAGCGTTCTGCTGATCGTGCGTGACACCAGCCAACTGGCGGTGGTGCGCCAGTTGATGGGTCAGTGAGGCAGTAAAGTTTCAGATTGAACTGCTCGTTTCCAACCGCTGCATGGCCAAGAAGTCGATGATCGCTCGCGATGCGAAGCGCAAGAAAATGGTTGAGCGCTTCGCCGCTAAGCGGTCAGCCCTGATGGCCGCCTTCAATGCAGCGGAGGATCCGATGAAGCGTCTGGAAATTCACCGCAAGATTCAGGCTCTGCCCCGCAACAGCGCACCCTCACGCATGAGGAATCGCTGCTGGGCCACCGGCAAGCCCCGTGGTGTGTATCGCGATTTCGGACTGTGCCGCAACCAACTGCGTGAACGCGCCCACAAAGGCGAGCTCCCTGGCGTGGTGAAGTCCAGCTGGTGATCACTGTTCGCCAGGAACACCAATACAAGTTCTGCGGAGGTGACCTTCACCTCCTTTTTTTTGCCTCGATTCAGAACAAAATTCATCAGCACTCGGGGGATTTGACGATCCGTTCCTGCTGAATGCCAGAATCAGACTTGACAGAAAGACATAAGCACAAGTGCAAGGTCAGACACAGTCAATCTCCTTCGACGGTCGGGAGATTCGGCTGACCACGGGGCGCTATGCCCCTCAGGCCGGCGGATCCGTGATGATCGAGTGTGGAGACACCTCGGTGTTGGTCACCGCCACCCGATCCTCAGGCCGTGAAGGCATCGACTTCCTGCCTCTCATCTGCGACTACGAAGAAAGGCTTTACGCCGCAGGACGCATCCCAGGCAGCTTCATGCGTCGGGAGGGTCGCCCCCCCGAGCGAGCCACCCTGATCAGCAGGCTGATCGACCGACCGATGCGGCCGCTCTTCCCCAGCTGGCTCCGCGACGACCTGCAGATCGTCGCAACCTGCATGTCTCTTGATGAGCGCGTACCGGCTGATGTGCTGTCGGTCACCGGCGCGTCCATGGCCACCCTGCTGGCCGGCATCCCGTTCTATGGACCGATGGCGGCCGTGCGCGTCGGCCTGCTCGGCGACGACTTTGTGCTCAATCCCAGCTACCGCGAAATCGAGCGGGGGGATCTGGATCTGGTGGTGGCAGGAACCCCAGAAGGGATCGTGATGGTGGAAGCCGGAGCGAATCAGCTTCCCGAACAGGACGTGATCGAAGCGATCGACTTCGGCTACGAAGCCGTCTGCGAATTGATCAAAGCCCAGGAGTCGATCCTCAAGGACGCAGGGATCGAGCAGGTGAAGCCGGAACAACCCGAACAAGACTCCACCCTGCCGCTGTACCTGGAGAAGACCTGCACCAAGGCGATCGGCGAAGTTCTCAGCCAGTTCGAGCAGAGCAAAGCGGATCGTGACAGCAAGCTAGACGCCATCCGCAGCAGCACTGCAGAAACGATCGAGGGGCTGAAAGACAGCGATCCGGTGCGCAAGCTGGTGTCAACCAACAGCAAAGCGCTCCCCACCAGTTTCAAGGCGCTCACCAAGAAGCTGATGCGCCAGCAGATCGTGAAGGACGGCAAGCGGGTGGACGGCCGCACCCTGGACCAGGTTCGCCCGATCAGTGCTGCCGCTGGGGTGCTTCCCAAACGCGTGCATGGATCAGGCCTGTTCCAGCGCGGCCTGACCCAGGTGCTCTCCACCGCCACCCTGGGCACCCCCAGTGATGCCCAGGAGATGGATGACCTGAATCCCAGCACCGAAAAAACGTATCTGCATCACTACAACTTCCCCCCCTACTCCGTGGGTGAAACCAAGCCGATGCGTTCGCCTGGCCGCAGAGAAATCGGCCATGGTGCGCTCGCTGAGCGCGCCATCCTGCCCGTGCTGCCGGCCAAGGACACCTTCCCCTACGTCGTGCGCGTGGTGAGCGAGGTGTTGAGTTCCAACGGCTCCACATCCATGGGCTCTGTTTGCGGCAGCACCCTGGCCCTGATGGATGCCGGTGTTCCCCTCAAAGCACCCGTGAGTGGTGCCGCCATGGGGCTGATCAAGGAAGGTGATGAGGTGCGGATTCTCACCGACATCCAAGGCATCGAGGATTTCCTCGGCGACATGGACTTCAAGGTGGCCGGAACTGACAAGGGCATCACCGCCCTGCAGATGGACATGAAGATCACCGGGCTGGCGATGGGCACCATTGCCGAGGCCATCAACCAAGCCAGACCGGCACGCCTGCACATCCTCGAGAAGATGATGGAGGCGATCGACACACCGCGTGACGGACTGTCTCCCCATGCGCCACGTCTGCTGAGCTTCCGGATCGACCCGGAACTGATCGGCACCGTGATCGGTCCTGGTGGACGCACCATCAAGGGCATCACCGAACGCACCAACACCAAGATCGACATCGAAGACAGCGGCATCGTGACCATCGCCTCCCACGACGGAGCAGCGGCCGATGAAGCGCAGAAGATCATCGAAGGGCTCACCCGCAAGGTGAACGAAGGCGAGGTCTTCAGTGGTGCGATCACGCGGATTATTCCGATTGGCGCCTTTGTGGAGATCCTTCCCGGCAAGGAGGGCATGATCCACATCTCCCAGCTGTCCGAAGCGCGCGTGGAGAAAGTGGAGGATGTGGTGAAAGTGGGCGACGAAGTCACCGTGCGCGTGCGCGAGATCGACAACCGTGGCCGCATCAACCTCACCCTGCGCGGTGTGCCTCAGAACGGTGAGGACGCCGAACCCGCACCGGCCCCCACACCGGTCGCCCCCCTCAACTGAGGACCTCCCGGGTCAAACCGGGAAGCCAGGGTCAATCTCTGCCATCGCCCGTGCCGCCTGATCTTCCAGGGCGGCATGGGCTTTTCCATGGCTGGCGATCAGGCATCCAGCCTGGCGGACGTCGCCGGTGTTGTAGGTGAGAAGACGGCCATCAGCATGGGTGAAGGCCCCTCCCGCGGCGAGTAACACCGCTTCTGGGGCCGCCATATCCCAGTCCTTCGGAGCACTCTTCCCAGACAGGGAGATGTACACATCGGCCTCTCCGCGCAGGATCGTGGCCACTTTGCAGCCAACGCTGCCCACCGCCTTGGAGCTGCCCAGGGGCAAGGCATCGATCAGGCGCTCCAGGCGATCATCGCGGTGGCTGCGGCTGGCGACGAGCACTAGATCGTGGCTGCGGTCACTGAAGCGCACGGGGCTGCGCTCGGCAGCACGGTTCTCGCACCAGCTGCCCTCGCCCACCACGCCGAACCAGAGCTCATCGGCCTCTGGAAGCAGCACCACCCCCAGCACGGGACGCTCCCCCTGCACAAGAGCCAGATGTACGGCGTATTCCCCCGTGCCCTGGAGAAAATCTTTAGTGCCATCAAGGGGGTCGAGAATCCAGAGCCACTCAGCGGCGAGGGGCTGGCCCGCCGTGAGCTGCTCCTTGGCGGTCTCCTCGCTCAGCAAGGTCCACCCGGCATCCGGGAAGGCCGAGCGCAAGCCATCGAGAAGCCATTGATTCACAGCCAGATCCGCCGCCGAAACAGGGCCTTCTCCGCCATCTTCAACGCTGAGAGCGCGGGAAAAACCGTGAGGGGGCTGCTCGCCGCGGGCGTAGGCGCGGAGAATATCGGCCGCACCCCAACAGAGCGGTCGCAGGGCCTCAAGCAGTTGGTGTTGATCGATGCCGGCAGGAAGGGTTGGAGCAATCGGCATCATGGAGAGATCTTGGCGGAGCCATTGTGAAGCAGCGGGCCGAGCCTGATGCCGGAGTGCTTTATGTGGTCGGCACCCCGATCGGGCACCTCGGTGACCTCTCCCCACGGGCCCGGGCTCTGCTGATCGCAGTGGACACCATCGCCTGTGAAGACACTCGCCACAGCGGCCAGCTCCTCAGCGCCCTGGGATCCCAGGCGAGGCGCTGCAGTTTCCACCAGCACAACACCCACACCCGCATCCCCCAGCTCCTGGAGGAACTGGGGGATGGCCGCAGCGTTGCTGTGATCAGTGATGCCGGCCTGCCAGGTATCAGCGACCCTGGAGAGGAGCTGGTGCGGGCAGCGCGAGAGGCCAACCATGCGGTGATCTGCATCCCAGGCCCCTGCGCCGCCACTACAGCGTTGGTGAGCAGCGGCCTTCCCAGCGGTCGTTTTTGCTTCGAGGGATTCCTGCCCTCCAAGGGCCGGGAGCGCAAGGAACGCCTCGTGGAACTTGCCGCTGAGCAGCGCACAACGGTGCTGTACGAAGCCCCCCATCGCCTGCTCAAACTGCTGGAAGAGCTCGCGGAACACTGCGGTGGCGACCGGCCGCTGCACGTGGGCCGGGAGCTCACCAAGCGCCATGAGGAGCAGGTGGGTCCCAGCGTGAAGGCCGCCTTGGAGCATTTCGCCCAGCACGCTCCCCAGGGGGAATTCACCCTGGTGCTCGGGGGCGCCGAGCCCGCTGAAGCCACCCTCTTCAGCAACGAACGCTGTCTGGAAGAGCTGCGCAATCTGATCAACCAGGGACTGAAAGCCAGCGAAGCGGCAAGGGAGCTGGCCCCGGCCAGCGGACGCAGCCGCAGAGAGCTGTATGCACTACTGCATGAAGCGGAAAAGCAGGCAGACTGATCAGGCCTCGATGATTGGCGCCATGCTGCTGCGCCTGCGTCTGCTGATGATCACCGTGGGCGGGGGTGTGGCCCTGCTGGTGGTGCTTTGCCTCGGTGCTCAGAATCTGGGAGATCGTTACCGCCTGAATCTGGGTGTGGGCTCCACCGCACCGCTGCCGGCGGGCTTTGTGGTGGGCGTCAGTGCTGTACTTGGCCTGCTCGGGGGCGGCAGCCTCACGGCCTTGCTGCTGCCAAACGCCAAACGTTGAATCAGGCGTCGAGCGCGTAGAGCGCACCCTCCACCAGCAGGCGAGTGATGCCTCGGGCGACGAGGTGGCGCGTGGTGATGGCAAACACCTGGGTATCAGGCACCTTGATCACACGCTGGCTGCGGCCGCACTGACGTTTGGCTGTGCGCGGGCTGGTGAACAGACAGAGGGCCTGCAGGGCCTGCTCTTCCGGATCAGCCACGCCGAGCTCCGGAAAGTCGCTGAGTGGCCGCGGATCCAGCTCAACGGTCTTGTCCACCAACATGTACACACTGTCGGGCAGCACTCCGATCTCAAACGGCAGGCAATGCACCTGCTGGGTGTTCACCTGGGGGAGGTCGACGGGCAGCACCGCCACTTCATGGAACTCATCCCCACCCGGGAAGCCTTCCCCAGACTCCTCATCCGCGAGGGCCTCCGGTTCATCGGCCCCAAAATCATCGGCATCATCGAGAGCCAGGCCCGAGGACGCCTCGTCATCCCCCGCGAGGCTCGCTGGATCCTCAACGGACACCTCAACGGCAGCCTTAGGCTGGGTCTGGCTCTGGGGCACTGACGCTCCGCGGGCACGGGAGGTCTTGAGGGCGCTGTACTCCTCCTCCGACAGCAAGGAGCGAACGGTGCGACTCACCGTGTTGGCACTGCATGCAAACGCATCCGCCAGCGCAGCACTGGACTCACCATTGCGGTAACGCTCCAGGAGCTCCTGCTTCTGACTGTCGGTAAGCCGGCTTGGGGCCATCGCCTGCACTGCACAGCCTCTAACAGTAGGCGGCGCCGTCGGGATCGACTGCAAGAATGGTGGGGCGGGCTCCCTTAGCTCAGCTGGATAGAGCAACTGCCTTCTAAGCAGTCGGTCGATGGTTCGAATCCATCAGGGGGCGTACACAAAGGCTCGTCAGGCAGAGGGCTCTTGGTTGTCCCGAGAGCCTTCATTTTGCGCTGTTGGTCTCCCGGCGGTTGTTGAGCCCATTGCGCTGATGCCAAAGCGCCGTCACCGGGGCAGACCCGAAGAAACTCAAGAGCAGCAGTGGAAGGATTACCGCCGCCGGTGTCGTGGACCGGAATGGTGGGAGAGATATACAGAGGAGGAGTTACGGCAGATGCAGGAGCGTGGCCGTCAGCTGCGAGAGGGTGGATATGGATCAGTGACGTGGAACGACCTGCTGGGTGAAAGGTGAGTTGGTCAAGCAATAAAAAACCCCGCTATTGCTGACGTACTACTGTTGCTTAATTGACGAAAATTGTGCTGGTATCGGAAGCCGTTTGTGACTGGTTGAGGGTGGATGTAGAAATAAAAAATCCCTGTGATTGCAGGGGCTTATAGAGAATTAGGATGTGTCACACCCAGCACAGCAAGACCACCTTGCTCAGAGAAACCCCTTCGTCCATATCACCTCTGACCAAAGCATATATCAAAAAGCACACTCTTCACATTACCCTTATACCACTCTTTCGTCAAAAAGCAGCCAGCCCCAGCCACGCCTTCCAGCTCTTCGTCCGTCAAGGCTTCGTCCGACAGTTCTGCCTGAGATTTCTTCAGCGCATCTATTTCATCTGCAGAAATCGCAAAGCCCGCTGCCTTGGCAATCGCTACTACGGCATCAGCATCTTTTGCTGCCTTTAGCTTTTCCTGAAGCCCTGCATCCGCCTTGACGGCTTCCAGGAAAGCTTTGAGTTGCTCTTCTGGCATCGTGTTTGTTTTTTGACAGTGACTTCATAGCAAAACCAACAGCATTTGTCTGCTCAAAAAACCCCGCCATTGCTGACGCACTACTGTTGCTTAATTGACGAAAATTGTGCCAGGTATCGGAAGCCATTTGGGACTGGTTGAGGGTGGATGTAGAAATAAAAAACCCCTGTGATTGCAGGGGCTCGCGTTATAGGCTGAAGAATCAGTAGACAGACACTAGGTTCCACAGCCTGGGTAGGTGCAGGTAGGTACAGTTGCCTCAGCATTGGACTGATACCGCGTTGGATTAAAACCACCAGCCACGCCTTCAAGCTCCTTTTCTGATACCTCTGCCTGAGCCCTCTTCAACTCCTCAGCAGAAATAATAAAACCTGCAGCCTTGGCAATCGTTACGACGGCATCGGCATCGCCAGCAGCCTTTAGCTTTTCCTGCAATGCTGCATCAGCCTTGACGGCTTCCAGGAAAGCTTTGAGTTGCTCTTCTGACATGGGAACGTGTGGAGCTACAGCCAGGTTTTAGCAATCGTCGGCAACGTTGTCAGTTAGCAACAAAAAACCCCGCCATTGCTGACAGGGTGAATGTTTTGTCGGGAGATCGATAGCGACAACACCACGCCCCCTGCTTTCCCCTGTCGGGTCTTGTATAGCTTTCAGCCGATCTGTTGCGGCTTCCGTCTTCTTAAACCGACTCAAGAGCAATAAAATTCAACACCGCTTATCCAATTTTTGGTAGGAATATTCTCTACCACTCTAGCTTCTGCCTCGGATCGATGTTGCTTGTGGGGGTAGTTATGCAATACATTTCGCGTTCGAGAATCCATGTGCTTTCTTATCAACTCATCCGAAAGCGCGGCTTTGTTATTATTGCACTTGTGCTGAACCGCGTGCCACCCCTCATGCTTCAAGGTTCCTATCAATTCATTATAGTCAAATGAATGATTTTCTTGACACATTACTACTACGTCTTTCTCCGGGTTATAAAAACCGTATATATCTCCTTTGCATAAATCGTGGCCGTTGGACCACAGAACCTTGGTGCCAACTCTGTTTTCTATGACTGACTCTATGGCATTGATTTCACTAGTGAATGAATGGACTGGATTTGCAAGCCATGTACTGGCAGCCACCGATAGAATTGAGGTCAGTATAATCTTTATATTCATGATTAATATCAGTTATCCCAAAAAAATGGCGTGTCAGACATTGTCTGTGCGGGCTTGACTTTTGCGTTAACGGTTTCACTGCTTGAGTTGGTTGAAGCATGAGCTTGGTAGGTTTGAATCAACCATTCAACTGCCGCTACGATTTGAGAGTATTGACCATTTTCAATTGTTGCATCAAATGCTTGAATTTGATTCTTCGTAAGACTTTCTGATGCCCATTCTACCATTTCCCTGTATTGCTTTTTGCCGCCAGCGAGATCATATATTGCGTCGACTTGTGCGTCGGTTATGTCTACAATACTTGTCTCAGGCTGTGCGTTGGAAGCTGCCGTGTTCTGAGCGATTGCAGGTACAGGCGCAAGAAGAAGAATTGTGGCTGTTATTGCGTTAATGAGTTTCACTTGAAGTTTGTGATGTGTGAGGCTCATCCCCTCGGACACATTCACCATCGCCGTTCTCGCTGGAAAGCAAAACCCCCAACTGGGGGATAAATCCACCCGATTTCAGCCGCCCTCCTCCCCCATCTGGGTCACAAGCTCACCCCCAGGTGCCAACCGACCAGCCTGTCCGCTTCGGCTGTCGTGAGGATTGGGTCCAGCCCATCACACATCAGCTCAATCACAGCAGGCTCTCCCAGCCGCTCGATCCCAAGAGACAGCCAAGCCTTGAAGGCATTGGAGTCGTTGTCACGCAGTGCGAGGAGCAGCTCCTGCAGCAGCGCAATGGTCATCTGGGTGTCGAGGGGCATTGGTCGGGTGCAACTGCTGAAAGCATTACCCGCTGACCAACCGCTTTCGAGGCAGCCGTTCTCAAGTCATGAAAGTGGACAAACCCGCCAAATCCTTGTCCACTTTGACCCCATTTCTGTCCTCCCCCAAGATCCCCCAACAGGACAAACCGTTGGTATGACTGGGAAAAGCACTGCTACAACTGGACAAAAGACTGCCTTCTAAGCAGTCGGTCGATGGTTCGAATCCATCAGGGGGCGTACACAAAGGCTCGTCAGGCAGAGGGCTCTTGGTTGTCCCGAGAGCCTTCATTTTGCGCTGTTGGTCTCCCGGCGGTTGTTGAGCCCATTGCGCTGATGCCAAAGCGCCGTCACCGGGGCAGACCCGAAGAAACTCAAGAGCAGCAGTGGAAGGATTACCGCCGCCGGTGTCGTGGACCGGAATGGTGGGAGAGATATACAGAGGAGGAGTTACGGCAGATGCAGGAGCGTGGCCGTCAGCTGCGAGAGGGTGGATATGGATCAGTGACGTGGAACGACCTGCTGGGTGAAAGGTGAGTTGGTCAAGCAATAAAAAACCCCGCTATTGCTGACGTACTACTGTTGCTTAATTGACGAAAATTGTGCCAGGTATCGGAAGCCATTTGGGACTGGTTGAGGGTGGATGTAGAAATAAAAAACCCCTGTGATTGCAGGGGCTTGACGAGATCAGGGATACAAAAGGGAGTCAGATGTCGGGTAATTTCAGTAATTAGCTGGGAGTCTCATTTCCTCTTCATCCGCTCTCATGTACGGGTTTCGCCAGCATGGGTTCCGCCATATGGGCTAAATCCCTTGAATGGGTTAGCCACCCAACCCAGCCCGACCACACCACGAACCCCATCTTCAGTACCACCAGCCACGCCACCCAGCTCCTCCTCAGAAAGCTCTACCTGAGCCTTCTTCAGCGCTTCAACAGAAATCACAAAGCCCGCAGCCTTAGCAATCGAAACTACGGAATCCGCATCCGCAGCTGCATTCAGCTTTTCTTGAAGCCCCGCATCTGCTTGGACGGCTTTCCAGAAAGCATTGAGATGCTCTTCTGACATCGGGTTTGATCTTCAACAGTCACTTCATAGCAAAACGAACAGCATTTGTCTGTTCAACAAAAACCCCGCCATTGCTGACGCACTACTGTTACTTAATTGACGAAAATTGTGCCAGGTATCGGAAGCCGTTCGGGGCTGGTTGAGGGTGGCTGAAGAAATAAAAAGCCCCTGTGATTGCAGGGGCTCTAGAGGATTAGGATGAGCTAAAGAGGTGTTCCTTAATAATCAAATAATCACAGTTTGGCATCGACATTAATAATCAATTGAATCCACGACACATAAATTACCTCGGTACACCTTCCAAAAGTACCCAGCCCCACCTCCAGCCACACCTTCCAGCTCCTCTTCTGATACCTCTGCCTGTGATTTCTTCAGCTCCTCAGCTGAAATCACAAAACCTGCAGCCTTGGCAATCGTCACGACGGCATCGACATCACCTGCCGCCTTCAACTTCTCCTGAAGCCCTGCATCAGCCTTGACGGCTTCCAGGAAGGCTTTGAGTTGCTCTTCTGACATGGGAGGGTGTTGAGCTACAGCCTGGTCATAGCAACGGTCGGCAGCGGTGTCTTTATCTAATAAACAAGCCCGCTATGTGTGTGCAATGGTGCCAAGTATTGGAGGCTGATTTATGGGCTTATTGGCGAGGTTGAAGAAGTAAAAAGCCCCTGCGGTTGCAGGGGCTTTGAGTGTGTAGGCTACCTATAACAAGAGGGATCACCAATTGATCCCCCGGGGATCGGAATCGTCCCTCCAGCCACGCCTTCCAGCTCTTCGTCTGAAAGCTCAGTTGATTGAGCCTTAGTGAATTCATCAGCAGAGATACTAAATCCTGCTGCTTTGGCAATAGCACTAGCAGCATCAGCATCCGAAGCAGCTTTGAGCTTTTCCTGAAGGCTGGTGTCTGCTTTGACCTTCTCTAGAAACGCTTTGAGTTGCTCTTCTGACATGAGAGGGCGTTGAGCTACAGCCTGGTCATAGCAACGGTCGGCAGCGGCATCTACAACTCAAACACTCAGGGGCGAGCAACCTTTTCCTCTACCTCGTCTGGGTCACAGGCTCACCCCCAGGTGCCAACCGACCAGCCTGTCTGCCTCCTCGGTCGTGAGGATTGGGTCCAGCCCATCACACATCAGCTCAATCACAGCAGGCTCTCCAAGCCGTTCGATTCCTAAAGACAGCCAAGCCTTGAAAGCATTGGAGTCGTTGCCACGAAGCGCTAGGAGCAGCTGCTGCAGAGGGTTCAGCCATAGCAGTCAACCTTCAAGCTCCAATTTGGCAAGGATATTCAAGAAGCATCACTGATTGAACCTCGACATTTCCTTTGTTCCCACTGGCTGACGTAAATATCCAGGGAAGTTTCTAATCTCTCTTGTCGCTCTGCCTCTGTTTCGTTAGCCTTAATGCTGAGCTGAATTCCTCTCTGTTGAATATCATTAAATGATTTCTTGATTGCAGCGCAGTGCAAATTTTTTACAGCTCCATCAATCAGACCACGTGGATTAGGAAGGCATCCACTGAGTAGTGCCGCTAATGCGCCGCAGCCAATGAATGCTGTCAACCCTCCCGCCAAGGTCAGCACAACTTCTGAGGAGGATGATTTTGCAGGAGCAAGTTTGGCAGTGACCGATTTCTTGGCTGCCTCCTTGGCCGCCGTTCGCTCACGGTCAATCTCCTGCTGGAGCTTGTCAATGTCTGTGCGTGGTTTCTCCATTGCTCAATTCTGGCTCCTGAGGGTCATCTGAGTGTCAAGGGTCATTGATCGGGTGCAATTCCCTGAAGTATTCCTCGCTGCACTAAAAACCCCCGCCATTGCGACGGGGTTGATACTGTTGAGGTGATGTGATCTGAGGTCAGGCCAAGACTGCGTATTTGTCATCTTGTGCTTGATAGGGTTCCACTCCTTGATTCATCTGACCACCGACCAGATCAGCCCCAGGACCATCTTGTTGCTGAGAGACATCAGTGATGACTGAAGCGTTGAGATCAATCGGTGCCAGTGTTTCAGGGGCAGATCCAAACACCCTGTCACGAATAGCGGCACGATTTTGAGTCTCCTGCCCTCCAGCCTCAAATCCTTCGTCTTCGACCTCGTCAAACCAGCTGAAAATCCCACGTACAGCCCAGCGGATACCACTTTCAGCCAATGAGATGGGTGCCCCAACAGTTCTACGAATGACATACACAGTGCCGTGCACGGCAGCAGCGCCCACTTTGTTCACCGGGGAGGCATTAGGGTCATGATATTTTTTTTGTGCATCAATTTTGAGTTTTTCTTCTAAGGTTCCGGTTGGTGACAAAACATGATAGGCAACTTCCTCGACACCCTCTTTGGTCCCCTTATCAAATCCTTCCCTGACTTTTCTTTCATAATCTTTTTTAATTTGACTGGAATCCGTATAACCATTAACTGCATCTGGCGCATCTGCAATCAGTCCAACAGGGCCCAGCTTTTTCTTCGTTTCTTTGATAACTATTTTCCTAGCGATATTTCTGCTCTCTTTGTTGAAATCTTCTTGCTCATCAAACATCGGGGAGCTTGTTGCTTGTCCTGTGATTGCATCAAAGCTCTCTGCAGCATCCCAGCGGTGAGAGCGATTCAAAGTGGCTGCTGAAGGTGTCATGGCTTTAAGGAGTGAATGTTGATGTGGGGGTGTTGCCCCCTCGACTCCTTCAAGGTCACAGCCCTTCTGGTGAACCCCACTACACAGCCCTGGTGCAGCGCTGGAACAGTTCTGGTGAAATCCTGGTGAACGGCTCAGATCCCAGTCACCACAAGCGCTGAAAGCATTCCCCGCTCAAGAGCCTTCTGGTTTGACTCTCGACAAACTGAGTGAACGTGCCAAGCGCCTGTGACCGTTGATCGGATGCTCTGTTTGGATCCCTTCTGATGTGGCAACAGAAGCCTGATTACGCCCATCACAAGGAAAAGCACGATGGCGAGGGTTGGCTGGTTAACAGCGACGAGCAGCTGGTGATCAGGATCAAACCCGACAAGCCCACGCAGCACGCTCAGTTCGTCTTGGTGTCGACCTTCCGATTGCGGCAGCCTTTGGGCAATCCGATCCGTGAACAGCGAATGCTGCGGCACCTAGGGATCGAGATGTGGCTGCATCTGCAGAAGGTTGGCTGGACGCGATTCGAATGAGGGCCCATGGGTCCGAAGGGAGGCATCGGCATAAGTGGGCTTGCGAAAGACCCCCCCCCAACTGGGGGACTTTCACCTACATCAACCCAACACACTTCTCTCAATAACCTGCATCAAGCAGTGACTTGTGTGCTGCTTTCCGGGCACGGTCAATACCATTTTTGACAAGGAACGGCGTTGCGGCGATGGCTGTGAGATTGCCTAAAATAGAAAACATCACTGAAGCTTGTTCATCCTCAATCGCAGCTGCGGGGATTAAGAACACAATCATGATGGCAGTTGAGCCCAGCACATCCACCAGTAAGGGTGTGATGGTGCGACGGGTCACTGCGTAATAAAGGCCCACAAAGGGCACCAGATGTGCCCAGGCATAGCCCCAGCCTGTGTCGCGTTGCCTTAACCGAAAGGCGTTCACTTTTTCTTGCGAGAGCTGTTGAGACATAAGCGCTTCAATGTTGGAGGTGCGTTGATCCATCGATAGGACACCAGTGGAGGTATCGAGCACGACCCAACTGCGTTAGAGGCTGCCCCCCAGGTACCACCCCACCAGCCTATCCGCTTCGTCTGTCGTGAGAATTGGATTCAGCCCATCGAGCATCAGCTGAATAACAGCAGGCTCTCCAAGCCGTTCGATTCCTAGAGACAGCCAAGCCTTGAAGGCATTGGAGTCGTAGTTACGAAGCGCTAGGAGCAGTTCCTGCAGCAGCGCAATGGTCATCTAAGTGTCGAAGGTCATGGGTCGGGTGCACCAGCTGAACATTCCCCGATGCACTAAAAACCCCGCCATTGCTGACGGAGTTGGAAAACTGATTTATGAAATCGATGGCATTCATTAGGCTCCTACTTTATCATTGGAAGATATTCAAGAGCCCGCCTTACTACGGATATTGAATCCCAGGCTCAATCACTTTCATTGGCATCTCGTCGACTGGTAAAACAAATATATCAACTAACACAGCCGGGTCTTTGCCCAAGTTAACGGCTGACATGGGCGTTGCAGCTGGCATGTAGTAGCAGTCGCCTGGCCCAAATACATTATCATTCTGTCCTTCAACGAAATCAGTTATCTGCCCAGAAATAACGCAGGTTAATCCTGAGAATTCATGTATATGTATGGGCACTCGAGTGCCAGGCAGGCGTGTACCACGAACAGCTAAAATGCGCTTGCCATCAGGCCTAATCTCATCAACTAGTGTCTTGGAATTGACCAGGGGTTTGATTGTACCAGGAATGGACTTGCCGTTAATTGTCTTAACTGGCTCAATATTGGCGTAGGCTGGAAATGCAATATCGCCGACGACAAACACAGACGCAAACCCAAGAAGTCCACGCGCAAAAAACAAAGCCTTCACTGTTGTTAAAAATGAAACGTTAATCCATTCAAGGATTGATTGCTTTTACCGAAACATTAATTCAAACCCCGCCACTACTCACGGGGTGATGGTTTTATTGGGAGACCGATAGCGACAACCACGCCCCCCTGCTTTCCTCTTATCGGGTCTTGCATCGCTTGCAGTCAGCGAAGAACTGCGTCAGGCATCCATAGAGAACTGCCACACCATTGTTTTAGGTACTTTTCACTCAACTCTAAGAGTTCTCGCAGCAATTTTGACCAAAATCTTGTCCAGAGATTGAAATGTCGTGACGAGTGCATTGAAAGGGTTCGACCACACCAAATCCAGCTCAATGACTTTTCCTGGGATGCTGATGCATTGGGCTGCTGTCAGCATGATTGTTCCATGTCTGGTGGTAATTGGCCTCAGTCAAAAGGCGCATCGTTGGTCTCCCAATGCTTCTGCATTCAAGCTTTGACAAGTCTGATGCTTTTATGCAGCACAAACAACACAAACCCCCGCCATTCCGACGGGGTTTCGACTGAAGTAGACATTCTGTTGCGACATTGGCGGAACGAAGAAAAAGCCTGCGTGATCGTCATGGCTAGATTTTGGGTAACGCCTCCCTGACACCAGATGAGCATCGGCGAGCTAGTCACAATCAAGTTGACCCACCCCTTTATCAAGGGCATCAATCACTCTGCGATGACGGCTCCCCCTGGCCAGGAAGAAAAAGCCCGCAGCTTTTACTCAGGCTTACTGAAAATGGAGGAAGGGGCCATCCCTGCCCACCTTGGCAATCTGCAAGGGCAAGTGAAGACAGGGCTCATCTGGTTTGTTTTTAATGACGCCATGATCCATATCGTTTTTGATGAGGCTCATACTCCGATCCCAGCAGGCCGACACCTCTGCTTCCAAATCAACGACCTGACGGCTCTTCATCAGTCATTAACAACCCATGGACATGTGCCCTTTGGGGAAGAAAAGCTCTCAGATCGCAAACGCTTCTTTGTGAAAGATCCCTTTGATAACTGCCTGGAGTTCCTTGAATTCCAACAAGCAAAGGCTTGAGTTCCATCACCCTGCAATCC
Organism: Synechococcus sp. PROS-7-1; assembly: GCF_014279795.1. NCBI lineage: Bacteria > Bacillati > Cyanobacteriota > Cyanophyceae > Synechococcales > Synechococcaceae > Synechococcus > Synechococcus sp. PROS-7-1. The sequence continues at coordinate 1,893,876 of NZ_CP047945.1, forward strand.
CTTTCATACGAATGCAAGAGGGAATGTTGAGTCAGCGGAAGTCGAAATCATCCTTGTGTTCATCGAAAAACGCTTGCATCACCGCTAAAGCTTCAAGGTTTGCCAAGGTCTTCTGCGCCTGGGCCACCATCACTCGCCCATGGGGAGCACATTCAGCAACAAGAGCAGCACCCTCTGACGCATCAACCTTCACCCGCTCGATGCAGGCGTTGATCCGTTCTCCGATCGGTGTGATGCCTTCCGTTTCTGCTGCCAGTGCAGGAGTGATGCTGCTCAGAAGCAGGCGTTCGAGCGCAGCGGTGGCGGCTTCAGAGGTAGGCATTGTCATTCAACCATTGTCGTCAAGATCCGCTCCGATGGCAGCGATGGGCCGATTAATCGCCAAATCCAGTTGCACGTTTTTTGGGCTTCGTTTTTGTTGGCGTTTCAGCAACACGATCCGACGTGATGTTTGCTGTGACGTCGTTAAAGATCAGTCCATCAAGCCAAACGGTGATGATATAAACGACGATCAGAACTGGGATAATGACGCCCCATTCATTGGGAAATTCATAGGGGATTTGCCTGACCCCATAGATCGCCAGGTATCCGGTGATCAGCGTGAAAACAAAGCGCCTGATGGTGGATGGATTCAACGCGCCGAAGTCCTGGAACAACAGTCAGTCTCCCACCAAAGCCCCATCGTTGAGGTGGTGTTGGTAGGAGAGAAGGTCAGAACTTCCTTGCGTAGGGAGGATTACCGGCAAGCTCAAGGTTGATTTCTCTACAGATATTCATCCACGCATCCAGCCCGAAATTGACACCCATCGGACCATCGATGAACTCCTGAAACTGCTCGGCTGTGATGCCTTCGCGCACTTCCCAGATGCAGAAAGCCGGACCCTCTGGACCAACCGGACAGAAGGAGTGGTTATAAAAACCAGCCTCGAGATTCTTGGCAACAGCTTCATCCCAACCGCCGCCAGGCGCCATGGCTGTTTGCGCCGCCTGCCACCACTGAGCAGCCTTGCCTGCACGGAACTCATGGTGCACATGGAAGAACTTGGATGCCATGGATCAGTTCCGAGGTGGATCTGATCCTCGCGGTTCAGGTGGATTCCGCAAGTCGCAGAGCCAACACCCCGAGAGCATCATTCCGGCGCTGTTGCTTGGATTCGCAGCGCATCAGACTCCTGTGCAGACACGTCAGTCAGCGCTGAGGGTTTCTGACCAGCACAAGCCAGACATCCCCCATTGATGCGGTATGGCGCCAGATGGTTGCGCAGGCAGCGCGTCCCCCGGAAAAAAAGCACCTGGCCCAGCTCCCGCGCGTGGGCATCCGTTAACGCCAGCCTGAGCCAACTCTCGGGCACCTGGCCTTGCAACGCGCTCCTGTTGCGACGCGCCTCCTCCCGCCGCTCCTGCTCATCGCGATCGTTGCGCGCTTGAACGGCCTCAACCTGCAGTTCCCGCGCGCAGGCATGGCAAGCGATCACCACCGGTTTCTTGCGCGTGGTGTTGTGGGACAGCTTGTCTCCAGGAACTTCCCGCTCTCGGCCACAGGCACAACGGCACCACCAGTACACATTCCCGCCCTTGGTGCGCCGCTCTGAAAGCCGCAGCACCGTGAGCTTGCCGTACACCTCACCAACACGGTTTCGGGGTTGGGATGGCATTCAAACCACCGTCATTGGATCAAGGCATCACCGCGTGATGCCAGCCGGATGGATCCGGCGTTGTGCAGCTGCCCGTTCTGATCCCACTTACGCCTGAAATCCTTGAGGATCCCTTCTCGAACCGGCGGGATGGCCACAAGCCCGAGGCCCAGGGCGAGAAGCAGAACAATCAGCACCGCGCGTTCCCGAGAGCTGGTGGCGTTTGGATCCTGATCCATACAATCGGAGCGCACCAGTTCCATGCTGGTCTAGTTCGTGGCAAGCGTCTAGAGCTGCAGCCGAGATGAAGTGATGACAACGAACCGACGACTGATCCTGACCGCATTGATCACGGGGTGCTGGATCGTGTTGTTGTCACTCCTGAACAACGGGATTCAGACGGTCGTAATGGCCACGATGTGGGATCTGAACACCATGCTTCCGCCCACCTTTGTGTGGCCCACCATCGTGATTCTGGTGATTGTGTTGGTCGTGGTGCTGCTGGCTGTACCCACGCTTCTGATCTGGGAGATTTGGCGTCGCCCCTGAAGCTCAGGTCTGATTGCCACCCAGCATGTCGTCGTAGCCCTCATAGGGGTTGTATTCAGCCCAACCGGGACTGGCCTGATCCATCAAGCCGTACTCGCCATCGATCATGTCGGCCCGAGTGTTGCCATAGGGAACCGTGTTGCAGGTGATGCCACCCCCAGCCGCTGGTTGGCAATCGTCGAAACGGATCTGGGCACCCGCCGTGCCCGCCAGAAGCGCGCTAGCCAGTGAGATGCCAGATAAAAACATCAAAATTGCCTTCATGACGCATGACGGAGATGGGCTTCAGTCTGCCCATGGACGCAACGTTTTGCTCCTCGCGCCGCTGACCGATGAAGCCATCAGAGCAATCACTGCATTCTCCTGAGAGAATAGAAAGCACTCATTGCTGACTGGATGTACACCGACTGGACCGCCGTCGCTCTGCTGCTCTTCACCAGCGTCCCCCTGCTGGCCGTGGTGGCTACCGCCACCTTCTTCATCTGGCAGCAGCGGAAGAAGCAACTGCGTTGATGCGCACGGTTGCTGGCTGATCAAGCCGTGACTCCATTTCTGAATCCTCAGCCCCGTCGCAGCCTTGGCCCAAACAGGCCAGACAGGTACGGAACTGCTGCTCGCTGACCCGTTGAATTCCACTGCCTCCGCAGCAGGAGCAGATAGCCATGACCACAACCGCGTATTGAGATCAGTGTGGTGGCAACGGACCCCTCTGATCCCGAAGCCTTCCTTAAGAATGCAACAACTGGCTGTTGTTCTGCCATAGGTCGGGCTGGCGACGCAGGTGGTCGAGCAGCTCAAGCGCTGAAAGGGCGGTCTCTGCAGGAACCAGATCCAGGGATGCGGCCAGGTGGCCCACCACCCGATCCGGCCCCCAACCTTGTTGCTTCAAGGGTTCCAATCCCCTGGCCCGCTCGCGCTTCGACAGCTTCAGGCCGTCATCCGCAAGGAGCAGGGGCACATGGCGGTAAGCGGGTGCCTTTTGCCCCAGCACCACCGCCAGAGCCTGCTGCGGCAAACAAGCTGGAGCCAGATCCTTGCCGCGCACCACCTCGGTGATGCCGAGGGAGAGCTCATCCACCACCGTGGCCAGGTGATAAGCCACGAAACCGTCCGCGCGGCGCAAGACCGGATCACCACAGCACGATGCAAACGGTTCCGGAACAATGAGTCTCCAGGCAGGAAGACGGCCGTCTTCCAAGCCCCAGCCCAGGCCTCGGCCACGGCACGTGCCTGGGTAACGGGGCGACCCGGCCAGTTGCCTGCGGCTGCAGCGGCAGGCGTACACCAAACCCTGGCGGCGCAGGGCCGACAAGAAGGATCCATAGAGGCCCCGGCGTTCGCTCTGAAGGATCGCAGGTCCATCCCAGTGGAGACCCAGCCACTGCAAATCGTTCAGAGCCGACTCGGTCGCTCCGGGCTGGACCCGCGGCGTGTCGAGATCATCGATGCGGAGCAGCCACTGGCCTTGATGCCAACGAGCCTGCAACCAGGACAGCAGAGCTGTGCGCAGGTTCCCCAGATGCAGGGGGCCGGATGGCGTCGGGGCAAACCGTCCTCGGTAACCCACGGAGGCCAAGGCCTCACCACGGCTCAGGGCGGCAAGAAGATGGTCTGGGCAGATCACATAAAAAAGGTGGTCCCGAGGGACCACCTCAAAGCGTTGAGCAGATGCGAATCAGCCCTGAACGCGGTCCTTGAACATCTTGCCAGCGGTGAAAGCAGGCACGCGCTTGGCAGGAATCTTGATCTTTTCACCGGTCTTGGGGTTCAGGCCCTGACGCGCAGAGCGCTCACGGGGCTCGAAGGAGCCGAAGCCAAGGATGGAGACCTTCTTGCCTTCAACAACGGAATCAATGATGGTTTCGATGGCAGCGTCCACAACCAGGGACACGTCGGTTTTGGTGAGCTCGGTGCGGGCAGCAACCAGATTGACGAGATCGGCTTTGTTCATGGAAAAAGAGGAAAGTGGCGGAAGCGGCTGGAACGACGATGCGGAGGTCGACATCCGCACGGCTTACCTGAGCGCGCCAATCGTATGGAGGTCTGAGCAGTGCGGCAACCGAAAAACACCGCGCCGCAAAGCTTTTTCTGCAATGTCGCCAGATTCAGACCTCAGATCCGTCGCGCTGCCCGGCGGGACTCCAGCTGCTGAACGGAGCCAGACGCTCGCCGCGCAAGGCACCTAGCCCAGCCCCAGACGCCAGTGCGGGGCTTGCATCTGGAGGAAGCCAGCCCCGAAGATGATCCAGGCTGCGCTGCTGTCTGGGCCAATGAAATGTGCGTCTGTGCTGCAGCGGGGCCAGAGAATCGGCGGCAACAGGCACCAGCAATCGTCCGCAGAAGAGCACATTCGAAGGTGCTGGGGCGTACACAACCGCATGGCCCGGGGTCGGCCCCGGGGTCCAGAGCAGGCGTAATCCGGAGATGGTGGTGTGGGCCTCGGCGAAGGTGACGAGGTCTGGCACCCCAGGCAGGAGATACGCCTCCTGCTCCTGCACGAGCACCGGCCAATCAAGCTGCTCCTGCAGGCGGCGCAAGCGGCCATGGCCTTCACGGCTGGTGAGCAGGATGCGGGCCACGCGGCCTCCAGCCAGCTCCTTCAAGGCCGTCAGCGTGGCCTCGGTGAGCGGGGGGCAGTCGATCAGCACCGGTTCCGGATCGACATCCAGCCACCAAGACGAGCCACCGCGGCAGTCGCGATTGGGAGGGAACAGCCAGAGATCCGGGCGAATGCGCTGCGGAGGGCGACCGGGTTCAAGGGCGGAGGTCAACACAGTCACGGTGCATCACCGCAGTTACCACTACTTTGAAACCAGTGCGTCCTGCGGCCGGCGGGCGGTTCGGTGAACGCAATCCTTCGTGGAAGACCTTGGCCCTTGGGCAGCACCGTGACAGCACGGGGGGTGAATTTTTCGGTGGCAGCACCGCAGGCCAACCGGGTGGAGCTGCTGCTCTTCAGCAGCAGTGAGGCTCCCAGTCCTGAGCGGATCATCGATCTTGATGTGCACACCCATCGTTCCGGCGACTACTGGCATGTGGAGGTGGAGGGCCTAACGGAGGGCTGCCTCTACGGCTACCGGGTGTTCGGGCCGTTGGCGCCGGGTGGGCATGGATTCCGGCCCGCGAAAGTGCTCCTCGATCCCTGCGCCCGGGGGATCGAGGGCTGGTCGGTGTACCAGCGAGAGATGGCCACCGGAGCTTCACCGAACACCGACTGCTGCCTCAAAGGTGTGGTGTGTGAGCGCGACCGCTTCGACTTTGATGCCCACCCCAGACCGCGCCACAGCTGGCAGCAGACGGTGATCTACGAACTGCATGTGGGGGGCTTCACCCGGCGCAGCGACAGCGGTGTGGCGCCGGAGCGGCGCGGCACCCTCCTGGGGGTGATCGACAAGATTCCTTACCTCAAAGCCCTCGGTGTCACCACGATCGAGTTGCTGCCGGTGCAAGCCTTCGATCCGCACGATGCGCCTCCAGGCCGCGACAACGTATGGGGCTACAGCCCGCTGAGCTGGTTCGCCCCGCACGCGGGCTACATCTGCGGAGACGACGCCCTGCAGGCCCGCAAGCAGATGCGCGCCCTTGTGGCCGCCTGTCATGACGCCGGCCTCGAGGTGCTTCTGGATGTGGTTTACAACCACACCACCGAAGGCAACCAAGCCGGCCCCACCCTGAGCTGGCGTGGGTTCGCTGACCGGATCTATTACCACCAATCCAGCAAAGGCGACTATCTCGATGTGAGCGGTTGCGGCAATTCAATCGCCGCGAATCAGCCGCTGACACGGGCCTTGATCCTGGAGTCCCTGCGCTGCTGGGCTCTGGAGCTGGGAGTGGATGGATTCCGCTTCGATCTTGGCATCGAGCTCAGCCGTGGAGAGGGCCTGAAACCACTCGACCACCCACCTCTGCTGGAAGCCATGGAAGCCGACCCGCTTCTCAGCGACCTCAAGCTGGTGAGTGAACCCTGGGACTGCGGCGGGCTGTACCGGCTCAACGACTTTCCGGCCCAGCGCATCGGCACCTGGAACGGCCGCTTTCGCGACGCCCTGCGCGGCTTCTGGAAAGGGGATGAGAACACCACCTGGGCCCTGGGGCAACGCTTGCGCGGCAGCCCGGACCTCTACGACGGCAAGCCCGTGGCGCTTGGGCGTTCGGTGAATCTGCTCACAGCCCACGACGGCTTCACGCTGATGGACCTGGTGAGCTTCAACAGCAAGCACAACCTGGCCAACGGGGAAGACAACCGCGATGGCGAGAATCACAACATCAGCTGGAATCACGGTGTGGAAGGGCCGAGCAGCGACCATGCGGTGACCGCTCTGCGCCGGCGCCAGCAGCGCAACATGCTCAGCACCCTGCTGCTGGCCCGCGGAGTGCCCATGCTGTTAATGGGTGATGAAGTGGGCCGCAGCCAGGGGGGTAATAACAACACCTGGTGCCAGGACACCCCACTGAGCTGGATGATCTGGTCGGATGATCACTGCGACACGGACTTGCTCACCTATGTGCGGCGGCTGATCGCTGTGCGTCACCAACTCAAGGATCTGTTCACCCCGCTGATCGCCCACAACGAAAAGCCCCAGCAGCTCAGCAGTGACCCTGAGGGGTTCTGGCGACAGTGGCATGGCGTGGAGCTGGGCAAACCCGATTGGGCCAGCTGGTCCCATTGCCTGGCCCTGAGCGTGCACCGGGGCAGCCAGGGGGCGGTGCTGTGGGCCGGTTTCAACGCCTATTTCAAGGCCATGCACTTCGACCTGCCCGAGGCCGCCACACCGTGGCATCGCCTGATCGATACGGCCCTGCCACCGGGAGAGGACCTTCCGGCCCAGCCCGAACCCTGGACTCCATCGGGAGTGCCCCTGGAGGCCAGAAGCTTGGTGGTGATGGTGGCCAGGGAGTACACCAATAGCCTCAAGCTGTAGGCCAAGAGCACCGAGGCTTCAAACAGCCAGGAGGCCAATTTGAGCCGCATTTCAGGAAGCGGGCGGCGGGAATCGAACCCGCATCATCAGCTTGGAAGGCTGAGGTTTTACCACTAAACTACGCCCGCATCAATACATCCGAACCAGTTCACCCGCGTTGGGTGGTGTTCCTGGATGCATGCTTCACCATTATGGCGGTCCGCCTGCCCCCTCCCCTGGCCTGATGAGCAAGAGCACTGTTCCCGGGGGATCCCGACAACGCCTGATGGTCGCCTACGGGCTGGGGGATGCCGGCACCGGACTGGCCGCCACCCAACTGGGGTTTTACCTGTTTCCGTTCTTCACCTGCGCAGCCGGACTGCCTGCGTTCATCGCCGGCTCGCTGCTCACGGTGATCAAGGTGTGGGATGCGATCAACGACCCCTTAATCGGCTGGATGAGCGATCACACCCAGAGTCGCTGGGGGCCGCGGATCCCCTGGATGCTGGGGGCCGCCTTACCCCTGGGCATCAGCCTGGCAGCGATGTGGTGGGTTCCCCAGGGGGACTTGACCCAGCGCACGCTCTATTACGTGGTGATGGCGATCCTGCTGATGAGCGCTTACACCAGCGTGAATCTGCCCTACGCAGCCCTCTCCACCGAGCTCACCCCTGACACCGGCATCCGCACCCGCCTGAACGCCGCGCGCTTCACCGGGTCGATCCTGGCGGGGCTCAGCGGCCTGATTGTGGCCTCGCTGGTGCTCAGCGATGGCGCCGCGGGCTACCTGCGCATGGGCCGGATCACCGGCACCATCGCGGCCCTGGCCACCCTGGCCTGCTGCTGGGGTCTGGCCCCCTTTGCCAAGCGGGCCCAACGCCCCAGCAGCCAGAACGAACCACCCCTGGAGCAATTCAGGAGGATCCGATCCAACTCCCGCTTCCTGATGGTTCTGGGGTTGTACCTGCTGCTGTGGTTTGGCTTGCAATTAATGCAGGTGGTGGCCTTGATCTGGCTGGTGCAGGTGGTGCATGTGCCTCCGAATCTGTCCACCTGGATCCTGCTGCCGTTTCAGCTGAGTGCCCTGGCAGGCCTGCAACTCTGGAGCCTGCTGTCGAACCGCAAAGGGCGCCTGGTGGCGCTGCGCTGGGGCGGCAGCCTCTGGATCCTGGCCTGCCTGCTCTCGATGGTGTTTCCGCCGCTGCAGCACGGCGGAAGCGGCGCTGAACTGATTCCCCTGATCGGCCTGATCATGCTGGTGGGCCTCGGCGCCTCCACCGCTTACCTGATTCCCTGGTCGCTACTGCCCGACGCGATTGACGCCGATCCGACACACCCCGCAGGCCTCTACACCGCCTGGATGGTGTTCGGCCAGAAACTGATCATCGGCGTGAGCATGAGCGTGTTCGGCGTGCTGCTCTCGCTAACCGGTTACATCTCCAGCGAGGCTTGCAGCGGCGCGATGGATTTCATTCAGCAACCGGCGATGGCGTTGCTGGCCATTCGCATGAGCATGGGTGTGATTCCCGCCATCCTTGTGGTGTTTGGACTTCTCGTGATGCGACGCTGGCCCGACCGCGGCGCCCACCTGCAACGCGCATGACTTCTCCTCCGCTCCGGCTCCGCTTGAAATCTCCCCGTTGGCTGAACCGGCTCGGTAGCAGCCTGATCATCGGCGGGCAAGCCGTCACCGCCACCGCCAGGGGCCGCATTAACACCGTTGACCTGCTCGACCAACTGCAGGAAGCCGGTCCTGGCAGCTTCCTGATCGTGATCATCACGTCCCTGGCTGCGGGCACGGTGTTCAACATCCAGGTGACCAAGGAGCTGAGCAGCATGGGCGCCAGTGCCACGGTGGGTGGCGTGCTGGCTGTCGGCCTGGCGCGGGAGATCGCTCCGCTGCTCACCGCCACCTTGCTCACAGGCAAGGTGGCCACGGCCTACGCCGCCCAGCTCGGCACCATGAAGGTGACCGAACAGATCGACGCGATCACGATGCTGCGCACCGATCCGGTGGAGTATCTGGTGGTGCCTCGACTGATCGCCATGGTGGTGATGGCTCCGGTGCAGTGCCTGCTGTTCTTCGGTGTGGCGATCTGGAGCGCCCAGATCAGCAGCACCGAGATCTACGCGATTCCGCCCCAGGTGTTTTGGTCGTCGGTGCGCAGCTGGCTGATGCCCGACGACATTCCATTCATGCTGATCAAGGCCCTGGTGTTCGGCCTGCAGATCGCCGTGCTCTCCTGCGGCTGGGGCATGACCACCCAGGGCGGCCCGAAGGAGGTGGGCACCAGCACCACCGGAGCCGTGGTGATGATCCTGGTGACCGTGGCCCTGATGGACACCGTTCTCACCCAGATCCTCTTCGGCTAGAGCCCCACCCCCATGAGCGACCCATCTCCAGCACCAGCGAGCGCAGATGCAAGCAGCGTGAGCATCGCCCCCAGCCCGCGGCTTCCTCTGGCGATTCTGCTGCTGGGTGCAGCGCTGCTGCCCTTACCACTGCGCCCCTGGCCGAGCCTGGTGATTGGGGTGTTCGGCCTGTTTCTGTTGGTGCAGACCTACAGCCTGCGCCTGGAGTTCCGCGCCGACACGCTGGTGGTGTGGCGGGGCCAGCAAGAATTGCGACGCTTTCCCTACGCGGAGTGGCAGAGCTGGCGCCTGTTCGCAGCCTGGCTGCCCGGACTGTTCTTTTTCCGCGAGGTGAACAGCATCCACTTCCTGCCGATCCTGTTTGATCCGGCACAGCTACGGGAGCAACTGGTGCTGCGGGTGGGCTCCCTGGAAACCCCGAAGCCCTGAGAGCCAACCATTAAGACACGCATGCGTAACGTAATCGCAACGCAAGCAACACGAATCAGTGCCGCCTGTGCCAGGCAAGCGGCGATCCGCTGGAATAGAGACAGGACAAGTGCGCCATGCCTGACGACACCGATCTGACGCCCCAGGAGCCGGCCCCCCAGGAGGCAGCCCCCCAGCCCCAGGAGCCCGACCCTCAACCCCAGGGCCATGCACCCCTGATCCAGCTGGCCCTCACCGAACTCCAGGAGCGACGCGACGCTCTGCAGCAGGAGATCGAGACCCTCACGCAACGCAAACAGCAGCTGGAAACGGAGATGGCCGCCAGCTTTGCCGGGCAGTCCGATGCGATCGCCCGACGCGTGAAGGGCTTCCAGGAGTACCTGGGCGGCGCCCTCCAGGGCCTGGCCCAGTCGGTGGAAACCCTGGAACTGGTGGCCCAGCCGGTGGTGGTGCAGCCCTCACCGCTGGACGCGCAGGCCGCAGCTGAAGCTGCCGATCAGGCGGCGAGCGCAGGTGCAGCCCCGGCGCTGGCCGACACCTTCCGCCCGGATGAGGAACTGATCCGCGCCAACCTCAAACGCTTCCTGGAGCAGCCCGACTTCTACGCCGACCCCTGGAAGCTGCGCCGCAGCCTGGACACCGCAGACACCGCCGTACTCGAGGACTGGTTCTTCAATCAAGGAGGCCGCGGAGCCCAGCCCAGCCGCGGCAGCCGGCCCCGCAACGTGCTTCTGGGAGCCGCGCTGATCGCAGTGATCGGTGAGCTCTACGGCGATCAATTCCAGACCCTGGTGCTGGCGGGCCAACCCGAACGGCTGGGCGACTGGCGCCGAGGTCTGCAGGATGCCCTGGGCCTGGGCCGGGAGGATTTCGGCCCCAACAGCGGCATCGTGCTCTTTGAACGCGGCGACGCCCTGGTGGAGCGGGCCGACCGCCTTGAGGAACGGGGCGAGGTGCCGCTGATCCTGATCGACGCCTCCGAGCAGGTGGTGGACATCCCCGTGCTTCAGTTCCCGCTCTGGCTGGCCTTTGCGGCTGGACCAGGCGAAACCGACGACATCGACGACCTGCTGTGATGGGCCTCCTCTCTGTGCTGCTGGGCTATCTGCTCGGATCCATCCCCAGCGGCTTCCTAGCGGGCCGCTGGCTCAAAGGCATCGACCTGCGCACGATCGGATCAGGCTCCACCGGCGCCACCAACGTGCTGCGCACCGTGGGCAAGGGCCCAGCCCTGGTGGTGTTTCTGGTGGATGTGGGCAAGGGAGCAGCGGCTGTGCTGCTGGCCAGAGCCCTCAGCGAAGGCCTGGTGGGAATGGAGCTGATGCGCAATTGGCTTGAGGTGCTGGCCGGCCTGGCGGCCCTGGCTGGTCACATCTGGCCGGTGTGGCTGGGCTTCAAGGGCGGCAAGGCCGTGGCCACTGGCTTCGGGATGTTTCTCGGCCTGGCCTGGCCGGTGGGTCTGGCCTGCTTCGGGGTGTTCATGGCCGTGTTCAGCCTGAGCAAGATCGTGTCGCTCGCCAGCGTGATCGCAGCCCTCAGCCTGCCCCTGCTAATGGTGCTCTCCACCGGCAGCCCTCCCTACATCCTGGTCGCGGTGGTGGCGATGGTGCTGGTGCTCTGGCGTCACCGCAGCAACCTGCAGCGCCTGATCGATGGCAGTGAACCCAAAATCGGCCAGAAGTCTTGAGTACAGCAACCGGCATCGCCCTGCTCACCCTGATCGCTCAGGTGGAGAGCGCCGGCCAGACGCGCGTGCTGCTGCTGGACGACTGCCCTGCCGGCCTGGAGGGTTTTTACGCCCCATCGCTCAACCGCATCGGCCTCTGCAGCAATAACCACAGCAGCGATGTGGCGCTCACCAGCACGCTGCTGCACGAAGCAGTGCACCGGCTGCAGCATTGCCGCCAGCCCGCACTGGCGGATCAACTCGATGCCGCCCACAGCGTTCAAGCCCTGGAAGAAGAGGCCAGGGAGCTGCAGGGCTGGGGCAACCAAGCCCCCAACGCCGCCGCCGATTGGTTGCGGCGGCAGCTGAAGGAGCAGTGCATGGATCACCCAAAGAACTCAGGAAGGCTGTAACTGCTGGCGTAGTTGTACGACCAGGCGGCATCGCCATTGAACGTTTGCCTGCCGAGAAGATCGTTGTAGATGGCGAGGAAATTGGATTCGGATCCATCACCCATGCCCACGGCACGCACCTGCACCTGGGTGAGCGGACTTGCCGCACCACTGGCGAGTTGATCAAGCACTCGGTTGAGATCCGCCTGCATGGGGGTCCACTGCTGGGTGCCGCTGTTGTCTGCAACAAACACAGGATTGCCGGCATTGTCGTAGAGCAGACCAGCGGAGGTCACGGCATCACCGCCGAGAACCCCTGGCAGTGCAACATTCACGCCGGTTCCATCGCCACCGCGATTGCCCCACCAGGCCCGGCGCTCAGGCCGGCCATCGGTGGTGAGAGCCACAAACACAAACTCTTCACCTGTGAGCGGATCGGTGCTGGCCTGTTCGGAGAGGAGATGCTCAAGGCCCTTCAAGGCCCCGTACATCTCGGTGCCTGCATAGAGGTTGGAAGCCAGGCGCCCGTCGCCCCTGAACAGATCGCGCGCCTCTGGCTGAGGGAGGCCCCGCTCGCTCCAGACCGGGTTGCCATCGATGCTGTTGCCGTACACCTGATCAGGTGTGGTTGTCAGCAAGATCGACTGAGCGATGTCAACACCGGCAATGGGATCGTCAGCGGAGAAAGTGACCGATTGATGCTCCACCACATAACCAAACGTGATCAGATTCACGGTGAGATCCTGAGCCTCAAAGCCATCATCAGGCAGGTCAACGAGCTCGTAACCACTGAGTGCATCTGCGAGGGATTGAGAACCACTATTGATGATGTTGTTGGTGTTGGCAGAACCAAACGACTGCACCTCTTGCTCACCGATCTTGCGGAAGCCATAACCAGCGCGACTGGCAGCCTGCTGGAAGGAATAAAACGCCAGACGATTCTGCGCTTCCAGCCGATCCGGCGCATCGGCATTATTCGTGGAAGGATCAGACCCCTTCATCGATGTGGAGTTATCCATCAGCAGATACACGGTGCCAGCCATCGGCGGCACTTCTTCAGGCGACTCCGGGGGCTCGGGACAGTTCAATTCAGGGTCATCCAGCCCTGCCACCACGCGTCGTACCGTTGTGGCATCTCCGAAACTGAAGGAGAACTGCTCACTCCCCAGGAAAGGAGTCTCTGAAACGATCTCAAATCTGATGGTCAATCCCGCAAGTGCAGGATTAAGAATCTGAATTGTTCCAGATCCTGGAGTATCAGAATCAGGAACCAACCAGTAGTCCCGATCGGCCACCAGCAACTGCCCATCGAGAGTTGTAATCACCGGCGCTGAAATCGTGTCGTCTGCCGAGCCGTCACCTCCATAGCTGAAGGCATAGTCGTAATAACCGGAGAGGTTCTCAGGTTTACCAGTAACAGTAAATTCCACCTCAGCCTGTGTGGCATCTGCATTAAGGCATGCTGCTGTTGCGTCAAGTTCAAACTCGTTCTCCAATGGGGGAACATCAGGCGAGCAATTCTCAGCAATATTTCCATCACCATCATGATCCAACGTCGCAACACCTGTCTTGCTCACCGTGCTCAAACCGTTGTCCTGAATCACCGTCAGCGACACACTCTCTTCACCTGTTAAATCACCATTCGCCTTCTTCCAGCTCGCTCCAAGCTCAATACGCTTCACTCCCTCGGCAACAACAATCGCTCCTTGATATGTATTACTTGCTTCGTCATAACGAGCACCCACAATCTCCGTTACACCACCTTCAACAACCTCACCAGTCGCGTCATACGCCACCAAGCCTTTCTCCACAACATCAAAATCTCCTCCATCTCCATCTCCCGTCAGCACATAACGCAATCCCTCCTCGCTCGTTAATCCAGGCTGTCGATCAGACCCAAACGTGATCGTGAATCCTGCTGTTGCAAGCTGATCACCTAAATCCTTTGCGCAGAACCCGCTCCCGACCACATCAAAATTCAGCTCCGGCAGCGCCTCATCCGGCGGACAATTCTCCTTAATAAATTTTCCATCACCATCATGATCCAACGTCGCAACACCGGTCTTGCTCACCGTGCTCAACCCGTTGTCCTGAATCACCGTCAGCGACACACTCTCGTCACCTGTTAAATCACCATTCGCCTTCTTCCAGCTCGCTCCAAGCTCAATACGCTTCACTCCCTCGGCAACAACAATTCCCCCCTGATACGTATTGCTTGCTTCGTCATAACGAGCGCCAACAATCTCCGTTACACCACGTTTAACAACCTCACCAGTCGCGTCATACGCCACCAAGCCTTTCTCCACAACATCAAAATCTCCTCCATCTCCATCTCCCGTCAGCACATAGCGCAATCTCTCCTCGCTCGTTAATCCAGGCTGACGATCAGAGCCAAACGTGATCGTGAATCCTGCTGTTGCAAGCTGATCACCTAAATCCTTTGCGCAGAACCCGCTCCCGACCACATCAAAATTCAGCTCCGGCAGCGCCTCATCCGGCGGACAATTCTCCTTAATAAATTTTCCATCACCATCATGATCCAACGTCGCAACACCGGTCTTGCTCACCGTGCTCAACCCGTTGTCCTGAATCACCGTCAGCGACACACTCTCGTCACCCGTTAATTCCCCATTACTCTTCTTCCAGCTCGCTCCAAGCTCAATCCGCTTCACTCCCTCGGCAACAACAATTCCCCCCTGATACGTATTGCTTGCTTCGTCATAACGAGCGCCAACAATCTCCGTTACACCACGTTTAACAACCTCACCAGTCGCGTCATACGCCACCAAGCCTTTCTCCACAACATCAAAATCTCCTCCATCTCCATCTCCCGTCAGCACATAGCGCAATCTCTCCTCGCTCGTTAATCCAGGCTGACGATCAGAGCCAAACGTGATCGTGAATCCTGCTGTTGCAAGCTGATCACCTAAATCCTTTGCGCAGAACCCGCTCCCGACCACATCAAAATTCAGCTCCGGCAGCGCCTCATCCGGCGGACAATTCTCCTTAATAAATTTTCCATCACCATCATGATCCAACGTCGCAACACCGGTCTTGCTCACCGTGCTCAACCCGTTGTCCTGAATCACCGTCAGCGACACACTCTCGTCACCCGTTAAATCACCATTCGCCTTCTTCCAGCTCGCTCCAAGCTCAATCCGCTTCACTCCCTCGGCAACAACAATTCCCCCCTGATACGTATTGCTTGCTTCGTCATAACGAGCGCCAACAATCTCCGTTACACCACGTTTAACAACCTCACCAGTCGCGTCATACGCCACCAAGCCTTTCTCCACAACATCAAAATCTCCTCCATCTCCATCTCCCGTCAGCACATAGCGCAATCTCTCCTCGCTCGTTAATCCAGGCTGACGATCAGAGCCAAACGTGATCGTGAATCCTGCTGTTGCAAGCTGATCACCTAAATCCTTTGCGCAGAACCCGCTCCCGACCACATCAAAATTCAGCTCCGGCAGCGCCTCATCCGGCGGACAATTCTCCTTAATAAATTTTCCATCACCATCATGATCCAACGTCGCAACACCTGTCTCGCTCACCGTGCTCAACCCGTTGTCCTGAATCACCGTCAGCGACACACTCTCGTCACCCGTTAATTCCCCATTACTCTTCTTCCAGCTCGCTCCAAGCTCAATCCGCTTCACTCCCTCGGCAACAACAATTCCCCCCTGATACGTATTGCTTGCTTCGTCATAACGAGCGCCAACAATCTCCGTTACACCACGTTTAACAACCTCACCAGTCGCGTCATACGCCACCAAGCCTTTCTCCACAACATCAAAATCTCCTCCATCTCCATCTCCCGTCAGCACATAGCGCAATCTCTCCTCGCTCGTTAATCCAGGCTGACGATCAGAGCCAAACGTGATCGTGAATCCTGCTGTTGCAAGCTGATCACCTAAATCCTTTGCGCAGAACCCGCTCCCGACCACATCAAAATTCAGCTCCGGCAGCGCCTCATCCGGCGGACAATTCTCCTTAATAAATTTTCCATCACCATCATGATCCAACGTCGCAACACCGGTCTTGCTCACCGTGCTCAACCCGTTGTCCTGAATCACCGTCAGCGACACACTCTCGTCACCCGTTAATTCCCCATTACTCTTCTTCCAGCTCGCTCCAAGCTCAATCCGCTTCACTCCCTCGGCAACAACAATTCCCCCCTGATACGTATTGCTTGCTTCGTCATAACGAGCGCCAACAATCTCCGTTACACCACGTTTAACAACCTCACCAGTCGCGTCATACGCCACCAAGCCTTTCTCCACAACATCAAAATCTCCTCCATCTCCATCTCCCGTCAGCACATAGCGCAATCTCTCCTCGCTCGTTAATCCAGGCTGACGATCAGAGCCAAACGTGATCGTGAATCCTGCTGTTGCAAGCTGATCACCTAAATCCTTTGCGCAGAACCCGCTCCCGACCACATCAAAATTGATCGCCGGACACTCCACAATCTCAATCGTCGCTTCATCCGTATCTGTATCGAGATCTGGCAAAACATTGCCAGTTAGCGTTGAGTTACCAAATTGAACCTGAAAAAAGCGAGATGTATTGTATTTTAAACCATTTAAATCCGCATAATTGGCTTGATCACTAATGCCATAACGGAACTGCAGATTCTTGACTTCATCAGGATAATAAAATGTCGCAGCACCCGAGGCTTCATCTGTCAGACCTGAAGTGCTGTTGCTGCCACCATGTTTGTCATGGGGGCGACCCATCCAACGGATATAGCTATTGTCGGAGTCGCCTCCATTCTTGATACCTGGATAATCTTCGGTGTAACCATCCATCTGTTGCCAAGGACCGGCATTGCTGTTATCAACCCAAAAGCCTTCTTGATTATAATTCTCCTCCCTTCCGTCGAACCGCGAAATTGTATTCAAATCTTGTTGTGGCTTATACTCCGTTGAGGGATCATTGTCCTGCAGAATGTCATAATACAGCTTACTTTCTTCTTGGAGACTCTCAAGTGGATTCCACTCGCCTCCATAGAGCGAAGATGGAAGCTCAACATATTCCGCACCAGGCAGTAAATACGACCCTTCCGTATTTTTATTGGGATTTCCGTCCACGTCATTGGGCTGCATGACGAAATTAAGGATTTCGACTTCTATTGGCCCGCTCCCATCCTTCTCCAGAGTAAATGTCCAGTCAAAATCTACCCAACCCCCTGACTGACCCTTGCGACCTTCCAAAGAAGGATTGCCTACTGCATACTTGTCATCACTTGCAGCGATATCATCAATCGTTGCGCCATTTTCCTTAACACTCCCCTTAGCCAGGTATTCCTGAAGGCTTGGCTGGAACTTATCAATATCAGCGCCGCCTTTTTTATTACCTGGGCTTCCCTTAATATCATCGTCAAACTTAAATCGCCTTAGGCCTTCAAAGTTATACTCAACAAGAGCATTCAGCCGATAGCCAACACCTTCCAGAGCGGGAACAATGTTTGTATATTGGTAATAACCCTCTCCAGAATAGTCTGAGCCATTTTTGTAAAACAGGGTTGGAATATCTTTGCCATCGTTACCCATCTGATTGTCCAGAGGCCAACCACCTGCTACTTCCCAAACATCGTTCCAATCCTCTGCTGTGATTGTTTCATTCTCGTCTCTTCCATTAACCACCCGCTTGCCCTCAACATCGTCGACAGGAGTTCCATCGGCTTCCACCTTGACGGCGTTCTTCAGAACCATGTCTGAAAGGCC
Source organism: Synechococcus sp. PROS-7-1 (assembly GCF_014279795.1). Taxonomy (NCBI): domain Bacteria; kingdom Bacillati; phylum Cyanobacteriota; class Cyanophyceae; order Synechococcales; family Synechococcaceae; genus Synechococcus; species Synechococcus sp. PROS-7-1. Next base: position 1,911,552 of record NZ_CP047945.1, read on the forward strand.
AAGGTCCAGCACGGGATTTTGGAGATCCAAAGGTGCATGCTGCGTCGCCTTCAGCGTCAGGCTTGTGGCCTCTCCTAATTTGTCGGCGGCCATGCGCACATACAACGTGCCCGCATCACTCAGCTGGGTCCATTTGCCGTCGTACTGATTCCAAGTGCCATCCTCGGTTGTGCGGATCTCCAGGTTCTCTGTTGAATCACCATCTTCTGAAGCAGTGGCCTCAAGATTCACCCATCCCGACTTCCCACTTTCTCCGTCCTCGGGAATGCCCGTGACCTTGTACACCAGATATTTACTGCCATCTGTTGAACAAAAGATCCCTGAGCCATCGGGTTCAACAACAACTGCTGGATGGTCGTCTCCGTCGACGGTGTTGGTTTCAAGTGAGGTAGCTCCGGCCTGTTGAACCGATGCCTCTGTTGTCTGAGACACCCAGGCATTCATGCCTCCGCTCACGTTGGTGACCTCAATGCCTTGATCCTCCAGAAACTGACTGGAAGCTGCCGACCAATCACCTGATTGGCAGATCACATGCACATCCTTGCCGGCCGCCAGGGAACGCACCTGCTCCAGCGCTGCACCGCTCTCAATCGTTGGCCAGGGAATGCGCACGGCCCCCTCAATGGCATCGGCTTCGGACGTCTCCAAAGGCCGCACATCCAGCAGCAGCAGATCATCCGGCCGTGACGACAGACGCTGACGCAGCAGCTCTGTCGTGATCTCGTCGTAAGGAACAGACGCCAACCGGAACGCTGCCGGCCATGCCGTTGCATCGCTGACATCCGCCAGAGACCACGCTCCCAACTGCAGCTGTTCATTGCCGCCTTCATCCCGCCCCAGCCAATCGGCACTGGCCAGCACCCGCGCACCGCTGAGTTCCGCCAGCAGCGCCACAAAACCGGCATCCGCGCCCACACGGCAACTCCACAGGGCGATCGTCTGCACACCCCACTGGGCCAGATCAGCCGCATGGGCCTTCAACACCTCAGCATCAATCCAGGTATCGCCAATCCGAAACGCCCCCGGCCGGCCGTGGGCGATCAGGTGCAGCACACCAGGCGGATGGCCTTGCGCTCGTCGCTGCGCCAGCGCGTCCGACACAGCGCTCAACCCGTGTTGATCCGCCGATAGAGCCAGCGTTGGAGCAACAGCGCCGCCAATCAGAGCCCGGATCTGAGCACATCTGCCATCACCGAGCAGCAGATGAGTTGTCAACCGAGCCGTGGATGACGACTCAGCAACAAGGGAACGCTGCATGGCGCTTGGAGAGAACAAGTAATAACCATTACTAGCGATTGTTCAGCTGTTTCTCATCCCTCAATTGGGGGAGAGTCGCTGAAACAATTGATTTAGCCTGGGATGACAAGGGGTGATCCGAATCGGGCAAATGTTCAGCACCGCATTGCGGCTGCCATCTCGCAGACATTGATCAGCGCACGAAACAAAAGCCCGGGCACAAGCGAGCTTAAGGGCTTTGCCGAAGCTACCGAAACCGGGTCTTCACCTTGAGCAGCACCTATTCAAAAAGTGTCTCCTTGACAGTGCAGGGCATCACTAAATCGCCAGTGTCAAATCAGTTTGTTGATGTATTGGGTGCCGATTCGTCGCTCACTCCTTCGCGTTTGCCTCCCCTGCGCTGGTACGTCGGCCCTGGCCTTCACCCTCCTGAGTGCTGCAGCACTCCCGTCTGCCTTTGCCCAGGCCTGCACACCCGATCCCTTGGGTGGTGAGATCTGTCTGCCCGATCAATCTCCGAACGATCCGAACGATCCGAACAAGCCTCCCAACATCCCCGGCACCTTTGTTCCCCCGGGCCTGCCTCCCGGCGTGATCTTCGACCGCCGCCAGCCCTACCGCGTGTTCGAGCCGCAGGAACCGGCACCCGAACCCGAACCTGCTCCTGAACCCGCTCCCGCGCCCGCCCCTGAACCTGCTGCAGAACCGGCACCTGCACCTGAGCCGATTCGGGCGCTCTGGTTCAAATCCGGCGACCTGCCTGAGCCTCAAGCTCTTGACTACGTGGAACGCGCCCTGCGCCAACAGTTGCTGGCCCAGGTGGACAACACCCCGATCAACACCAGCGCCACCGGCGAAACCATTCGCTTCGGCGAAACCGACTATCTCGAGATCCTTGAGCCCAACACCCTGCTCTATTCCCATCCCTACGTGGAGCCAGGCGTCAACGTTTGGGTGAGCGGCTACGGCGGTGGTGATCAGTTGAGCATCAACAACCGCACGGTGGATCTCGATTCCGGCGGCGTGGTGCTGGGCTTCGACGTGGATCTCAGCCCCAGCTTCAGCCTCGGCCTCTACGGCAACTACGGCAGCGCGAACGCCAGCGGCAACCGCGGCTCCTGGAATCCCGACGGCTGGGGCGGCGGCATCACTGCCGACTGGTGGACCGACAACTTCTACATCCAGGGACTGGTGGGCGGCAATGCCTTCTCCGGCACCCACAAGCGCAGCCTCAAAGGCAACGATGCCCGCGGTGAGCGCAGTGGCAGCTCCTGGAATGCAGCCGTGCGCATCGGCGCACCGATCGATGCCGGTTCGCTGTACCTCGAACCCCAGGCCCAGCTGGGCTGGGTGGGCGCCAGCCTCGACAGCTTCCGCGAATCCGGAGTCTCCCGCGATCAGCAACTGCGCTACGGCAGCAGCAATGTGGATGCACTCAACAGTGAATTGGCACTCAAGATCGGCGTGCCGATTCGCAAAGATGAACGCTCGCTGCTGCTGCCCTCCCTGCGCCTGGGCTGGATCGCCAACTGGGGGCAGAACAACGGCTCACAATCGGTGCGATATGTGAATGGCGGCCCCAGCTATTCCTTCGACCTCGACAGCGGCGATGCCAACGGCTTCCTCGTGGAAGCCGGCCTCGACTACACCACCTACAACTTCACCGACACCTCGGTGGGCGTGTTCCTGCGCGGGGGGCCGGTGTTCTACGGCAATGATCTGGGCACAGCCTGGCGCGCCTGGGGTGGTCTCAACGTCAAGTTCTGATCACTCGCTTTGCTGGGGGCTTCCGATGAGCTCCCCGCAATCGGTCACATCGGGCCGGTGTAGCTGGGCTGCTTCCGGTGTCGTTGGCACTGAAGCGAAAACTGAACACAAGGGCTGACTCTTAGCTAAGTCAAACTAAGCTGATGAGCATCGCCGGAGAGCTGCTGTGACCACCGTCAACGTGCATCAGGCAAAAACCCAGTTATCGAAACTTCTTCAGCAGGTGGAGGCCGGGGAAACGATCGTCATTGCTCGCGCTGGCAAGCCTTCAGCTCAGTTGGTGCCGATCAATGCGAATCCCAAGGGATTAAAGCCCCCTGGAGCCATGCGTGATCAGATCAGCATCGGAGACGATTTCGACCTGCCTCTCGAAGGGTTGTTCGACGGCAGCCTTGAGCCATCCGGCCGCGATCAGCCATGAGCCGGGTGCTGCTGGACACCCACCTGCTGCTGTGGTGGCTGAAAGGTGATCCGCGCCTCCCCACCTCACTGGTCACAGAACTGCAGAAAGATCTGCACAGCGTCCTGATCAGCCAGGCCTCGCTTTGGGAAATGGCGATCAAGGTCAATCTCGGGCGGTTGAGCGTTGACCTAACGGACCTGGAGCAACAAGTCCAAGCCGAGGGTTTTCAGTGGTTATCGATCAGCAACGAGCACCTGTTGGAAGTAGCACGGCTGGAAACCATTGAGGGGCATCGTGACCCTTTTGATCGTTTACTTGTGGCCCAGAGCCGGGTTGAACCGTTGCTGCTGTTCACCTGCGATCGTGCTCTCGAAGCCTATGGAGCCTGCGTGCGCCTGATCACCTAACTTCTGGGCCAAGCCCACCTGCATCCACCACAACCCTGCAGCCTCGGCAGGTTCGCGCAGCGAATGCTCGGGAGCCATCTCTTCGAAGAGCAACCTGATCCCATCGCGTCGCGCAGTTGGCAACGCAGGAATCAACGCAACTGCAGCAGATTCAGAGCGGCAAACGCTTAGCTCGACAGCGGCGATGCCAACGGCTTCCTCGTGGAAGCCGGCCTCGACTACACCACCTACAACGTCACCGACACCTGGGTGGGCGTGTTCCTGCGCGGCGGCCCGGTGTTCTACGGCAATGATCTGGGCACAGCCTGGCGCGCCTGGGGTGGTCTCAACGTCAAGTTCTGATCACTCGCTTTGCTGGGGGCTTCCGATGAGCTCCCCGCAACAAGCTGCAAACGCCACGCTGGGATCTTCGGCCTTGGTGATCGGCCGGCCGATCACCAGCTGACTGGCTCCTGCTGCAATCGCCTCAGCCGGCCCCATCACCCGGGCCTGATCGCCAGCCGCTGCTCCTTTGGGGCGAATGCCGGGGGTGACCAACGCGAAGGGCTCAGGGTGCTGCGCCCGCAATGCCGCGGCCTCCAGGGGTGAGCACACACAACCGCCGATGCCGGCGGTCGCCGAGAGCTGCGCCAACGCCGGCACCCGTTCGCCGATGGACTGGCCAATGGCGAGTTCCCGTTGCAGCCGTTGCTCCTCCCAGCTGGTGAGCACCGTCACCGCCAACAGCGTGGGGGCGGGTTGACCCGCACCTTGGGCGCCCTCCTCTGCCGCGGCCTGGGCTGCCTTGAGTGCATCGCTGCCGGCGCAGGCATGCACCGTGATCAGTTCGGCCCCCAGCGCCGCCGCCCGCCGGCAGGCACCGGCCATCGTCGCCGGGATGTCGTGAAATTTGAGATCGAGGAACACCCGCAACCCCTGCTCGCGCAGCTGCGCCACCACCTCAGGCCCGGCCTGCACAAACAGCTCCAGGCCCACCTTCACCCAGCGCAGCCCTTCCACCTGGGCAGCAAAAGTCAGGGCCTGCTCGGGCGCCATGCCATCGAGGGCCACGATGATCCGATCAGCCGGATGGGCGGAACGCAACGAAGCCAAGACAGCCGCAGCAGCAGTCTCCATCCTGAAGCCACAGCCACCCGACCCATGCTTCCGCGGATCATTCACCCCGACCAGCTCCAGGGCTACCGCTTCAGCGATCAGGACCACTGCCGACTGGCCTTGCTCAGCTCACCCGCCGATGGTGATGACGACCGCGGGTCCCAGGAAGGGATCAGCCTGTTTCTGGAAATCCACGATCCCTGCGACCGGGTGCCGTTGCACACCCACCACCACTCCGCGGAGTTTTATTTCGTGCTGCGGGGCACGGTGATCTTCCACATCGAGGAGCGCTCGATCACAGCCAACACCGGCGACTTTGTGGTGGTTCCTGCCGAGGCCATTCACGATTTCGAGAATCCCGGCCCCGATCGCCTCTACCTGCTCACCGTGCTCAACCGCGATGAGGGTTTCTCGGAGATCCTGCGCCAGGGCATCCCCACGGCCCTCGAACCCGAAGATCTGGAGGTGCTGCGCAACCTCTGATCCCCATCAAGGCAGCTTGAGGGACTGGCCCCTGCTCAAGCGGTAAGCCGCCGGAAGGTCCTCCTGCCCAGCCGCAGCACATACCCCTCTGGCTTAGCCGCCCTGCCGGCTAAGCTGATGCCATGCAAGTGAATCTCCACGCCGCCAAGACCCACCTCTCCCGTTATGTGGAGCAGGCCCTGGATGGGGATGAGGTGGTGATCGCTCGGGCCGGCAAACCGTTGGTGAAGCTCGTCCCCGTCGACACCTCACCGCGCAGGCGGACGCTGGGGTTCATGAGCAACCAGGGCATCGCCACTGCTGATGTGAAAGCCGACTTCGTTGATGACATCAACGCCATGTTCGGCTGATGACCAGCGGAACAACACCGCCACGCCTGCTCGACACGCAGCTGCTGATCTGGATGGCCTTTGCACCGGAAGAGCTCCCAGCCACGCTGATCCCAGATCTGAAAGACCGACAACAACGCTTTTTTGTGAGTGTCGTCAGCCTGTGGGAAGTGGCGATCAAACGCTCGCTCAACCGCCCCGACTTTCAGTTCGACACTGCTGCGTTACGCCAGCATCTCCAGCGTGAAGGGTTTGAAGAATTGCCCATCCAGGCCGAGCACTGCTTAGCCGTCCAGAATTTGCCCTGGCACCACAGGGATCCTTTTGATCGGTTGCTGATCGCTCAGGCGCAGGAGGAGCGGATCCAGCTACTGAGCTGCGATCAGCCCCTGAGCGAGTACGGGGCCTGCGTCACCCTGCTCAAGCGGTAAGCCGCCGGAAGGTCTTCTTGCCCAACTGCAGCACCTTGCCCTCCAGCTCCGCGGCTGTGGCGAACTCCTGGTTGGGGTCGGTGATCTTCTCTCCTTCCAAGCGCACGGCGCCACCCTTGATCTGACGGCGCGCATCGCTGCTGCTGGCGCAGATGCCCACCGCGCTGAGCAGATAGAAGGCCTTGGCTGGGAAGTTCACCTGCGCCAGCGACGCCTCCGGCACCTCCGCCGCTGCATCCCCCGCTCCGCCCACCAGGCTGGCGGCATCGGCCTGAGCCTTGGTGGCGGCCTCCATCCCATGGCGGCTGGCGGTTACCGCTAGAGCCATCGCCTTCTGCTTCTCGCGTGGGTTCTCCGGCAACGCCGCCAGATCCAGGTCGGTGAGCAAGGTCACGTAGTCGTCGATCGCCCCGTCGCCCACCTTTTCGAGCTTGGAGTACATCGAGAGGGGATCCTCCTCCAAACCCACGGTGTTGCCGAGGCTCTTGCTCATCTTCTGCACCCCATCGAGACCCACCAGGATCGGCAAGAGCAACCCGAACTGCGTCCCCTTGCCGAAATGGCGTTGCAGATCGCGGCCCATGGCCACATTGAACTTCTGGTCGGTGCCGCCCAGCTCCACATCGGCGTTCACCGCCACCGAGTCGTAGCCCTGCAACAGCGGATAGAGAAACTCATGCAGGGCAATGGGCGTGCCGCTGCCGTAGCGCTTGGAAAAGTCGTCCTTGGCCAACATCTGGCCCACGGTGGCCGTCCCCAGCAGAGCGATCACCTGAGGCAGATCCAAACCCTCCAGCCATTCGCTGTTGCGGCGCACCTCCAAACGGCCGGGGGTCTCGAAATCCAGCAGGGCCGTGTCCTTCGGTTGCCCCTGGCCCAGCTGGGCGAGATAGGTGGCGGCATTGGCGTCCACCTGCTCAGCCGTGAGCTGCACCCGGGTGTCGCTTTTGCCGGTGGGATCACCGATGCGTGCCGTGAAATCCCCGATGATCAGCACCGCCGTATGGCCCGCATCCTGGAAGGCCCGCAGCTTGCGGAACAAGATGCTGTGGCCAAGATGAATGCTGCTGCCGGTGGGGTCGATGCCCAATTTCACCCGCAGCGGCCGGCCCTGCGTCTCCGCATGCGCCAAGCGTGCCGCCAGGGCCTGATCTGCATCAGCGGGGTCTCCCGCAGGAAAGAGATCGGCCATGCCGCGCGACAGCCAGGCCGGCAAGGACGGGGTCGGGGCCATGGACAGGCGGAGCGGTTGCGGGCTGAATCGTACGGGTCGCCTCAGCTGGGGGGCTGCTCCAGCTGACTTTTCATCCGCTCCAGCGTGCCGTGCATCTGCTCGAACATCTGTTCCGGCGTGATGCCGAATTGCCCCAGCTGGGTGCGCAGCTGCTCCACCGTGAGCTTGGCCTGGAAGTCTTCCGAGAGCTCGAAACGCTTCATGAACACGCGGTAGCGCTCCATCAGCTCCTCCATCGTGTCGATGAATTTCTTCTTGCCCTCCCGGTCGAACTTGCCGTAATCCGAGCCCAGCTGCATCAGTTGCTGGTAATCGCCGAACAGCCGCTTGGCCTCCTCCTGCACGATTTCGGAGTCGAAGAACGCCATGGCTCCATCCGTTTACTTGAGAAAGTCTGAACAATGGCCGCCGTCGCTGACAGTGCGGATCCACGCCCCTGGATTCGAGCCACCATGACAACGCCAGCGGCCTCGGTTCCCGACCGTTTCTCCCGATGGATCTCAGCTCACGGATCCCCTCTCTGCAACAGCAATCCCGCCAGGGTCACAGCCTGCTGCGGCGCAGCCAAACCGCCATCGCCACCGCCGACCCTGTGCTGCTCGCCAGCTGGACGATCTGGTTCGAAGGTCAGGGGCCTTTGGTGGCCGCCTGCACCAGCGAAGACGACTGCCTCAGCAACATTCAGAGCCACGCAGCCACCCTGCTGCTGTGCACCGATCTGCTGGAGAGCGGCAGCGGCATCAGCCTGGTGCGGCGCGCCCTTGCTGTTCAGCCCGAGCTCAAGGCCCTGATCCTGCTGCACAGGCCGATCGCCCGCACGATCCTGGACGCGATCGAGGCCGGATGCCATGGCATCTGCGCCGTTCAGAGCGCCGGCACCGGAGCGGTGGCCGCCGCCCTCACCGCGGTCGACAGCGATGGGCAATACCTCGATCCGTTGATCAGCGGTGTGCTCCACCACAGCCGGCTTCCCAGCAGCGGCCAGTCCCTGCCCCTGCAGGAACTCACGATGCGTGAGGAAGACGTGCTGCGCGGGTTGTGCCGCGGCATGAGCAATGAGGAGATCGCCAACGACCTGCTGGTGTCCATGGAGACCGTAAAAAGTCACGTGAGCAGCCTGCTGCGCAAGCTGCCGGCCAAAGACCGCACCGCGGCGGTGGTGACCGCCTTTCGTGAGGGGCTCGTGCAGGTTCCCGCCAGACCGCCCCGCTGGACCTAGGGTCCTGGCCAGGCTGCTAAGGAGACACGCGGCAATGGCCCGCCGGCACTGGCTCGATCCCCTGGCACGCAAGGTGCTGCAGGCCATCGGCGACCTGCCTGCCGATCCGGTGCGCCCACCCGCTGCCCCCACCCCTGGGGACGAAGAATCCAGCTGGTGCATTGATGTGAACCGAGCCACGGCCGCCGACTGGCGCCGACTGCCCGGCTGCAGTGAGGCCATGGTGGATCTGCTTCTGCGCCTGCAGCAGGGCGGGGTGCAGTTCAGCCAGCTGGAGGATCTGGCCCGTCTGCTCGAGTTGCCACCCGCGCTCTGCGATCGATGGCGCCCCTATTTGGTGTTCCGCTGGCATGGCGACGCACCCCCGCTGCCGAATCAAACAACTCTCGATCTCAATGCCGGCAGTCCCTCCCTGCTGGCCGCCAGCCTGGGATGGCCGGAGGAACGGCTGCAGCGCCTGATCAGCGAGCGGCGGCGCCAACCGTTCCAGCACCTGGCGGACCTGCAGGAGCGACTCTGTCTTCCGCCTGATGCCGTGGAAGCCCTCATCGGCCGGGTGACCTTTGGAGCCAAGCCCTCCGGCCCCAGCCTGCCGCCGCGGCGCTGAGTGCATGGCTGAGGCACCCCGCCAGGGCGATCTCTTTGCTGGTGCCTCCCAGGCCAGCGCGGCGGGTGGCGGCGCAGAGCTGGTGATCACGGCCACCCAGCTGCGCCGCTGGCAACAGCGGGTGCATGCCTTCCAGGCACCGCTGTTTACGCCCACACCCCCGGAGGCGCTGCAAGGTGCCCTGTTCGAGGCGGTCCAGGATCCGCTCGCGAGCTTTGACCCCCTGCAGCTCAAACCGTTACCGCTCAGTTTCTGGCGCTGGCCGGAAGGCCCCCATCAAGGCGCAGCGCTTTACCTGGTAATGGACCGGCCTGCCGATCTCGAACACCCCCTGCTGCTCTACATCGGTGAAACGATCGCTGCCGATCGTCGCTGGAAGGGGGAGCACGACTGCAAGGCCTACCTGGCCGCTTACCAGGAAGCCTGCATGGCCTGTGGTCTGCGCTGCAGCACCAGCATCCGCTTCTGGGGCGATGTGCCCACGGCCACCCGAGCCCGCCGGCAGCTGGAGCAGACCCTGATCCGGCGCTGGCAACCGCCCTTCAACAAGGAAACGCGCGAGCGCTGGGCCACACCCTTCCATGCGGGCTGAGGGTGGCTTCTAGCATCGCTGCAGGCATCGGCTCCCCATGAAGATCTCCCTCTCTCCGGCCACCCTTGAGGCCTGGAGCGGTTCCGTTCTGGCCCTTGGCATCCCTGAGAACGACCCCCAGGGCCTGGTGGCGGCCATGGAGCAGCGCTTCAGCCTGCAACTCAGCGGCTGGCTGAAGCAGAAACCCTTCAGCGGCAAGCCCGGCGACTGCGTCAGCCTGCCCCTATTGCGCAGCGACTGCACAGCCCTTGTGCTGGTTGGCCTGGGAGAGGCCTCCAGCGTTGATCGCGACCGCCTGCGCCTTGCTGCAGCCGCCGCGGCCAGGGCTGCGCAGGGGCAAGGGGGCACCCTGGGCCTGCTGCTCCCCTGGAGCAGCGACAGCCCCGAAGAGGATGCCGCCGCCGCTGCCGAAGCGGTGCGTCTGGCGCTTTACAGCGACGAGCGCTTCCGCAGCAAGCCCGAACCCAGCCCCAAACCCGACCAGCTTGAGCTGCTGGGACCTCTGCCCGGAGGCTTTTCTCAAGGCCTGGAAGCCGTGCATCCGGTGTGCGCCGGCGTGGAACTGGCCCGCGAGCTGGTTGCCGCCCCTCCCAACAGCGTCACCCCAACGGAACTGGCACGCACCGCCAGCCACCTGGCCCATGAACACGGCTTGGAGCTCACCATCCTCGAGCGCTCCGACTGCGAGGAGCGCGGCATGGGCTCCTTCCTCTCGGTGTGCCAAGGGTCGGACATGGACCCCAAATTCATCCACCTCACCTACCGCCCCAACGGCGAAGCAAGCAAGCGGCTGGTGCTGGTGGGTAAAGGGCTCACCTTCGATTCAGGCGGATACAACCTCAAGGTGGGCGCCGCCCAGATCGACATGATGAAATTCGACATGGGGGGCAGCGCCGCTGTGTTCGGCGCCATGCGGGCGATCGCCGAACTGCGTCCTGCCGGCGTGGAGGTGCACATGCTGGTGGCCTCCTGCGAAAACATGATCAATGGCTCCGCCGTGCACCCCGGCGACATCGTTACCGCTTCCAACGGCACCACAATCGAGATCAACAACACCGATGCCGAAGGGCGGCTGACCCTCGCCGACGCCCTCGTGTATGCCTGCAAGCTCAAACCCGACGCCATCGTTGATCTGGCCACGCTCACGGGTGCCTGTGTAATTGCACTTGGCGATGAAATCGCCGGCCTCTGGAGCGGCGATGACAACCTCTCCTCCCAGTTGGAGCTGGCCGCCCAATCCGCCGGCGAGGGACTGTGGCGCATGCCCCTGCACAGCTCTTACCGCAAAGGGCTCAAATCCCTGCTGGCGGACATGAAAAACACCGGCCCCCGGCCGGGTGGTTCGATCACAGCCGCCCTGTTCCTCAAGGAGTTTGTGGATGCCGGCATTCCCTGGGCCCACATCGATATCGCTGGCACGGTCTGGAGCGACAAGGGCCGGGGGCTGGATCCATCGGGAGCCACCGGCTACGGAGTTCGCACTCTGGTGAACTGGGTCCGCAGCCAGGCAGGCACCACCACCACCTAAGTTCGGGAGCCGTCACCGCACGCCATGGCTTCCAAACCGCTGCGTTGGTACATCCGAGCCCAGCTGGGGGTGCTGCTGCTTCCCGCCGGACTTTGCCTCTTCGGGGAAGCGGTGAGTCGGCGCATCGTGCAGATGCTCGGTCAGGATCGGGGGCCCTGGTTCTGGTACGGCACCCTCAGCCTGATTGCCATCAATGCTGGCGTGGGGTTGATGATCGAATCCGGCCTACTGCGTGGCTACCCGGGCCGGCGATCCGATCAGACGTCTCCCTAAGAGGCCACGGCTGCAGTCTTAACGACGGAGAGCGGGTGCTCAAGGGCATGAATCTGCCAGCGAGCCCGCTCAGAGCAACTGGCCATCACCCGATCGAGATCATCGGAGGCCTGCTTCGGTGATGGGTACGGGCCCACGTGACGGGTGACAAGACCGTCCTTGATGGTCAGCAGATACATACAGACCTCCTACGCGTCCCGAGGCCATGGTACGCAGATCAATCGAGGAAGGGGAGGGGGTAAAACCCGCACCTTCACTGAGAAGTCAGTGAGTCAGAGCGAATCAACGACTACAGAATTTCCACAGAATTCGCTAAGCCAAGTGGACCGCCGTTGTCAACGCTTCGCCGGTGTACTCCAGGCAGCGCCGCTGCGGGCCTTGCTGCCCCACACCTGATCCAGCCGGCGATCACGACCGCAGCTGAACCGGTAGAAGCGGTAGCGGAGGGAGTTGTTCTTGGCGTAATTCTGGTGATACCCCTCGGCCGGCCAGAACTTCTTAAGAGGCTTGATCTCCACCTTGAGCTTCGCTTCTGGCACCCCCAGCTCTCTGGCGGCCGCAGCGCGGCTGGCGCGGGCAGCCTGGGCCTGCCCCTCACTGTTGGTGAAAATCACCGGCCGATAGGAATCGCCCCGGTCACAGAACTGGCCGCCGCCATCCAAGGGGTCCACATTGCGCCAGTACGACTGCAGCAGGCGGGGGTAGCTGATCTTGGCCGGATCAAACCGCACCTCCACCACCTCCTGGTGCCCCGTGGT